>CAJMPK010000008.1 GCA_905215205.1 uncultured bacterium | reverse complement strand
TTCGCGCGTAAGGGAAGCGTGCGACCGCCTGGACCGCTACGTTTTTAATGCGCGGTAAGTGTGCACTGCACACGGGGCCTTCTGCCAAGTCGGCTAGAAGGCCCCGTGTGGTAAGGCATCTGTAACCATTGGGCGCAGACCTGCTGCGGAGGTTTATTTTTCTTGAATCTGCTTACCGCTAAGATGCTCAATCGTAATCTCGTAGAGCTGGACGCCCTTAATGTCCTTGGCGATTTCCTCTTCGACTTCTTCGGCAGAAGGGTAGTACTTAAGCGCGAGCTGGCGAACTTTATCCTCGATAAACGCGGGGGTGTCATTCGCCAAGCGACAGCGGCCAAAGACCACGGTGCTCATAACGTAGGGAGCCCAGTCACCGTCCTTGTACCACTCGTTGCCGTAAACGGTAAAGCAGACCTTGTCATCGCGCTTGAGTGCGTCGACCTTGTGGCCGGCTTTGGCGCCATGGAAATAAATCTTATCGTGCTCGGTGTCAAAGAAGTAGTTGACGGGAATGGCATAGGGGTAGCCATCATCGCCGTTGACGGCAAAGACGCCGCGCTTGCAGGTAGCGAGCAGTTCGCGCGCTTCCTCGTCAGTGATGGCGCGTTTCTTTCGACGTAAGGGCCTAAACATCATTGGCTTCCTTTCTGCTGCGTATGGTGGTTGAGCACAAATTATAGCGAAACAGCTCCGTATTTCTTGATGCGGGCGAGCATGTTTTTGAGCTTGTTAAAGTCGACCGGTTTGGACAGATGGGCGTTCATGCCGGCGTCGTGTGCCGCCTTGGCGTCCTCGGCGAAGGCGTTGGCGGTGAGCGCGATGATGGGAATGTCGGCTGCATCGACCTTCTCGCTCAGACGAATCGCGCGGGTTGCCTCGTAGCCGTCCATGCCTGGCATCATGATGTCCATCAGAATCGCATCGAAGCTGCCGGCGGGACGGCCAACGTATAGGTCGACCGCTTCGTTGCCATCGGCGGCGCGAGTTACGACAATGCCTTCGCTTTCGAGCAGCGCCTGGGCAATCTCGGCATTCAATTCGTTGTCTTCGGCGAGCAGCACGTTCATGTCGGCGAGCGAGCAGTCGAGCGCCCTCTCGACCGTATCTGCCCGCGTCTGAGGGTTCTTGTCGATATCGAGCGGAATCTGGACGTTGAACGTACTTCCCACGCCAACCTCACTCGAAATCTCAATCGTGCCGCCCATCAGTTCAATAAGCGACTTGACGATTGGCATGCCCATGCCGGTTCCTTGGAACTTGCTGCGCGCATCGTCACCTTCTTGGGCAAACGGCTCATAGATATGCTTTAAAAACTTGGGAGCCATGCCAATGCCGGTATCCGAAACGCTAAAGCAAAGGAGCGCGCGCCCGTTATCGAGTGGCTTGTCTTTGAACTAAAGGTGACGGAGCCGCCGTGCTTGTTGTACTTAATGCTGTTGTCTAACAGGTTGATCATGATCTGTCGGATATGGGTGGGACTGCCGATCATGTATGGCCCCGTGGCGTACGGCAGACTATTGTCCTGCATTGTGATGCCGTTACTGGACGCGCGGAGCTTGCACAGCACCAGCGTATCGTCACAGAGCTCTTTGAGGTTAAAAGGCGCATGCTCCAGTGTTAGCTTGCGGTCTTCGATTTTGCCCATCTCGAGGATGTCGTTGATCAGCGAGAGCAGGTGATTGGCGGCAACGCGCGCCTTGGCACGGCTCTCGCGGGCGACTTGCATATCGCCTTCCTTCAATTCCTCGATCTCGATAAGGCCCAGGATGCCGTTGAGCGGCGTACGGATGTCGTGGCTCATGCGCGTGAGGAATGCCGTCTTAGCGGCGTTGGCAGCATCGGCTTTTTTGCGCTCGGTTCGAGCGCGCACGAGCGCCCAGATGAGCAGGACGATGCCGACCGACAACATACCGATGAGGGTAGCTGCAATGGCGGTGCGGTTGCGATAAAGGAATTGAAGTGTGTTGGATTCCTGGGTCGTGTACGACGTGGAGGAGAAATTGCTTGCGGAGAGCGATTCTCCGGCATTGATGATGCCCTTGTTGATGATTCCCAACAGCTCGGGTTTTCCGCGCGAAATCCAGCACGAGAGCTCACAGGTGTCAGGGAGCTCGACCGTCTCGCAGTCCTCGAGATCATAACGGTCGCCGATGGTTTTTACGCGTGAACTGGGAGCGACGATGCGGTGCACCGTTCCCTTCCTGAGGGCGTCGAACGCTTCATCGTCGGATTGGTATTCGGTTACGGTCGCTGTGGGGAACAGACTTTCAAGTGCATTTTGGTTGATAAGCGATGATTTGGTACAGGCGATGCTCTGAAGGTCTTTGTTCAGGTCGCTGCCGGTGTGGATGGCGGTGAGGGACATGGTCCCCAACGATACCGACTGCACAACGCCTGTTTGCTCGGCAAACCAGTAATCTCGGTATACCGGCAGCGCAACGTCTATGCTTCCCTTTGACAGGGCCTTTGACATCATCTTGTAGCTATCAAAGGCGACGGTTTTGACCGTAATGCCAAATTTATCGTGCAGCGTCGTCGCAAGCGATGCGAGCGAACCTTCCATTTCGCCGTCTTCGTCTTCGTTACAGTAGGGGAGTTTGCCCGTAATGTAGCCGAGCGTGATGGTGTTGTCATTTGCTTTGAGCCAGGAACATTCGGGGCCGTTGAGCGATGATGAACCGCTGTTTTGGGTCGAGTAGCTAGATTTGACTTCGTCGTTATAGCGTGGGTTGACGCGGGCGATTGCCGTCATGGCAGCATTGATGTCGTTCATCAGGTCGGGGCGGCTTTTGGGAACGGCAAAGTAGTAGTCGCTCGAACCAATGTAGAACATGGGGGAGGCACTGGGCGACGAGATCGTGTCATTCATGATGACGGCATCGACCTCGTTGTTTGCGAGCGCGTCAAAGAGAACGGAGTCTCCGTCATACTCCCTGTATGTGCAGGCGATTCCTTCGTTGGTGAGCCACTGCTGGCCAACGAAGGTTTGCATAACGCCGGGGTTGTAGCCGATGGTAAGGCCCTGGAGCGCTTGGGGGTCACCCTTGGCCAGATCGTTGCGATCGGGCCTGGCGTAGATGTAGTAGCGTTCGGTGCCCTCGGGGTTTGAGGAAAAGAGCAACTTTTGGGCGCGTTCCTCGGAGTAGGAGATGTTGGGCATGAGGTCGATCTCGCCCGCCTCGAGCATGTCCATAAGCTCGGTGAAGGTGCCGGTGACGTATTCGTACCGCCAGCCGGGCGTGTAGTACGACAGGGTCTGGAGGTACTCGTAGCCCCATCCCGAGAGACGCTCGCCGGGAGTGCCGTCCTGGAAGCCCTCGTTGTTGACGAGCCAGCCGACGCGGACCGTCTTGACTTGCTGATCGGAGTCGGCGGCAAAGGCGGGGGCGGGCGCGACGGCGCTCAGTACGGTGAGCGCGGTAAGCGCAACGACCAGAGCGCGACATATAACTGAACGAAGGACAGTGGCAGCTCTCACATGCAATCCTAATGAATCGAGACATTACCGCATAAGAATACCAGCTCCGCCTGCCCAGTCGGCAGCAGCACCGCTAGACGGTTCCGCCCGGCAGTTGGGGTCAGTCCCTTTCTGCCGGCACAAAAGGAACGTTCCTAACTGCCGGTTGTGGGACAATACCGGGCGAGTGTGATTGGGCGTCTGGGAAAAGGGGTCGCGATGAACAAGTTGAGGACGCTTGCCGACGTGTTACGCCAGGCTGGTTTTGCGCGCATCACGGGCCTGTTTCTCGTCTTCTATCTGCTGTGCTCAACGGCTGTCTGGCTGTCCGAGCCCACGACCCTCACGTTTGGCGACGGGCTCTGGTTTAGCTTTGAGACCGTCTCGACCATCGGCTTTGGTGATATCCCGGCGGAGACGCCGGTCGCCCGCGCCATTACCGTCATCCTGAGCGTTATCAGCATCTTCTACATCGCTATGCTCACAGGCGTGGCAGTGAACTACTGCAATACGCTCATCAAGCTGCGCCAAAAGGACACCATGGCGCGCTTTATGGACGATCTTGAGCATTTAGAGGAGCTCGGTCGTGACGAGCTCGCCGACCTGTCGCGCCGCGTGCGCGAATATCGCCGACGCCAACGCTAGAACGGGCGCCGCGCGTCACGACGAGGGGGACTGAATATGAATATCACGGTATACCTGGGCGCCAGCGTTGGTGACGACCCAGCATTTCTGCCTGCGGTGCAAGAGCTGGGCAACTGGATTGGCTCCAACGGGCACGCGCTCGTGTACGGCGGATCCAAGTCGGGCCTGATGGGTGCGCTTGCCGATAGCGTGCTTAATGCCGGCGGGCATGTGACGGGTGTTGAGCCGAGCTTTTTTATCGAGGCCGAGTTTCAGCACGACGGAATCGACGACCTTATCGTGACGAGCGATATGGCCGAGCGCAAAGCCAAGATGATCGAGCTCGGCGATGCGTTCATTGCCTTTCCGGGCGGCACGGGCACGCTCGAGGAGATTGCCGAGGTTATGTCCGCGGTATCGTTGGGGCATTTGGACGCGCCGTGCATCTTGTACAACTTGGACGGTTACTACAATGACCTTAAGGCGCTGCTCGAGCACATGATTGATAAGGGACTTTCGAGCCCGCAGCGCCAACAAGGCATTTACTTTGCCGAGGATCTGCGCGAAATCGCATCAATTATCAACGGATAAGCCTTGAGCCTGTCCCGCCGTGCTTCCCGTTGGCTCCGTTTGCGGCGCAGACGGTTGGCTTGACTGGGTCACACTCGCTCTACAATAAAACGTATCTATGTCGACTTTGACCGCGGGAGGACCCGATGGATAAGCTCGCTAAACCCACGAACCGAGCGCTGTTTTTGGTCAGCGTTGCCGTGACCGGCGCACTCGCGGGTGCCGCAGTCTGGCTGTTCTTTTTTGCGATGGAGCACGGTATCGACTATCTATGGACCGAGATTCCGCACGCGCTGGGCGTCGCTTCGCCCGAGCTTGCCAGCGGTCCGTTTGGCTTTCTGCCGTACCCGTTTTTTGTCTGCCTGCTGGGCGGCCTGTTAATCGGCCTGTACGAAAAGATGACGGGCACCAAGACCGATGACCTCAATCAGGTCATGGCTAAGGTTAAGCAAGACGGGCGCTATCCGTACGACAGCCTGGGCAAGCTTTCGCTCGCGGCATTGCTGCCGCTGCTGTTTGGCGGAAGTATTGGACCGGAGGCCGGCCTGACCGGCGTTATCGCGGGTCTGTGCAGCTGGGTCGGCGACCGCATGCGTCGCTTTGGCGCCGAGTTTAGGGAGCTCACGCTGCTGGGCACCCAGGCTGCCCTGACGGCGCTCTTTACCGCGCCCGTCTTTGGCTTTGTGGTACCGCTTGCCGGTAGCGCCGACGGCCAGGGCGAAGACGCCGACGATGAGCCCGCGTCCGGCGAGATCACCATCAAGTTGCCCAAGGCGCAAAAGACGGTGGTCTACGGCATCGCGATTGCCGGCGGCCTGGGCACCTACCTGCTGCTCGGCCAGCTTGTGGGCGGCGGCATGGGCATGCCCAGGTTCGAGTCCGCCGAGGTGGGCAATCTGGAACTTGTCTGGCTCATTCCGCTGGCGTTGGTCGGCACCGTATGCGGTTGGCTGTACTTTGTCTCCGAGCATGCAAGCGAGGCACTGTCCCATGCAATAGGGGAGCGTCCTGTCGTCAAGGCCATGCTAGCCGGTCTGGCGCTCGCCATCTGTGGCACGGTCCTGCCCTACACCATGTTTGCCGGCGAGACCCAGGCCGATGTGCTCATGGAAACCTATCTGACCATTCCCTCCGGTGTGCTTATCGCGACCGGTCTTGTTAAGGCCATGCTGACCCCCGCTCTTATCAACTTGGGCTGGCGCGGCGGCCACTTCTTCCCGGTTATTTTCTCGGGCGTAAGTCTGGGCTATGGCCTTGCCATCCTCACCGGCGCAGATCCGGTCTTTTGCGTCGCCGTCTGCACGGCATCGACGATGGGCGCCGTCATGCGCCAGCCGGTCATGGTTGTGGGCCTGCTGCTTATGTGTTTTCCGCTCAAAGGCATCGTCTGTATGATCATCGCCGCCGTCATCGCTGCCGGTATTCCGCTGCCCAAGCCGCTGCGCAAGTAGCGTGGTTTTTCACGAGTCAATTCCAGGGGTACGAGATGATCCTGTACTTTAGCGCGACAGGGAACAGCGAGCATGTGGCGCGTCGCATTGCAGCGGCGACAAGCGACAAAGTTATGTCGATTGAGCGCTTTGATGCCGAGATCCTTCACCTTGCTGTGATGGAAGGCCCCTGTCGGCTGGGGTTTGTCGCCCCGGTATACGCCTGGGGCTTGCCGACGCCAATGATCGAGTTTTTGAAGACTGTCGACCTATCGGTTGCTGCCGGCACAAAGGGCGGCGAGCGCCCCTATACGTTCTATGTCTCGACATATGGTTCGACGACCGGGCAATCGGCCAAGTTCGCCCGCGATCTGCTACACGAGCGTGGGCTCGAGTTAGATGCGGCGATGAGCGTCAAGATGCCCGATACCTGGACGCCTGTTTTCGACCTGTCTGACCCTCAAAAGGTTGAGGGTATCAATAGGGCTGCCGAGGCGCAGATTGATGCCGTGATCGAGGCGGTGCGGGCGCGCCGCACGGGCAACATGATGCGCCATCGCGTGCCTCTGTTTGCATCGTGCGCGTATCACGCAATTGGGCTGCCGCGCATGCAACAGACGAGCAAGTTTGCTGTCGATGCCGATCGCTGCATCGGCTGCGGCCTGTGTGCCAAGCGCTGCCCCATGGCGGCGATTGAGATGCGAGACGGCCTTCCCGTCTGGACAAAGCCGGAGTGCGCAGCCTGCCTTCGTTGCCTGCACTGTTGTCCCAAATTTGCCATCTCGCACGGTAAGCGCACGGCATCCCACGGTCAGTACAGGCATCCCAAGCCAGGTGTGAGGATGTAGCGGCCGCTGGCCGCGCTACTTCCAAACTGCGAGCGCGGCGGTGCCCAGGACGATGAGGGCGAGACCGATGGCGCTGCGTCGTGAGAGTTTTTCGTTGAATGCCAAGCGCGCAAATAGTACCGATACGACAATCGATAGTTTGTCGATCTGCACCACGACACTCACCTGGCCTGCAGCGATGGCATAGTAATAGAGCAGCCACGATGCTCCGGTCGCGATGCCGGATGTTGCGAGAAATGTGAGTTCGCGCCGGTCAGCGTGCGCGACCTGCTCCAGTTTTCCCTTGGCTGCCACGATTGCCCATGCCATAACCAGTACCACGCAGGTGCGGATTGCCGTGGCCAGGTTTGACTCGACGCCTTCGATGCCGATCTTGGCGAGGACGGAGGTGAGTGCCGCGAACACGGCGGCGCCGAGGGCGTAAGCGAGCCAGGTCCGGTCTTGCTGCTGCTCGGGTCCGGCGGATTGCTGCTTCTCGGTCATTAAAAACGTGCCGAGGGTAATGACGGCGGTTCCCACGAGCTTAACCGCAAGGTTGCTCGTCTCGCCAAAAAGCACGATGGCGATCAGCGCGGCGAGCACGGTGCTCATCTTGTCGACCGGTACGACCTTATTGACGTCTCCGATGCTCAACGCCTTAAAGTAACAGATCCACGAAGCGCCGGTAGCGAGTCCCGAGAGGACGAGAAAGAGCCAGGATCTGGATTCGATGCTGCCAATGGTTCCAATGGATCCAGAAATGCCCGCCATTGCCCAGGCGAAAACGAGCACCACGCAGGTGCGAATGGCCGTCGCGACATCGGAGTCGGTCTGCTTGATGCCGCATTTGGCCAGGATAGATGTGATGCCGGCAAAGAAAGCCGACACAAATGCTGCTGCGACCCACGACACGGGTGAAATGCCTCCCCAAAGAACGACCGCGCCAGATTACGGCGCTCGTCCGATGATACCGTCCCGCCATGAAGCTTTGATATCGCTGTGGTGAGACAGGGGCCATAGTTCGAGAGGGCATTTGGTTAAGGCTCGAATCGAAGATATGCTGTCGGCTTCTCTTTGGTTGCCGAGATCTAAACGGCATGTCGTGAAGGGTGGTAGCGACGTTGTTGCTGCTTCTTCTTATCTAGTAAATGAGGTGGGGTGCCGCCCAAGCCCTTTAGCTGTCGATTACAGGTCGCGTGCTCGATAGACCTTGATGCTGATGGTGCAGCTGATTGCACATAGCACGAGGGCCAGTACGGCAATTCCTGCGCACAGACAGCCAAGGACGGCGGGATCGGGATTCGCCCAGGCAATCGACATGAGCCAGTTGCTGATGGGGTTGGAGGAACTCAGCATTGCCATGGTGCCGCAGCCAAACAGGGCAAACAGGCCAAGGGATAGGCGCAGCGCCTCCATGTGTCCAAATCGGAAGAACAGCGGCTGTGTCAAGAATACCATCATGAGGGAGATGAGCATCGATGCCGCCGAGGCGGTTGCGATTTCAAAGATCGTCTGGCATGTCGAAGGGATGCCCATGGGGTCGAAGAGCGGAAGGGCGAGGATGTTCAGAAGCGTAGCCGCGCATGCCATGACGACCGAGAAGACAACGATGCACAGGTAGCGTGCGCAAATAATGTCTTTGCGCGAGAAGGGCAACGTTGCTCGATAACGCTCCCAGCCGTTTTGGTTATCGTAGCCAGCTAGCGAGTTCATGATTATGATGGGCGACATTGCGCTGACCGCACAGGCGCCGGCGCTCATGCCGGAATCGCCGTCTGTCGCGTTGGCAAGGGTCAATACGACGAATATGAACAGGCCGACGCCCGCGATGCTCGGGATGAGCGTGCGAACGATGGCGAGCTCGGACATAAAGGCACGTTTCATTTCGAAGCCCCTTTCAGTATGAGGCGCAGATAGTCATCAATGGTTGCCCGATCGCAGGGAATCTCGGGGAAGGCCTCGAGCGTTTCGCGACGGTTGGGCACGAGCACGTCCACGCTATAGGCGTGGTGGACGGCACGGGCGCCTTCGACGCAAGCCATAAGCTCGGCGGCCTGCGCTTGGGTGCAGTGGGCGATGCCAGCGCGGTCGGTAATGTCCTCGCGCGGCAGGTCAAACACAATCGAGCCGTTATCGATGCAGATGACGCGGTCGGCGGCGCGATCGAGATCAGACGTAATGTGGCTCGAGAGCAGCACACTGCACTGACCGTCAGAAACAAAGGCGAGTAGCTCATCGAGCAGTTCCTCGCGTGCCATGGGATCGAGGCCCGCGGTGGCCTCGTCCAAAACGAGCAGCTTGGCATTGTGGCTGAGTGCACAGGCAAGCTGCAGTTTCATGCCCATGCCGCGGGAGAGGTCCTTGACCTTTGTCTTGGGATCGAGGCCAAATCGGTTGATGAATCCGGCGAACGTTTCGCGGTCCCACGTGGGGTACGCCGGGCCTACGAGCGACTCGATCTGGCCCACCTTGAGCGTGGAGGGGAAGGGGCACGTGTCCAGGACAAGACCGACGCGGGAGCGTAGATGGCGCTGCGTTTCATCGGGCGCGTCGGCGCCGCAGCGCTGCCCAAACAGGTGCACTTCGCCGGCATCGAGCTTTACAAGCCCGAGAGCAGCTCGAATCGTCGTTGTTTTGCCGGCACCGTTGGCACCAACAAAGCCGACGATCTGGCCAGGCTCCACGGCAAGCGTGACATCACGCAGCGAAAAACGGTCGCTCACACGGCGCGAGACACCTTTGAGTTCTAGCAAATTTTGCATGGTATAGCCTTTCTTGCAGATGGCTACTGCATGGTTTCGGGGGCTACCAGGTCGAGCATCTCGTGCAGTTTGTCGCGCGTGACGCCCAGGGCTTCGGCTTGGCTCGCCGCTTTCGCAAGTAGCTCTTCGATATGGCAGAGCTGGTTTTCGCGCAAAAGCTCCTGGTTGCCCTCGGCGACAAAGCAGCCCTTGCCCTGCACGGTGCAGATAAACCCGAGCTGCTCCAGGTCGGCGTAGGCGCGCTTGGTGGTGATGACGCTCACGCCAAGATCGCTCGCGAGTGCACGGATACTGGGGAGTTTGGCTCCCGCGGTGAGCGTGCCCGATAAGATCTGAGCTTTGACTTGCGAGGTTATCTGCTCGTAGATGGGCTTGTCGCTCGAATTGGATAGGATGATGTCCACAGCGGCTCCTTAGCTGATGGGCTACACGTGTATATAACCGGTAAGCACAGTATATATACACTATGCACAGTTACGCAAGAGACAAATTCGGATTGGGCCGGCTACCCAGGTCCCAACTGATGAATTTGTCCTGATAGGCGCCCTAGAGCGAGATTTCGCGGCTACAATAGTGCGGTTACAACGACGTAATGCACTCAATGCAAGAAAGGATCCGCATGGCAAGCCTGTCGGATGAAATCTCGTCGCGCCGCACATTCGCGATCATCAGCCACCCGGACGCCGGTAAGACCACACTGACTGAGAAGCTGCTGCTCTATACCGGCAGCATTCAGACCGCCGGCTCGGTCAAGGGCAAGAGCTCGGCCAAGCATGCCGTCTCGGACTGGATGGACATCGAGAAGGAGCGTGGTATCTCCGTTACCTCCTCGGTGCTGCAGTTCACCTACAACGGCGCCTGCGTCAACATCCTCGATACACCCGGTCACCAGGACTTCTCGGAGGATACCTACCGTACCCTTATGGCCGCCGACGCCGCTGTCATGGTCATCGACGGTGCCAAGGGCGTCGAGGCCCAGACCAAAAAGCTCTTTAAGGTCTGTACGCTGCGCCATATTCCCATCTTCACCTTTGTGAACAAGCTCGACCACGAGGCTCGCGATCCGTTTGAGCTCATGGAAGAGATCGAGAACGTCCTGGGCATCAATACGTATCCTATGAACTGGCCGATCGGCAGCGGCCGCAACTTCCGTGGCGTGTTCGATCGTCAGACCCGCCGCGTTATCGCCTTTGAGGGCGACGGCCACGCCAACGCCACCAAGAAGGTCGCCGAGGTCGAGGCCGAGCTGGGCGACCCCGCTATGGACGAGCTCATCGGCGAGGAGAACCATAAGAACCTGATGGACGACATCGAGCTGCTCGATGGTGCCGGCGACGAGCTCGACTTGGATGCCGTGGCCTGCGGCAAGCTAAGCCCGGCGTTCTTTGGCTCGGCGCTCACCAACTTTGGCGTGGAGCCCTTCCTCAAGGAGTTTCTGCGTCTGGCCCCGACGCCGCGCGCCTATACCGATACGCTCACCAGCGAGCCGGTCGATCCCTGCCGCGACGACTTTAGCGGCTTTGTGTTTAAGATCCAAGCCAACATGGACAAGAACCACCGCGACCGCATCGCCTTTGTGCGCATTTGCTCGGGTAAGTTCGAGCGCGGCATGGATGCCTTCCACGTGCAGGGCAACCGCAAGCTTAAGCTTGCCACGGGCACGTCGATGATGGCCGACGACCGCGCCATCGTGGACGAGGCGTACGCGGGCGATATCGTGGGCCTGTTCGATCCGGGTATCTTTAGCATCGGCGACACCGTGTGCTCCGGCAAGCGCCACGTGCAGTATCCGCAGATCCCGACGTTTGCCCCCGAGATGTTCGCTCGCATTACACAGGTCGACACGCTCAAGCGCAAGCAGTTCGTCAAGGGCATGGAGGAGCTTGCCCAGGAGGGCGCCATCCAGATCTTCCGCGAGCTGGGTGCCGGCATGGAGAGCGTCATCGTGGGCGTGGTCGGCGTGCTGCAGTTTGAGGTACTCGAGCGCCGCCTCAAGGCCGAGTACCGTGTTGAGGTTCGTCGCCAGCCGCTGCCCTATACGGACATCCGCTGGATCCAGAACGACCCCGATACCATCGATATCCCGGGCCTTTCGCTCACGCGCGACACGCTGCGCGTCGAGGACATGCGCGGCGGCAAGCTGCTGCTGTTCACGAGCCCGTGGAACGTTGATTGGGCAACCGACCACAATCCCGACCTTATCCTGTCGGAGTTTGGCAACGTAGCGTTTTAACGCACCAGTGCGGTGGCCCTGCGGGGCCGCCGCGCCGATTGCTTGCCTGATGCCGCGTGAGCGGCTATCATACCCACCGTCGTCTCAAGACCGGGGCGTCCGAGCAGTTCGGGTCCGATATCCTGCTCGTTAAACCTAAAACCAAAGGAGTACATAATGATCAAGAAGGTCATGGAGGACTACAAGGTCCTGTTGCGGAGCATTCCCGCGGCAACGGTTTCGCTGTTTTTCGTGAGCGTCATCATGATGAACCTGCTGGCCAACAAAGAGCTTATCAGCCTGCCGTATCTGGCACTCGACTGCGGCTTTGTGGTGAGCTGGGTTTCCTTTTTGTGCCAGGACATGATCTGCAAGCGCTTTGGCGCCGAGGCATCCATCAAAATCTCTATCCTCGCGCTGCTGGTCAACCTCGCCGTCAGCCTGTGCTTTTGGGCATGCTCGCTCACGCCCGGCATGTGGGGCGCCTACTACGACACGGGCATGATCGAGGTCAACACCGCCCTTAACGCCACCATCGGTGGCACCTGGTACGTGGTGCTGGGCTCTTCGCTGGCAATGCTCGTTTCCGCCGTGGTTAACTCCACGCTCAACCAGTCGCTCGGTCGTATGCTCAAAAAGAATAACTTCGCGAGCTTTGCCTTCCGCTCCTATGTGTCCACGGGCGTTGGCCAGTTTATCGACAACCTGGTCTTTGCCATTGTGGTAAGCCACACGTTCTTTGGCTGGACCTGGGTGCAGGTCCTTATGTGCTCGCTGACGGGCGCCGTTGCCGAGCTGCTGTGCGAGGTCTTCCTGAGCCCCGTGGGCTACAAGGTCGTGCGTGGCTGGGAGCGCGAGAATGTGGGTTCCGAGTACCTCGAGCGCCACGCAACCGCCTAAGGAGCAAGTATGCGGGTTTTGATCACGGGCGCTTCGGGCGGTATCGGAGCCGCGTGCGTGCAGCGCTTTTTGGACGAGGGCCACGAGGTCGTGGGCTTTGATCTGCTGCCGGCGGCGATCGAACACGAGCGCTACCGCCATCTGATTGTTGATGTCTGCAAGCCGGGCTCGTTTCCGGGCGACCTTGAACCCCAGGTAATCGTGAACGTTGCCGGTGTGCAGGATTCGGCTGACGACATCGCCGCCAACCTGTGTGGCACCATCAACGTGACCGAGCGCTACGCCTTTGTGGGGGAGGGGCTTGCCGCCAAGCCGGCGCCGGCTATCGAATCCGTGGTCAATGTGGGGTCGGCGAGCGGACATACGGGATCGGAGTTTCCCGCCTATGCTGCCAGCAAGGGCGGCGTTATCGCCTACACCAAGAACCTTGCAAACCGCCTGGCGCCGCAGGCCATCGCCAACAGTGTGGACCCGGGTGGCGTTATCACGCCGCTCAACCGTTGCGTGATGGAAGACGAACACCTGTGGAACCAGATTATGGAGCTCACGCCGCTTAAGCGCTGGGCCACCGCCCAAGAAATCGCCGAGTGGATCTACTTTGTGGGCGTGACCAACCGGTTTATGACCGGACAGAGTCTGTTGATCGATGGTGGCGAGGCCGGCCGCACCCAGTTTATCTGGCCCGAGTAACAAAACGCGCCCGATGGCAAGATTGCCGTCGGGCGCGTTTTTGATGTATCGGTTTTTAGCCGAGGCAAGTCCAGTTGACGGGGGTCGAGCCGTGCTGTTCGAGTAGCCGATTGGCTGCCGAGAAGGGGCGCGACCCCATAAAGGCGGGGAGTTCTGCCGTGGCACGGTTGGCCGAAAGCGGCGAGGGGTGCGTGGAGGCCAGGCAGAACTTGCCGGTCGCCTTGCCCGCGCCGGTCGCGGCGAGCTTGCCTTCGACCATCTGCTGGGCAAAGCGGCCCCATGCCAAAAAGACTACCGGCTGGGGCAGCTGGCAGCAGCGTTCGATAACGTAGTCGGTGAGCGTGCTCCAGCCCAGCTTGGCGTGCGAGTTCGCGGCATGCTCGCGCACGGTGAGCGTGGTGTTGAGGAGCAGGACGCCCTGTTGTGCCCATGGGGTTAGGTCTCCCGTGGCGGGAATGGGGCAACCCAGATCGGCTTTGAGCTCCTTATAGATGTTGCGCAGGCTCGGCGGCAACTTGGTTTGCGTCGCAGGGACCGAGAACGACAGCCCCATGGCCTGGTTGGGCCCGTGATAGGGGTCTTGACCCAGGATGACAACCTTGACCTGGTCGGCCGGCGTATAGGCGAGGGCATTGAGGATGTCGTCTTGTGCCGGGTAGATGGTCTGCTCGGCACGCAAAAGGGCGATGCGCTCGAGCAGCTGGTTCGTAGTGTTACGTACCGGCTGCGGCGCATCACCCAACCAAGTTGCTATGTTGCGGTCGCGGGTTGCGGTGTCCATGGGGCTCCTTTATGGCAGATGCTCTGTTGACATCTATTGTAAAGGCGCACCGGTTGCCTTTATGCCGCGGCTGCATAAGGAGTGGGGTCTACGAGACGTGCTCGGGCGCTCCTGCCATGCGAGCCTGTCCATGTGCACGAAGGCGCGGAAGCTCGACGGTTGCCACCATGACGCCGGTGAGGATGAGGGTGGCACCAAAGAAGGCGATGGGACTCAGGACCTCGCCGACCAGGAAGAACGAGAAGACGACGGAGCATACCGGCTCGAGCGAGAAGGCGAAGCCGGTGGTCTCGGCAGGCACGTGGGGCTGCACGAGCGTTTGGGTGATAAAGCCATAGGCAGAGCAGATGAGTGCGAGCGCGACGACAACGACAATCTCGCTGGGCGTACTGGGAAGGGTGAAGCCGCCAAAGACGCATGCGGCGATGCCCGAGAACAAGCCGCCAAAGCCCAGCTGCCAAACGCCCAGAGCCAGCGGGTCGACATCTTCGACAAAGCGCTTCGCCACAATGATGTGGCCGGCATAGATAAAGGCCGAGAGTAGCATGATAATCGCGCCCGGATTCAGGCTGGTGAAGTCGGCGCCCGAGAGCAGCAACATACCGCAGGTGACGATGGCGGTGCCGACGAGCACTTTGCGCTCGGGGGCACGGCGCAGCAGGGCGGCGTTGGCAAATGGCACGATCACGACCGTCAGGCTCTGCAAAAAGCCGGCAGTGGAGGCGGAGGTGAGGCTGGAGCCCAGGCACATGCAGGTGAGCTCGGTTGCCATAATGGCGCCGATGATGGCGGCGCGGACCATCAGGTCACGGTTGATGCGGAAAGCGCGCTTGTGGAAGAGCAGCAGGCAGGCCACAAAGGCGATGATGCAGCGCAGCGCAACGATGTTCGTGGCGTTCATGCTGTCCATGCCGATCTTCATAAGGGGGTACGAAAAGCCCCATGCGACGGGAACGGAAAATGAGAGCGCGATTGCTTTTTTGCGATCCATGGGACTCCTTTTGTTACAGAACGGTTTCATAAAAAGGATTCTGCTCCCAGATGTGGATGTAGTAAAGCGAATGTATCTTCAGTATGATTAAGAAATGTTAATGTTAGCGGGAAAAGCCCTGGCAAAACGTTTACAGCTGCATTGATGTGGAGGCACGATGGCATCGCGGTATCAGATTGTTTGTATGGTGGTCGATCGCGGCAGTCTTAAGGGCGCGGCGGACGAGCTGGGCTATACGCAAAGTGCGGTGAGCCAGGCCGTCAAGGCGCTCGAGCGCGAGCTGGGTACCACGCTTATCGAGCGCGGTAAGCAGGGCGTTTCGCTTACGCGCGACGGTAAACAATATCTGCCGTACCTGCGCCAGATTGTGACCGCCGAGGCCGAGCTCGAGGGCAAGCGCCAGGAGCTGCTGGGGCTTTCGTCGACCGATATTCGCATCGCGACGTTTACCAACGTGAGCCGTACCGTGCTGCCGCGTGTGATCCGCGACTTTGGTACGCTGCACCCGGGCGTACGCTTTACCCTCAAGCAGGGCGATTACACGCGCAACGCTCAGTGGGTGCACGACGGCGTGGTGGATTTTTGCTTTACGGCGCGCGGGTTTACCGCGGGCCTCGAGAAGCGTGTGGTCTATCACGACGAGTTGGTGGCATTGTTGCCAACCGCGCATCCGCTGACGGCAAAGGAAAAGGTGACGCTCGCCGACCTGGCGTCCGAGCCGTTTGTGCTGCTGGATGAGGGCGAACAGAGTCTGGTGCTCGATGCATTCGCGACGCACGGGCTGTCGCCGCACGTGACGAGTGAGGTGACCGACGATTACACCATCATGGCGATGGTGGAGGAGGGTCTAGGCGTGAGCATGCTCTACCGTCGTACTGTGGAGGGCATGCGAGCCGATATTCGTGTGCGGCCCATCGTGCATGCCCCCTCGCGCGACGTGGTGGCCGCCTGGCGCAGCTGGGACACCATGCCCATCGCCACGAGGCACTTTATCGACTATATGAGCTCGCATATTGTCAATTAATGACTGGCGTGGCGTTGAGTGCGGTGTTTAGCGGGCTGTCGCTTTGGCTTGGGTGGCGCGATAGGTGCGTGCCGGGTGGCAAAGTAGCACCGCCACGACCATAAAGAACGCCGTGGTGCCCAGGCTGATGGGGTAGACCATCATGATGTTCGCAAAGGTGCGGAAGTGCGGGAACACGCAGAACACCCAATAGAAGCGGATGCCGCAGACGCAGATCATGGTGATGAGGGCGGGCGTGAGCGAGATACCAAAGCCGCGTAGGTAGCCGGACATGTTTTCGTAGAACATGCTAAAGGCGTACGCCGGGAAGATCGAACACACGCGGATATAGCCGATCGAGACGATGTTGGGATCGCTGTTGAACAGCGACAAGATCTCGCGCCCCAGGCCGACAATAACGATGATCGTGGTGAGTGCAACGATACCGCCTTCGACCAGGCAGACCTTGAGCGTTTTGGTGCAGCGGTCGATCTGGCGGGCACCGTGGTTTTGTCCCACAAAGGTGGTGCAAGCCTGGCTAAAGCTGTTGAGCAGGTTGTAGCATACGTACTCCAAGCTCATAGCGGCGCTCGATGCCGCCATGACCTCGGTGCCCAGGCTGTTGATAGCAGACTGGATGATGATGTTGGCGACGGCAAAGACGGCGCTCTGGATGCCGGCGGGCAGGCCGATCTTGACGATGCGCTTGAGGGCGACGGGGTCGATAGCCAGGTCGCGCGGGGTGACGCGGACGACGGAGTCGGTCTTGAGCAGGCGGATAAAGAGCGTAGCGGCGCTGACGGTGTAGGCGATGGCGGTGGCGATGGCGACGCCCGCGACGCCCCAGTGGAGTACGGGGACAAAGATGAGGTCCAGGCCAATGTTGAGGACGGTGGACACGGCAAGCGCCTGCAGCGGCATGCGGGTGATGCCGACGGAGCGGAAGATCGCGGCCTCAAAGTTGTAAAGCAAGATCGAGGGCATGCTGAGCAAAAAGACGCGTAGGTAGAGCGAAGCGAGCGGCATGGTTTCGGCGGGAACGTTGAGCGCGGCGAGCATGGGCTCGGCAAAGATCTCGCCCAGTGCGATGACGACAAAGCCCACAAGTGCCATAAGAATCGAGGTATGGACGGCGCGTTTGACCATGTTCTGATCGTTGCGGCCGATAGCGTTGGCGATGACCACGTTGGAGCCAAGCGACATGCCAATAAACAGGTTGAGCATAAGACTGGTAAGCGGAACATTGGAGCCGACCGCCGCCATGGCGAGGGTTCCCTGGTCGCCCGAGAAGTTACCGATGATGACCGTGGCGATGAGGTTCGACAGTTGCTCCAAGATGCTCGTGGCGGCCACAGGGAAGGCGAACAGGGGAACATTGCGCCACAGCGATCCGGTGGTCATGTCAATGTGCTTAGATACGGTGTCAGCCATACGCTCTCAATCTCTAACATGCTCTTTTGTGCTTATTTGCGCAGACGATGATACTCCTAATCGCCTAGTCATTGGGGACGTTCTAAAACGATTACTCATTCAAGAACGTCCCCAATGACTAGGCGGGGAAGGCGTGCGACAATGGTGGGCGTTGTGTTGTTCGCGCTAAGGAGTTGCCATGTTGTTGTGTCCCGTTTGCCATGAGCCGCTGGTGGATGACGAACGCGGTGCTGCATGCGCGGGTGGGCACCGGTTTGACCGTGCGCGCGAGGGCTATCTATATCTCCTGCGCTCGTCCAAGAGCGGCGACTCCATGGGCGATCCCAAGTCGCAGGCACGCAGCCGTCGCGACTTTCTGAACCGCGGTTACTATGCGCCGTTGCGCGATGCGATGGTCGAGCTGGTGCACGAGCGGGCGGCAGAGCACGGGGCGTATACGGGCAAGCAGCTGACCTTGCTCGATATTTGCTGCGGCGAGGGCTACTACACCAGCGCCATGGGCGCGGTGCCGGGCGTGGATGCTTACGGCTTTGACCTGGGCAAAGAGATGGTGCGCCTTGCCGCCAAGCGCGGCGATGCGACCTACTTCGTGGCCAACATGAAGGACATCCCCGTGGCCGATGGCGCCTTCGATATGGTGACCGAGCTCTTTGCTCCCTTTAACGAGCGCGAGTTTGCCCGCGTGCTGGCGCCGGAGGGCTCGCTCTACACCGTGGTGCCGGGTGCCCGTCATCTGTTTGGGCTTAAGGAAGTGCTCTACGATACGCCGTACCTTAACGACGAGAAGCTGCCGAAGACTACCGAGCTCGAGTTGGTCGGAACGCAGCGGGTATCTGCGAATATTACGCTCCAGACCCAGGCCGACATCGAGGCGGTGTTCCAGATGACGCCGTACTACTACCGCACACGCCCTGCCGACAAAGAGCGCCTGGCAAATTTGGACACGCTCCAGACCGATATCGACTTCATCATCGCCGAGTACCGCCACTGCTAACCTACCAAAAAGGGACAGGTTTATTTTGGCAGGTTTTATCTGGGCAAACGCAAAGGGCCGACCGCGGAGATGCGCGATCGGCCCTTTGTAGTTGCTTGGCTGCAGAGGTTATGAGAAGCGAGCGCTTACAGGCGGTCCTTGTTCTCGGCCTTAACGGCGTGTGCCTGCTGAACAAAGAACAGGTCGTACACCACGATGACAAAGGCGACGATATTGACGGCGCTGCCGCCGAGCGCGGGAAGCGTGAGCGCGGCCTGCGCAATCGTGGCGATTGCGGCAACGATGCCGAGCTTAAACGCAGCATCCACCTGCGAAGGCTTGTTGGCGCCCTTGATGCCCGCAACACCTGCGGCGAGATCGATGAGGCCCTTGGCGACCAGCACGACCGCGGCGAGCATGGCGTTCGACCCGTACGTGGAATCGAGGTTGCCGGTCGCGATGCCGGCGATTCCAATGACGAGACTGGCGATGCCCAGAACAAAATAAATCAGGGCAAGGATTTTGAGTGTCTTGCGAGCGGCGCTCATAGCTGGTCCTTTCGATGCGGGCGCGGAGAATCTGTCGCACCCAGGTTGCGGCACATATCGTGAAGCACATTGTAGTTCAACGGGGCGATGCATGCGTTTGAAAGCGTCTCTTGCCTGTACGGTCCAACCTTTCAAAAAGGAAAGCTGGACGTAAGCCAAATCGATGGCAGCCCATGTGCGGCGCTGCGATGATGAGGCCGTAACAAGGAGCTGGTCTCAAGGAGGAGTCATGATGTACGGAGCAGGGCAAGTGCGTGAGCCGCAGTCGTTGGGAAGGCGCATGGGTGATTCTGTGATCGCTGCCGTGTGCACGGGATTGATGGCGGTGCTTTGCATTGCGATGCTGTGGACCATGTCGCATGTGGGACAATAGCGGACGGTTGGGTGCTGGCATAAACGGCACTCGCGTATTCGTTTTGCTTGCTAAGGAGTGCCCATGGGCGTCGTCGATCCCTTTTCTGTTGCTCGGGCCGCGGGGCTTGAGCTGATCGGGAAGTCCGAGGGCCTCACGCTCACCGACGGCACGATGGAGCTGCGTGCCGATTTTGGCCGCATGCTTCCGCGGCTCAAGCAGGGCCGTCTGCAGCAAGAGCTGTTGGTAAAGGCTGCGCGCGCAAAAGGCATCGAGTGCCCATGGGCGATTGATGCCACGGCAGGCTTTGGCGAGGATTCGCTGCTGTTGGCGGCCGCGGGCTTTACCGTCGATCTGTATGAGCAGGATTGCGTGATCGCGGCGCTCCTCAAGGATGCCCTGGATCGCGCGGCAGATGATCCGGCGCTTGCGGCTGCCGTGTCGCGCATGCGCTTACATGCGGGCGAGGACAGCATTGCCGGCCTTCGCCATACGGCTGAGCTGATCGGGCGGGGCGAGCTTGCCGCCCCCGACGTGGTATATCTGGATCCCATGTTTCCCGAGCGCACCAAGAGCGCGGCGGTGAAAAAGAAGTTCCAACTCTTGCACCATCTGGAGCAGCCGTGCGCCGATGAGGAGACGCTGGTCGAAGCTGCGCTTGCGGCGCGCCCGCGCAAGGTCGTTATCAAGCGGCCGGTGAAGGGGCCGCTGCTTGCCGGCGTTAAGCCGAGCTATCAACTTGCGGGCAAGGCCGTTCGCTACGATGTGTTGGCGCCGCCGCGCCCGTAGCTTGCGTGCGATGGCTGGCGCTCCGTCAATGCCGTGCCGATGCGGCGCCTATTTCCAAGGGTGCGACGTCAAGTGCCAGCCGCCGCAGTATTCGCATTTGTAGCAGGCCAGCCCGCGGCGTCCGCGGTTTTCGCAGTCGGCCATAACTGCCTCGGCCTCGGCGCGCGTGTCGTAACGGTTTTTGCGCTCGCACGATTTGTAGCGCCAGGCTTCATCGCGCTCGGCGTCCAGGGCGTCGCGGCGCTCGTCCTCGCGTGCAAACAGGTCGCTCATATCGCCGCCGGTAGCAGCGCTCAAAAACTCGCTTTTGGCCTTTGACCAGGCGGCTCGCTTTTTGCTTCCCATCTGCTTCGCGCCCTTCTCCAAACGTTGGTATCATTGCTCAATCAAAGTGATACCAATAAACGTGAGGTCGCCGCGTGATGATCAGAAAAACCCTCGATACCGACATTCCCGCCGTCATGGCCATCTATGACGCGGCCCGCGCCTTTATGCGCGCACATGGCAACACGACGCAGTGGCCCGAGGGCACGCCTTCGGGCGAGCAGCTGGCTGCCGATATCGCCGCCGGTGGCAGCTATGTGTGCGAGGAAGACGGACGCGTGGTGGCGACGTTTGCCTTTCTGCCGGGGCCGGACAGTTCCTACGATGTGATCGAGGGCGGCCAGTGGCGCAGCGACGCCCCGTATGCTGTGCTGCACCGTGTGGCGTCCGATGGCACCGCGCACGGTATCGCGGCTGCGATGTTTGCCTTTGCCAAGGAACGCGCCGATCACCTGCGCATCGACACGCATCAGGACAACCTACCCATGCAGGGAGCCATCGCCAAGGCCGGGTTTAAGCGCGCCGGTATCGTATATGTGTCGGACGGTACGCCGCGCGTCGCGTTTGATTGGCTGCGCGAGGCATAAAGGCCGAGCCACATACCAGCGTTTTACCAAAAATGGCCCCGAGTGGGGCCATTTTTGGTAAAACGCGTTGTTGTGGGGCTCGCGTTGTTATCGCCCCAGATGAGCCCGGGCAGACAAAAAGGGGAGGTGCCGGCTTTCGCAAGGCGCGAACCTACGAAAATCGCTGCGCGGCAACGCGGGGCGATGAGCTCGGTCGGGGGATAGGGCTCGCTTCGCCCGCCGGCCCGTACATTGTATCATCCAGTGTGGAACGAGGATGCCCGTTGCCGCGTGCGATGGGCTTGCAATAAGAGGAGAGCCATGTCGAAGCAAGCGGTCGTTGGAATCTTGGCGCATGTCGATGCCGGCAAGACCACGCTGGCCGAGGCCATGTTGTTCAACGCGGGTCGCATTCGCAAGCGCGGCCGCGTGGACGATGGCGATTCGCATCTGGACACGAACGCGATCGAGCGTGAGCGTGGCATTACGATCTTCTCGTCGCAGGCCGTGCTCGACCATGGCGATACCCACGTCATGCTCGTGGATGCACCGGGGCATGTCGATTTTTCGGCCGAGGCGGAGCGCACATTGCGCGCGCTGGACTACGCAATTTTAGTTGTGGGCGCCAACGACGGCGTGCAGGGGCACACCGAAACCCTGTGGCGCCTGCTTGCGCGCTATGACATCCCGACGTTCATCTATATCAATAAAATCGATTTGGAGAATCCCGGCCGCGATGTTTTGCTGGCACAACTTGGGCAACGTCTCTCCGAGGGCTGCTTGGATGCCAGCGAACTGCTGGCGGGCGGGGCCGTTCAGGAGGACGCTGCCGCGTTAGACGAAGAAGCGCTCGAGGAGTTTCTTGAGGCGGGCGAGCTTTCTGTCGCAACGCTGTCGCGCATGGTTGCCGAGCGCAAACTCTTTCCCTGCTTTGCTGGGTCGGCGCTCAAGGACCAAGGCGTGGACGAGCTGCTGGACGGCATATGCGCGCTGATGCGTGAACAGGCATGGCTTCCGGAGTTTGCCGCGCGCGTCTATCGTGTCAGCCGCGGGGATCGCGGCGAGCACTTGGCTTGGGTTAAAGTGACCGGCGGCACGCTGCATGCCAAGCAGATGATTGACGGACGTTCCGGCGCCGAGGCATGGGAGCAGAAGGTCGATCAGGTACGCATCTATAACGGCGAAAAGTATGAGCTTGCCCAAGAAGTTGCTGCTGGCGGTATTTGTGCTGTGACGGGTCTTGCGCATGTTCGCCCAGGGGACGCCCTGGGCGCGGAGCCCGCGGGCGATGCGCCCGTCATTGCGCCGGTTCTCACCTATACGGTGCTTCCGGGCGAACACGATGTCCATGCGGTGTTCAAAGCGTTGACTGAGCTGGCGGACGAAGATCCCATGCTCGGCGTAAGCTGGAATACGCATCTAGAGCAGATTCATTTGCAGTTGATGGGCGCTGTGCAACTCGAGGTCGTGCAGCGGGTGTTGACCGATCGTTTTGGCCTTTCGGTTGCGTTTGAGTCTGGCGGCATTCTCTATAAGGAGACTATTTCGCAGCCGGTCGAGGGCGTGGGCCACTTTGAGCCGCTGCGCCACTATGCCGAGGTGCATCTGCGCCTGGAGCCGTTGGCAGCGGGTTCGGGCGTGCAGTTTGGCACCGTGACCTCGACCGACGAGCTCGATCTTAACTGGCAGCGTTTGGCGCTCACCAACGCCATGGAGCGCGACCACCTGGGCGTGCTGACTGGCTCGCCCATCACCGATGTGCGCATTACACTCACGGGCGGCCGCGCGCATGCCAAGCACACCGAGGGCGGTGATTTTCGCCAGGCCACGTATCGCGCGATTCGCCAGGGGCTCATGCAAGCGAGTGAGGCCGGCGCGGCGGTGCTGTTGGAGCCGTGGTATCGCTTTGAGCTCGAGGTGCCGGGAGAGTGCGTGGGCCGGGCGCTCTCGGATGCCACGCGCATGGGTGCCGAGTACGAGCCGCCGACGATGGCGGGAGACCGGGCGAAGCTTATGGGTCGCGTGCCGGCATCCGAGGTGCAGGATTACGCGCTGGAGGTGGCTGCCTACACGAGCGGTCGCGGACATCTGTACCTGGAGTTTGCCGGCTATGCGGCTTGCCATGATGCCGAGCGCGTAATCGAGACTGCCGCTTATGAGCCCGAGGCCGATCTGCCCAACACGCCCGACTCGGTCTTTTGCTCTCACGGCGCCGGTTACACGGTCAAATGGTACGACGTGCCCGCCGCGGCGCACGTAAAGATCGATCCCGCCACCTTCCGCCCCTGGCGAGCAGCAGACGCCGAGTTTTTCGGCCACATGTGACAAAGGGACAGTTTCTTTGTCACATGTTATTGGTATAACTCGGTATAAGTTGGTATAACTATTACCAGGGTTTGCCAATCCGAGGAGACCGACATGAATCCAAATCCCTTTAAGCCCACGGCTGGCAAGCGGCCTCCGATACTCATCGGTCGCGAGTCGGTCATCGAAGATTTTGCGGAAGGGCTCGATAACGGCGCCGGAGCGCCGGGCAGGCTCATGCTCATTACGGGAAACCGCGGCTGCGGCAAGACAGTTCTCCTGCGGGAGCTGCAACGTCTAGCCAATGAGCGCGGATGGGCGGTTGTCTCCGATTCCGCTTCGCTTGGCTTATGCGACCGCTTGGCCGACGCGCTTCGCTCGAATAAACCCGTTGTGACGTCAATGGAGTTCGGTCCGTCGTTTGGCCGGATGTCGGTCGAGGCGGCGCGGGCAAAGGGCGAGACGTTGCGAGGGCTGGTCAACGAGCGCCTCAAGAAGCTCGGTCCAGGCAAGGGCATACTGTTTGCGATTGACGAGGCCCAATCTGCGTCTATCGAGGAACTGGCGGCGCTGGCCGTTCTCTATCAGCAGGTGCTCGGAGACCAGGATGCTACGGGCTTGCCCGATAGCGAGCAGCACGGCCTTGCGCTGGTGTTCGCCGGCTTACCCAGTATGGTTGACGATCTGCTCGAAGAGCCGAGCGTGACGTTTTTGCGGCGTGCCCAGCAGCGTACGCTGGGGGCGATATCATTGCCCAAGGTGCGCGATTCGTATATCCAGACGGTCAAAGACGCTGGTCTTTACGTTGACGCGGAGACGGCGGACCTTGCGGCGCGCAAAAGCATGGGGCATCCCTATATGGTTCAGCTGGTGGGCTATTACATGTGGCGGTCTGCTGTCCGGCGCAACTCGCAAGTCATTGAAAGGCGCGATGTCGAGGCTGGCTACGCCGATGCCGTCTCCGAGTTCTATGAAGCGGTCGACGCTCCCTTGTATTACGGGTTGCGCAGTCCGCAGCGCCTCTTTATCGAGGCCATGGCGGCTGACGAGGGCAAACCGACTCGCATGGCGGATATCATTGAGCGCTGTGATCGTACCCAGAGCTGGGCGAGTAAATATCGCGCAAGCCTGATTCGCGAGCGCGTCATCGAGGCTGCCGGATACGGCCTCGTCCGGTTTACCGTGCCCATGCTGGGCGCGTACATTCGCGATCGAGTTTTATGGCATGAGTAGGGTGATAAAGGTGACGGAACAGAAGATGAGCCCGCAGGCTATCGAGGTGCGTGGCGCGCGCGTCCATAACCTCAAGGACATCGATATCGACATTCCGCTGGGAAAGCTCGTGGGCATTGCCGGCGTGTCGGGCTCGGGCAAGAGTTCGCTGGCGCTGGGGGTTCTTTATGCCGAGGGCTCGCGTCGCTACTTGGAAGCACTCAGCACCTATACCCGCCGTCGGCTAACGCAGGCCGAGCACGCCCAGGTGGACGAGGTGCTGCACGTGCCGGCGGCGCTCGCATTGCACCAGCGCCCCAGCGTACCGGGCGTGCGCTCGACCTTTGGCACCATGACCGAGCTTAACAACAGCCTGCGTCTGCTCTTTAGCCGTTGCGCCCATCACGTGTGCCCGCACTGCGGGGCGCGCGTGGAGCCGAGCCTTAACGTGGCCGCAGGCCTGTCGCTCACGTGTCCGACATGCGGCCGCGAGTTCTACGCGCCGAGCGCCGAGGATTTGGCTTTCAATAGC
>CAJMPK010000007.1 GCA_905215205.1 uncultured bacterium | reverse complement strand
AGCATCCGAGCCCGGCGAAGGCTTTGTCGTTACGTTTGCCTTCTCGACCAACAAGTTCCAATACTTCGAGTAACGCACACGGCAGACGCCCACCCAAACAAAACGTGCCGCCCCAAACGGGGCGGCACGTCATTCTTCTATCAGACAACTCGCTGAAGTAAGGCTGCGAAGGCCGCGGGGCCGGGAGGGGTTTCCTAAGGGCACATCCCGCAGCCGCAACGCGGCGAGGACGTGCCCGTGGAAACCCCGCAGGCCCCGCGGCCGGTGGGAGCAACGCTACTTCACGACCAGAATGTCGCAGTCCGTATTGCGTAGCAGGAACGTCGAAATCGAGCCCAGGAGCGCATACTTGATCGAGGACAGGCCGCGGGCGCCGCAGAGCACCAGGTCGGGCTTAACCACGTCGAGCATCTCGTCCTTGAGCGTCTCGCGAATGCGGCCGGCGCGAATCATGACCTCGACCTCGGGAATGTCGGGATTGGCCTTGGCCTCTTCGAGCTGCTTGGCGATGGAGTTCTTAAATGCCTCCTCTAGGCCGTTGACCAGATCGACCGGATAGGAACCAGCGCTCTCGAGCGCCGTGGAATCGATAACGTGGCCGATGATTAGCTTGGCGCCGTTGTTCGCGGCGACCTTGATGGCGCGTGCGAGCACAAAATCCTGCTGCTCAGTACCGTCGAGTGAAACAAATACCTTGGTGTAGCCCTCGTTCATGGTTTCCTCCTTGGTCTATCGCACGGGCGCGGGGCTCGTGCATCGGGCGGGCGCGGGCGCGTTGGCCGCCGGACACTTTATCTTGTTGCAGTTATACCCAAGGATTTGGGTTTGACCGCTCGCAATTCTGTGAACGGGCGAGTTTTTTGGTAAGGGTAGGCGCAGGCGCGCCGCCAACGGTTGATAATGGGACATCGCCCGCACCGTCCGCAGAACAATATCGGCGGGTGTCTAACGAGGGGGTCCCTTTGGATATTATCGAGCTTCTAAAATCTGCCTTCATGGGCCTGGTCGAGGGCATCACCGAATGGCTGCCTGTTTCGTCGACCGGTCACATGATCTTGGTGGACGAGTTCGTCAAGATGAACGTGAGCGAGACGTTCTGGAATATGTTCCTGGTCGTGATTCAGCTCGGCGCCATTCTGGCCGTCTGTGTGCTGTTCTTCCATGAGCTCAATCCGTTCTCGCCCAGCAAGGGCAAGGAGGGCCGTCGCGACACCTGGGTGCTGTGGGGCAAGATTGTGCTCGGCTGCATTCCCGCCGCGGCGATCGGCCTGCCGCTCAACGACTGGATGGAGGAGCATTTCTACAATGCTCCCGTCGTGGCGCTGGCGCTCATTGTGTACGGCGTGCTGTTTATCGTGATCGAGAACTGGCGCGCGAGCAAGCGCGAGGAAATGGCCGTTGCCGGTTCGTTCGGTTCGCGTGCTGTGGTGTCGGGCGGACGTCCCGCCGGTGCGCACTTTGCGGCGCCCGCCGCGGCTACCGCTGAGGATGAGGGCGATGACGAGGATCTGGACTTTGGTTCCATCACCACGCTCGAGGACCTAAGTTGGAAGACCGCCCTGGGCATCGGATGCTTCCAGGTGCTCTCGCTGATTCCGGGCACGTCGCGCTCCGGTTCCACCATCATCGGCGGCCTGCTTTTGGGCTGCACGCGTTCGGTGGCGTCCAAGTTTACGTTCTTCCTGGCCATCCCTGTCATGTTTGGCGCGAGTGCGCTCAAGCTGGTCAAGTACTTTATTAAGGGCGGTACCTTCGGCGCCAACGAGGTCGCCATCCTGGGCGTGGGCTGCGTTGTGGCCTTTGTGGTTTCGCTCATCGCTATCAAGTGGCTCATGGGTTTCGTCCGCCGTCACGACTTCAAGTGCTTTGGCGTTTACCGCATCATTCTGGGCATCGTGGTGCTTGCGTACTTCTTCGTCTTGGAGCCTATGCTCGGCCTGTAACTTGGTTGACGCTGCGCGGTGGCCAGAACGACAACTTGTCATTCAAAGAGGGTGGCATGACCAAAAGGTCTATGCCGCCCTCTTTTCATGCCAATTTGTTCGTTCTGGCCACCGCTCGCTGCCGTTGCCATGACATCGGTGGCTCCATTGCACCAAATCCGCTGGGGCGGGCCTGACGGTGGCGCACGGAGTCGTGGTGTGATTTGCGTCGGTGTCCGCGCGGCTCGGTATACTGGTACGGCTCAAACTATGGCGCCGCCCGCAGGCGCGCCGTCCGTCAGATGAGGAGTCACCCATGACCCAGCCCTTGCCCTGGGAAAAGAACGCCGCGGTATCCGTGCCGCCCGCGCCGGAACCCGTGCCGCTCGATGCATACACCGCTCCCGCTGCGCCGGAGCCCGAGCTCGTTCCGCTCGACATCTACGACGCTCCCGCGCCGGCGCCCAAGCCCGCCAAGCCGCTCGTCGACATCGACAGCCTTAATCCCGCCCAGCGCGAGGCGGTCCTGTCCACCGAGGGCCCGTTGCTGGTCCTTGCCGGCGCCGGCTCGGGTAAGACCCGCGTCTTGACCTTCCGCATCGCACATATGCTCGGCGACCTGGGCGTTAAGCCCTGGCAGATCCTTGCTATCACGTTTACCAACAAGGCCGCGGCCGAGATGCGCGAGCGTCTGGCGGCACTCATCCCCAGCGGTACCCGCGGCATGTGGGTGTGCACCTTCCATGCTATGTGCGTGCGCATGCTGCGCGAGGACGCTGACCTGCTGGGCTACACTGGTCAGTTCACCATCTACGATGACGACGATTCCAAGCGCATGGTGCGCGATATTATGCAGGCGCTCGGCATCGAGCAAAAGCAATTCCCCATCAACATGATCCGCAGCAAGATCAGTTCGGCCAAAAACGCCATGATCGGCCCCGAGGACATGCTCAAATCCGCCGACAGCCCCAACGACAAAAAGGCCGCGCAGGTCTACTTGGAGCTGGAGCGCCGCCTGCGCGCCGCCAACGCGATGGACTTCGACGACCTGCTCGTGCGCACGCTCGAGCTGCTGCGCACCCGCCCCGAGGTGCTCGATAAGTACCAAGAGCGTTTCCGCTACATTAGCGTCGACGAGTATCAGGACACCAACCACGTCCAGTACGAGATCGCCAACCTGCTGGCCGCCAAGTACCAAAACCTCATGGTCGTGGGCGACGATGACCAGTCCATTTATAGCTGGCGTGGCGCCGACATCACCAACATCCTGGACTTTGAGAAGGACTTTAAAAACTGCAAGACCGTCAAGCTCGAGCAGAACTACCGCTCTACGGGCCATATCCTGAGCGCCGCCAACGCCGTGGTTCGCCACAACTCGCAGCGCAAGGACAAGCGCCTATTTACGGCCGAGGGCGATGGCGAGAAGATCCAGGCCTTCCAGGCGAGCGATGAGCGCGACGAGGGCCGCTGGATTGCCGGCGAGATCGAGAAGCTGCATGCCAAAGGCACGAGCTACGACGACATTGCCGTGTTCTATCGCACCAACGCCCAGTCGCGTATCCTCGAAGATATGTTCCTGCGCGCGGGCGTGCCCTACAAGATCGTGGGCGGCACGCGATTCTTCGACCGTGCCGAGATCCGCGATGTCATGGCCTACCTCAAGATGATCGTGAACCCGGCCGACGAGATGAGCGTCAAGCGCGTCATCAACACGCCGCGCCGCGGCATCGGCTCCACTTCGATTCAAAAGATTGAGCAGCTGGCACGCGACAACCGCTGTTCGTTCTTCCAGGCTTGCGAGATCGCGTGCGCCGAAACCGGCATGTTTAGCGCCAAGGTGCGTAACGGCCTGTCGAGCTTTGTGTCGCTGGTGCGCGAGGGCCGTCGCATGGACGGCGAACTCAAGGACGTCGTCGAGATGATTGTCGATAAGACGGGCCTGCTGCAGGCTTTTCGCGCCGAAGGCACCATGGAATCCGAGAGCCGCGCCGAGAACATCCAGGAATTCCTGGGCGTCGCCGCCGAATTTGAGGAGACGCACGAGGATATCGAAGGTACGCTCGAGAGCTTGGAAGAGCTGCGCGCTGCCGGTGTTGCCGATGTGCCTGTCAGCGCCGAGCCCGAGTCCGTTGTGGTGAGCGCGCCTGCGCCCGAACCGGGGCCATCTGCCCCGGCATTCTCGTTTGAGGCGCTCGTCGGCGCGCGCGATGCCGCGGGCTCCAATCCGCTCGATAGCCTAGCCGCCCCGGCGCTCTCGCCGCAGGATGCCCTGGCCGCCGCCATCGCGGGCAACGCGTATGCCGCGCCGACGGAGATACCGGCGGGTGCCGTGCATGCCGACGAGATCGAGCGCACCTACGGTCCGCTCACCTGTAAGGCGCTGCCGGCACTCATGGAGTGGCTGGCCCTGCGTTCCGACTTGGATTCCCTGGCCGGCGAGACGCATGCCATCACCATGATGACCATCCACTCCGCCAAGGGCCTGGAGTTCCCGGCGGTGTTCGTGGCCGGCATGGAGGAGGGCATCTTCCCGCACGTGCACGACTTTGGCGGTGGTGACGATCCGGGCAAGCTCGAGGAGGAGCGTCGCTTGGCCTACGTCGCCATCACGCGTGCTCGCAAGCGCCTGTTCTTGACTTATGCCGCTACGCGCCGCACCTACGGCTCGACCTCTGCCAACCCGCGCTCGCGCTTCCTCAACGAGATTCCGTTTGAGGACATCGAGTTTAGCGGCATCGGTTCTGCCGGTTTTGAGGGCACGGGCTGGGAGAAGCGCGGCGACCGTCACGGCACGTTTGGCTCGGGTATGGGCTCGGACATGTATGGCGGCAAGGTGTTTGGCTCGCATACGCGCTCGACCGGCGGTTCCGGTTCGCGCGGCGGATCGAGCTTTGACGATTTCTTTGGCGGCAGCAGCTACGGGACCGAGCGCCATCGTGGGGTCTCGCCCGACGCCGGCCGTGTTGCCTCGACCTTTGGTTCGGGTGCGCCGCGAGCCAAAAAGCCGTCATCTAAGGTGTCGCCGACGGTGGAGCGCAAGGTCGATCGCGCCAGCGCATCGCAGGACTTTGCTGCGGGCGATACCGTGAGCCACAAGACCTTTGGCACGGGTACCGTGATCTCGGTCGCCGGAGACATGATCGAGGTTCAATTCGAAAAGACCGGCCAGACCAAAAAACTTATGAAGGGTTTTGCGCCGATCGTCAAGCTGTCGTGATCCCGGCGGACCTGGGCGGGCGTATGGGGCAACATCGCCTGCTCGGGCAGTCCTGCGCAAGACGGAGGCCACATTAAGTGGCCTCCTTTGCGTGCGGAACTCGCGATCGATGTTGCCCCATACGCCCGCCCAGGTCCTTGGGCAACGTTGCTGTGCAATCGTCGTTCTGCTCGTCCGCTTTTTGATCTGGAGAGCCGGGTGGGCTGATGGAAAAATAGATGTGAGTAGGGGCTCCCCCGTATATGGACGGGGGAGCCCCTTGTTTCGTTTTGGTTGTTGGTGCGACCTAGAGGTGGCTGATGATCAGTTCCATCTTGCCTTCGAGGTCAATGGAGCTGACGGTGCTCGGGGCCAGCAGGTGGCTTCCCTTGTGGACGGGGTCGCCGCAGACGGTGCCTTCGCCGTCGATGACCGACAGGCACATGAAGGGCCAGCGCTGGTCGAGGGTCTTGCTGCCGTTAACGCGCACGCGATCGACGGTGTAGCAGGGGCAAGACTCGAGCTCGGTCACGCCGTCCACCTCGGGCGCGGTCACCGTGCCGTCGGTCGGAGCCTGAGCATCAAAGTTTATGCAGTCGAGGCTCTGCTCAATGTGCAGGGGACGCAGTTTGCCGTCGGTGCCGGGACGGTCGTAGTCGTACAGACGATACGTCACGTCGCTCGACTGCTGTGTCTCCAAAATGAGTGTGCCGGTCTTGATGGCGTGCACGGTACCGGAATCGATCTGGAAAAAGTCGCCCTTGTGGATCGGCAGTACATTGAGCATATCGTCCCAACGGCCCTCCTCTATCATCTGTGCGGCCTCGGTGCGGTCTTTAGCACGCTGGCCGACGATGATCGTGGCACCGGGTTCGCAGTCCAGCACGTACCAGCACTCGGTTTTGCCCAGGCTGCCGTTCTCGTGCTTGGCGGCGTATTCGTCGTTGGGATGAATCTGGATCGAAAGGTCGTCCTTGGCGTCCAGAATCTTAATGAGCAGCGGGAACTCCTTGCCCTCGCAGTTGCCAAAGAGCTCGCGGTGCTCGGCCCACAGCCACGACAGCGTGTGGCCTGCATACGGGCCCTCCGCAATCTGGCAGTCGCCGTTGGGATGGGCCGAGATGGCCCAGCACTCACCGATGGGACCTTCGGGAATGTCGTAACCAAATACGGTTTCGAGCTGGCGGCCACCCCAGATCTTCTCGTGGAAGATCGGCGTCAGTTTAATCAAATCGGACATATTCATACCCCCATTATGTTGCGCGGGCGTTGCACAAAACAGCTCAAAACGAGCACCCGCGTGACTACAAAAACCTATGCCAACGTTACGTTGTGCAACTCAAAGCGGTCGCCAACGTTGCGCGAGACCGAATACTCAAAGGCGGCGCCGCTGTCCAAAAAGCCAATCTGGTTGAGCTCGAGCAGGGGAGAGCCAGGTTTGGTGTCCAGGCGCTCAGCCTCTTCCTCGGTTGCTGCCACGGCGCGAATGGTACGGTGGAAGCTCGAAATCTTCAGCCCGCATTGCTCTCGGATGAAGCGGTAGAGCGATCCGTACAGGTCCTTCTTTTTCAGCCCCGGAATCAGCTCGAGGGGCATGTATGTGTACTCGATAACGATGGGCTTCTCATCGGCCTGACGCACGCGCACGACGTGATAGGCAAAGTCATCCTCGGCAATTCCCAGCTGGGCTGCGATGTCCGCTGGTGGATTAACGATCGAGAAATCGTAGACCACCGAGGTCACCTTCTCCCCGCGGTGCTCATATGAAAAGCCCTGGGCACGGTCGTTTTTGCCCTGGAAAAACGCCTGACCGGGAAGTCCCGCCGTGTCCTTAACATAGGTACCCGATCCGCGTCGGCTGGTAATAAGACCTTCCTCGGTGATTTGTTCAATAGCCCGTTTGACGGTGATTTTGGAAACGCTATAGAGCTCGCAGAACTCGACGACGGTGGGCAACTTATCGCCTGGCTTGAGGGCGCCGTCCTCGATGCTTCGACGGATATCCGCAGCGATCGCTTCGTATTTCGGAATCACGGAACCTCCTTTCCAACTTGATTGAGTATAAAAGAAAGTTTAGTCAACACCTAAGTATCCCTATTGAGTTATTGAAAAGTTCGAGAAAGATATAATTAAAAGTCGCTTCGCAAATAAAACCAGAGCGCTCTAAACTGATAAACATCCGAGCAATGCCGTGTTGCCTGGTTTTTTGCATTTCACCAGATAAAACCTGCCAAAACAAACCTGTCCCTTTTTGGTAGGTTTTTGCCTTGGGAGCGGTACCATACAGGCAATGTTTAAACGAGAAAGGTGGGCTCCCATGGAACCTAAGCAGTACTACATCGGCATTGACGTCGGCGGCACTTCGGTTAAGGAGGGTCTGTTCGATGAGGACGGCAACCTGCTGGCCAAGGCCAGCGTGCCTACGCCTCCCATCGTTGACGCTGCGGGCTTTGCCGCGGTGACCGAGGCTATCGACCAAGTGGTCGCCAAGGCCCAGATTCCGCGCGCCTTTGTGGCAGGCATTGGCCTGGCCGTTCCGTGCCCCATCCCGGCATCGGGCGATGCCAAGGTCAAGGCCAACATTGCCATTAACCTGCCCGAGCTGAGGATTGCCATTCAAAAGCACTGCCCCGATGCAGTCGTTAAGTATGAGAACGATGCCAACGCCGCTGCCATGGGCGAGGCCTGGCTCGGCTCTGCCAAGGGCGTACAGAACGTGGTGATGGTCACCATTGGTACCGGCGTGGGCGGCGGCGTTATCGTTAACGGCGACGTGGTGTCGGGCGTTGTGGGCGCCGGCGGCGAGATTGGCCACATGTGCCTGAACCCGGCCGAGGAGCGCACCTGCGGCTGTGGCGGCCATGGCCATCTGGAGCAGTATTCCAGCGCCACCGGCGTGGTGAGCAACTACCTTGCCGAGTGCAAGAAGGCGGGCGTCGACCCCATCGAGCTCACCGGCCCCTCCGATTCCAAGGACGTGTTCCAGGCCTGCCGCGAGGGCGACAAGCTTGCGCTGGCCGCGGCCGATACCATGGCCGACTATCTCGGTCGCGCACTGGCGCTTATTGCCAACGTGGTCGATCCCGAGATGTTCCTTATCGGCGGCGGCGCCTCCGCCTCGGCCGATGTCTACCTCGACAAGGCTCGCGAGTATTTCCAGCGCTACGCGCTTTCTGCCTCGCGCGAGACGCCCATTAAGGTCGCTTCGCTCGGCAACGACGCCGGCATCATCGGTGCCGCCTACGTAGCCCTGCGCGCCGCCGGCAAATAGCTGGTGCAAGGGGGACAGGTTAGTTTGCACCAACATGGTGCAAAAGGGACGGCCTTGGCCCCCGTGTCTGCGCCCCAAAATATGCCGTGGCCCTTCCGTCTGCGAAGGCTCGGCATCGGCGTGCTACCATAGCTACGTCCAAGTACACATATCAAGTGGAGGATATCCATGGCAAACGTTCTTGTCTTTGGTCACCAGAACCCCGATAACGACGCCATCATGAGCGCCGTCGTCCTGTCCCAGCTGCTCAACCAGGTTGAGTATGCCGGCAACACCTACGAGGCCTGCGCCCTTGGTCAGCTTCCGGCCGAGTCCGCCAAGCTGCTCGCCGACGCCGGCATCGCCGAGCCCCGCGTGATCGAGTCCGTCGAGGCCGGTCAGCTCGTCGTCCTCACCGACCACAACGAGTCTGCCCAGTCCGTCGCCGGCCTTAAGGACGCCACGGTCTTTGGCGTTGTCGATCATCACCGCATCGGCGACTTCGAGACCGCCGGCCCGCTGCACTACATCTGCCTGCCCTGGGGCTCCAGCTGCACCATCGTCACCAAGCTCGCCGGCGTGCTCGGCGTTGAGCTTTCCGACGTTCAGGCCAAGCTGCTGCTCTCGGCCATGATGACCGACACGCTCATGCTCAAGAGCCCCACCACCACCGATGTCGACCGCGCCGTCGCCGCCAAGCTCGGCGAGCAGGTGGGCGTCGACCCGGTCAAGTTTGGCATGGAGGTCTTCCTCACCCGTCCGTCCGGCTCCTTCACCGCAGCCGAGATGGTCGGCAACGACATCAAGATGTTCGAGCCTGCTGGCAAGAAGCTGCTCATCGGCCAGTACGAGACTGTCGACAAGACCCGCGCACTCGGCATGATCGACGAGATTCGCGAGGCCATGCGCGCCTACGCCGCCGAGAAGGGTGCTGACGGCATTGTCCTGTGCATCACCGACATCATGGAGGAGGGCTCGCAGGTCCTGCTCGAGGGCGAGACCGAGGCTGCCCAGAAGGGCCTGAGCATTGCCGACGAGCACGACGGCGTCTGGATGCCGGGTGTCCTCTCCCGTAAGAAGCAGGTCGCTGCCCCCATCATGGCCGTCTGCTAGGTTTAGTTGACCAAACGCCACGACCGGACCGCGGACACCCCGCGCTCCGGTCGTTTTTTATGCACGTCGCCGCGTCGTCTCTTGGACAGGCGCGCCCGTGTCGTTGAGCAAATAATGTTCAACCTGTGGTTCCGCTTTTCGGCCGCGCTTGCGTGCTTGTCGTGCAGGGTAGGCTAGATGCAAGCGTAATACGTTAGAGCGCGGCGCCGCCACTTGGGCGGGCCGTGCTTTTTTAAGACGGGAGCTTTCCCGTGAAAGGAGCCGCCCATGGCAGCAACTGAGCAGCTGTTCAACGTTCGTGAGCGCAAGCGCTTTGAGCGTCACGACATCTGGGAGCGCATCGCCGAGAACGGCACGATTTCCGCCGCCGTCATGGTCTTCGCCGCCATCGCCGCCGTCATTTGCGCCAATACCGATGCCTACGAGGCCATCCATCACTTTTTGGAGACCCCGCTGTATGTGGGTCTGGGCAACCTTACGGCCGGTCTCACCGTTGAGCTTTTCGTCAACGACTTCCTCATGGCGATTTTCTTTTTGTTGGTGGGCATTGAGCTCAAGTATGAGATGACGGTCGGCGAGCTCAAAAACCCGCGCCAGGCTATGCTTCCCATGCTGGCGGCCGTGGGCGGCGTCGTCGTTCCCGCCTGCATCTATCTGATCTTTAACCATGCCGGCGCGCACAACGGCTGGGCCATTCCCATGGCAACCGATATTGCCTTTGCGCTGGGCGTGCTGTCGCTTTTGGGCAATCGCGTGCCCAACGGCGTGCGCGTGTTCTTCTCGACGCTCGCCATCGCCGACGACCTCATTTCCATCGCCGCCATCGCCATCTTCTACGGTCAGAGCCCCAATCCGTTTTGGTTGGGCGCCGCCGCGCTTGTGACCTGCGCACTCGTGTGGCTCAACAAGACGCAGCATTACCGCCTTGCCCCGTACTCGGTGCTGGGCCTGCTGCTGTGGTTCTGCATGTTCAAGAGCGGCGTGCACGCTACGCTCGCCGGCGTCATCTTGGCCTTTACCATCCCGGCCAAGTGCGGCGTCAAGCTCGATAGTCTCACCGATTGGTTGGGCGAGTGCCTGCCGCTGCTCGATGATCGCTACGATGACGAGGCACACATCCTGGGCCAGCATGACTTTACCGTCTCGACCACCAAGGTCGAGCGCGTCATGCACCGCGTGACCCCGCCGCTCATTCGTATGGAGCGTCTGATCTCCACGCCGGTCAACTTTGTGATCCTGCCGATCTTTGCGTTTGTCAACGCACAGGTTCGCCTGGTGGGCGTGGACATGAGCACGCTGCTCACCGACCCGGTGACCCTCGGCGTGTACTTTGGCATGCTGCTGGGCAAGCCGATCGGTATCTTTGGCATGACGTTTGCCCTGGTTAAGCTTAGGGCCTGCGAGCTGCCGCGCAATGTCAACTGGCATATGATTGCCGGCGTGGGCATTCTGGGCGGTATTGGCTTTACCATGTCGATTCTCATCAGCGGCCTTGCCTTCCCGACGGCCCAGTTTGAGGTTCTGGCCGCCAAGGCCGCTATTCTCGCCGGCTCTGTCACCGCGGCCGTACTTGGCATGATCTACATGAGTGTGATCTGCAAGCACCCCGCGCCCAAGGACGAGTAAAAGCGCGAAAACCGGCTCCAGAACCGATTCGGGCGCGTTCAAAATGCGGATTCGGGCGGTGCTTGCCGCCTGCCAGACACGCCAGTGGTCAAAAAACGCCGTTTGTGAGTACTGTCACAAACGGCGTTTCATTTTAGGTGTGGAAAATAATGAACAAAGTTATAAGAACTGTATGTTAATGAGTGATCATCGACTTCCAATTCGGCGCTGGCTGACGGTGACTAGGGAGTTTCAAGTCCAGTTTTGCCGATTTCGACCAAAAATCGCTGCTACTAAAAAGGTAACAGTACTCATATTTGCCTTTTTTGGCCACCAGCCCTAAACAAGCCTCGCCAGGGTCGGGAAACGGGCCAAATCGTCGGCCTCGAGGCTTATTCCACCGTTCCGTAGACGGCGCCCCAGCCGTGAGCGGCCAAGGCGGAGTTGAGCTGGTCGCAAAGTGACTGGCGATCGTAGTAGCCGGGCGGCAAAAGGTTGACGATTTCCATGAGGTCGGGCGCCAGGTCCAAGATCTCGGCCTGCACGATCAGATCCAGGCGGTCGATGGCGTGGCGGTCGTAAAACAGTCCGTCGACCAGGCGCTGCAGGTCGCCGAATTCCTCGGCCTGGAACGATCCATACTCCATAGTGCCTCCTTGGGCGCCCCACGCCGGCATGCGCGGCGATTCGTAATTTATTGCGATGGACTTAATCTATCACGGCTTCATACCGTTGCGGCGGTGGCGGTCTATACTTAGACGAACTGCAACGTCCCGCTTCGCGAAAGGTCGCACCCATGCAGACGATCTACCAGAAGATGGAAACCACCGAACTCGATGCCGCCATTAAGGCGCTCAAAGCCGCGGTCGCCGAGGTCAAGGCCAAGGGCCTGGCGCTCGACATGGCCCGCGGCAAGCCGTCGCCCTCCCAGGTGGACATCTCTCGACCCATGCTCGATATCCTCAATGCCGATGCCGATCTGCACGACGGCAATGTCGACTGTTCCAACTACGGCTGCTTTGAGGGCATTCCCTCGGCACGCAAGCTAGCGGGGGAGTTCCTGGGTTGCCCCGCCGAGCAGACGCTCGTGCTGGGTTCGTCGAGCCTGCTGATCGAGCACGACATCGCCGGCATGTTCTGGCGCTGCGGCTCGTGCGGCAGCGAGCCCTGGGAGGCTTACGAGGCCGCGCACGACGGCAAGAAGGTCAAGTTCCTGTGTCCCGTTCCCGGCTACGACCGCCACTTTGGCATCACCGCCGATCTGGGTATCGAGAACGTTCCCGTCGCGATGACCGACAACGGTCCCGACATGGACGAGGTCGAGCGCTTGGTTGCCGCCGACGATTCCATCAAGGGTATCTGGTGCGTGCCCAAGTATTCCAACCCCACGGGCATCACCTTTAGCGAGGACACTGTGCGCCGCCTGGTTGAGATGCCCACGGCCGCGCCCGATTTCCGCATCTTCTGGGACAACGCCTACTGCGTGCATGACCTGTACGACGAGACCGACGAGCTCGCCAACATCTTCGATCTTGCCCGCGCGGCGGGCACCGAGGACCGCGTGGTGGCATTCGCCTCGACGTCCAAGATCACCTTCCCGGGTGCCGGTATCGGCTTTATCGGTGCGAGCCCCGCGGTTATCGCGGAGTTCTCCAAGCGCCTGAAGGCCGGCCTCATCAGCGCCGATAAGCTCAACCAGCTGCGCCACGTGCGTTTCCTTCCCACCATCGAGGCGGTCAAGGAGCACATGAAAAAGCATGCCGAGTTCCTGCGCCCGCGCTTTGAGGCCGTTGAGCGCAAGCTCACTGAGGGCTTGGGCGATACGGGTTGCGCCACTTGGACGCATCCCCGCGGCGGCTACTTTGTAAGCTTCGATGGTCCCGAGGGCTCGGCCCAAAAGGTCGCTGCGCTCTGCGCCGACCTGGGCGTCAAGCTCACGCCGGCCGGTGCCACCTGGCCCTATGGCAAGGATCCGCGCGATACCAACATCCGCATCGCGCCGAGCTATCCCACGGTCGAGGACCTGGAGGCCGCGCTCGATGTGCTGGTGCTGGCCGTTAAGCTCGTCGCTGCCGAGCTTGCGCGTGCCGAGCGCGCCTAACGCGCGGCTTCCCGTACTATCCGCACTTTCGATACGTAAAGGAGCGTATACATGGATTTGGGTATTTCCACCAACCCCACGCCAGAGCTCTACACCATTAAGGTGACCGGCGAGATCGATATCTCTAACGCCGATAGCCTGCGCAATGCCATCGACCTGGCGCTCGAGCAGCCCACTGAGGCCGTTGAGCTCGATTTTGCCCAGGTGAGCTACATCGATTCGACGGGCATTGGCGTGCTCGTGGGCGCCGCGCACCACGCGGTCGACCACGGTAAGCGCTTTAGCTGCACCAATGTGCAGCCCCCGGTGATGCGCGTGGTTCAGCTGTTGGGTGTCGACCAGGAGATGTCGATCACCGCTGCATAATCTTTGTCCCCAAAAGGGCGTGCCGTTTGGCATATGTTTGTGATGCGCTCGGACGTTTTGGCGTCCGGGCGCTATACTTGACCGAATGAATAGACGAGTTCCGGCCGAATGGCGCGGTGCGGGCTCGACTCACATCGAGCCTTGGAGGTATGTGTGTTTGGTATTGGAGAGGGTGAGCTCGCGATCATCGTGGTCTTCGGCTTTTTGCTGTTTGGCCCGGATAAGCTCCCACAGATGGGCCGCACGATCGGCCGTGCTATCCGTCAGTTCCGCGAGACGCAGGAAAAAATGACGGCTGTTGTTCAGTCCGAGATCATCGATCCGGTAAGCGAGGCCGCGTCGGCCCCGGTCAAGCCCAAGAAGGCTTCTGTCGATGACGATTCCGATGCGGACGAGGATGCCGCCGAGACGGCAGCGCCCGCCAAGAAGGAGACCTTTGCCGAGCGTCGTGCCCGTCTTGCTGCCGAGAAGGCCGCAAGCGAGGGTGCCGCCGAGGGCGAGGGTGCTGCTGAGGAGTCCGAGGCCGAGAGCGCCGAGCCTGCCGCTGCCGCCGAGCCTGTCGTCGAGCCCGAGCCTGCTGCAGAGCCGGAGCCCGAGCCCGAGCCGGCAGAGCCCACGACGGCTGACCTCTACGCCCGTCGTCCCCGCAAGCGCAAGGCCGTCGTCGACCAGCTCGCTCGCGAGCTCGAGGCCGAGGACGACGCCGCTGCCGCCGATGCCCCGAAGGGAGGCGATGAGTAATGCCTATCGGACCTGCGCGTATGCCGCTCTTCGATCACCTGGGGGAGCTCCGTCGCCGCCTGACCATCGTGGTCGTCTCGGTGTTTGCCGCCGCCATCGTGCTGTATTTCGCCACGCCTGTGGTGCTCGACATCCTGAAAGATCCCATCCGCTCCTTTGTGCCGGACGGTAAGTTCTACATCACCACCACGCTCGGCGGCTTTGGCCTGCGCTTCTCGCTGGCCATCAAGATGGCCATGGTCATGTGCACGCCCATGATCATCTGGCAGATTCTGGCGTTTTTCCTGCCGGCGCTTCGCCCCAACGAGCGCAAGTGGGTCGTGCCCACGGTGCTCGCCTCGACGGTGCTGTTCTTCCTGGGTGCCATTTTCTGCTACTTCATCATCATCCCCGCGGGCTTTGAGTGGCTTATCGGCGAGACCTCGGCCGTTGCTACGGCGTGGCCCGATCTGGAGAACTACGTCAACATGGAGCTGCTCTTTATGATCGGCTTTGGTGTGGCGTTTGAGCTGCCGCTCATCATCTTCTACCTGTCCGTCTTCCACATCGTGTCCTACGCGGCCTTCCGCAGCGCCTGGCGTTACGTATACGTTGGCCTGCTTGTGGGATCGGCTGTGATTACGCCCGACGGCTCGCCCGTCACCCTGGGTCTCATGTACGGCGCCCTGCTCTCGCTCTACGAGATCTCGCTCGCCATCGCCCGCGTGGTCGTTACCGCGCGCGAGGGCAAGCAGGGCCTGTTTGTGAGCCGTCTGGACCTGTTCTCGGACGATGAGGACGACGAGGAGTAAATCGGTATGCACGAGGTTGGCATTGTCAACGGCATACTCGATACAGTGATTCGCGCGGCGCGTGGGGCGGGGGCCTCGCGCGCCGTTTTGGTGACGCTGCGTATCGGGGATATGACCGAGGTCGTGCGCGAGGCGCTCGACTTTGCATGGGAGACGTTCCGCGACGAGGACCCGCTCACGAAGGGTTGCGAGCTTGCCGTGGAGGAGGTCCATCCACAAAGCGAGTGTCTGGACTGCGGCGAGGTTTTCGACCACGATCGCTTCCACTGTCGCTGTCCCCAGTGTGGCGGCGCCAACGTGCGCCTACTGCACGGCCGCGAGCTCGATATCGCGAGTATCGAAATCGAAACCCCCGACGATTAGCCCGCTAGCCATCTGGTGATGGGGTATAAAGGGGCCAAAGTAAGGAGCGCTAAGTATGGCCGAGAAAACGATTGATATCGCGTCGCCGATTCTGTCGCGCAACGAGCGCCTGGCAGATCAGCTGCGTCAGCGATTTAATGAGACAAACACCTATGTGATCAACGTCTTGTCGAGCCCCGGTTCGGGCAAGACCACCACGATCCTGGGCACCAACGAGCGCCTGCGCGACAAGGCTGGCCTGCGCTGCGCCGTCATCGAGGGCGATATTGCCTCGGATGTCGACGCCATCACCATGAAGGAAGCCGGCATGCCCGCCATCCAGATCAACACGGGCGGCCTGTGCCACCTCGAGGGCAACATGATCATGGAGGCCGTTGACGCGTTCGACCAGGCCGTCGGTCTGGAGAACATCGACGTCATCTTTATCGAAAATGTGGGCAACCTAGTCTGCCCGGTCGACTTTGACCTGGGTGAGAACCTGTCCATCATGATCCTCTCGGTGCCCGAGGGCGACGATAAGCCCATCAAGTATCCGGGCATCTTCCAACACGCCGGCGCGCAGCTGCTCAACAAGGTCGACGTGGCCCCGGCTTTCGATTTTGACATGGATAGGTATACTAAGACACTCGATGACCTCAATCCGCAGGCGCCGCGGTTTGCCGTGAGCGCGCGCAAGGGCGAGGGCATGGATGCCTGGTGCGATTGGCTCATCGGGCAGATCGAGCAAGCAAGGGCGTAAATCGGCCGCCATACGGGCGGGCGTAGCCGCAGAGACACGAGATAGGAGCCTCTTTTGAAGCTCATCATCGCCGAGAAAAACGACGCTGCGCGTCAGATCGCCGAGCGTCTATCCACGGGCAAACCCAAAAAGGATAAGGTGTACAACACCGCCATCTACCGTTTTGAGTGGAAGGGCGAGGAGTGCGTGACCATCGGCCTGGCCGGTCACATCCTTGCGCCCGATTTTTGCGACAGCGTGCTGTTCGATAAAAAGCTGGGATGGTACTCGGTCACCGAGGACGGCGAGATGCTGCCGGCCGACATGCCCGATGGCCTGGCTCGTCCGCCTTACGATACCAAGCGTAAGCCGTTCCTTGCCGATGGCATTTCCATCAAGGGCTGGAAGCTCGAGAGCCTGCCTTACCTCACCTGGGCGCCCGTCATTAAGCTACCGGCCGAGAAAGAGCTCATTCGCTCGCTCAAGAACCTTGCCAAGAAGTCCGACAGCGTCATCATCGCTACGGACTTCGATCGCGAGGGCGAGCTGATCGGTTCGGACGCCCTCAACAAGGTGCGCGAGGTTGCGCCCGACTTGCCGGTTGCCCGCGCTCAGTATTCTTCGTTTACCAAGGCCGAGATCACGCAGGCCTTCGATAATCTCGTCTCGCTCGACCAGAATCTGGCCGACGCTGGCGAGAGCCGTCAGCACATCGACCTTATCTGGGGTGCGGTGCTCACGCGCTATCTGACGCTCGCCAAGTTTGGTGGCTTTGGCAACGTGCGTTCCGCCGGCCGCGTGCAGACGCCGACGCTTGCCCTGGTGGTCGAGCGCGAGCGCGAGCGCATGGCGTTTGTGCCCGAGGACTATTGGCAGATTCGCGGCATGGGTGCCGCGCAGGGCGCTGCCGAGGACGATCGCTTTAAGATCGCGCACAAGACGGCGCGCTTTTCCGACAAGGATGCTGCCGAGACGGCGTATGGTCACGTCGACGACGCCAAGACGGCGACCGTCGCCGCGGTAACCAAGCGCTCGCGCAAGCAGCAGCCGCCCACGCCGTTTGCGACCACCTCGCTGCAGGCTGCCGCCGCAGCCGAGGGCATCTCGCCTGCGCGTACCATGCGCATCGCTGAGTCCCTCTACATGGCGGGCCTCATCAGCTACCCGCGTGTCGACAATACCGTGTACCCCGCGACGCTTGATCTGGGCGCTGTGGTGAGCGACCTGGCAAAGATCAACCCGGCGCTGGCGCCCGTGTGCAAAAAGGTGCTCGCCGGTCCCATGAAGCCCACGCGCGGCAAGGTCGAGACCACAGACCACCCGCCTATCTATCCCACGGGCGAAGGCGATCCGTCCGCGCTCGACGGCGGCCAGCGTAAGCTCTACGACCTCATCGCCCGTCGCTTCCTGGCGACGCTTATGGGTCCTGCGACCATCGAGAACACCAAGCTCGAGCTCGACGTGAACGGTGAGCCGTTCGTGGCTTCGGGCGATGTGCTCGTGACCCCGGGTTTCCGCGAGGCGTATCCGTATGGACTCAAGCGCGATGAGCAGATGCCGCCGCTGGAGCAGGGCGATACGGTCGACGTGTTCGACATTAAGCTCGAGGCCAAGCAGACCGAGCCGCCCGCGCGCTACAGCCAGGGCAAGCTCGTGCAGGAGATGGAAAAGCGCGGCCTGGGCACCAAGTCCACGCGCGCGAGCATCATCGAGCGCCTGTACGCCGTGCGCTACCTCAAAAACGATCCCGTGGAGCCGAGTCAGCTGGGCATCGCCATCATCGACGCGCTGACGCAGTTTGCCCCGCGCATCACGAGTCCCGATATGACCAGCGAGCTCGACGGCGACATGACCCGTGTGGAGCGCGGCGAGGACACCGAAGAGCATGTCGTGACGCACTCGCGCGCGCTGCTGGCTGGCGTGCTCGACGAGCTGCTCAAGCACACGCAGGAGCTGGGCGACGCCATCAGCGACGCCGTTACGGCCGATGCGCGCGTGGGCGCCTGCCCTAAGTGCGGCAAGGACCTGGTTATGAAGACGAGCGCCAAGACTCGCGGCAGCTTTATCGGCTGCATGGGTTGGCCCGACTGCGACGTGACCTATCCGGTGCCGAGCGGCGTCAAGGTAAGCCCGCTCGAGGGCGAGGCGGCCGTGTGCCCCGAGTGCGGCGCGCCGCGCATTAAGTGCCAGCCGTTCCGCCAGAAGGCTTTCGAGATTTGCGTGAACCCCACGTGCCCCACCAACTACGAGCCCGACCTTAAGGTGGGCGAGTGCAAGGTGTGCGCCGAGGCCGGACGCCATGGCGACCTGATCGCGCACAAGAGCGAGAAGAGCGGCAAGCGCTTTATCCGCTGCACCAACTACGATGACTGCGGCGTGAGCTATCCTCTGCCGGCGCGCGGTAAGCTCGAGGCGACGGGTGAGACCTGCCCCGAGTGCGGTGCCCCCATCGTGGTGGTCAACACGGCGCGCGGCCCGTGGCGCATCTGCGTGAACATGGACTGTCCGACCAAGGAGAAGAAGCCGGCTCGCGGCCGCAAGACCACGACCAAGGCGAGCACGGCAAAGAAGACGACGGCGGCCAAGAAGACGACGGCTAAGAAAGCCACTGCCGCCAAGAAGACGACTGCCAAGAAGACTGCCGCGAAAAAGACGACCACCAAGAAGGCAGCCGCCGACAAGTAACCGAGCACATATAGACACGGCGGCGCCGGGCGCGCAAATGCAAATGCGCGCCCGGCCCCACTTCTAAGTTGCGGTGAAATAGGGACTGTTTTTGCTGGTAAAAGGCCTAATCAATCCCTATTTCACCGCAAGTTTTGATCAGTTGTTGGGATTACTTCACCTCGACAGGCTTGGCGCCGGGATAGCGGTCCTCAAAGTCCTGACGGTACTTGTTGCTGTTGGTTCCTGGCTCGTTGTCGCCTGCCAGCGGCGCCACGATTTCGTCCTTATGGTCCGCGGGCTTTGCGTACTTTAGGCTGATCTCCCAGGCATCGCAGATCGCGTCGATGCGGTGGTCCAGGTCGTCATACAGGGCAACGATGTCTTTCCAGGAGCTGTAGTTCTTAGAGCTCATGGGGACGTCCAGGTCCTCGACGATATCGTAGTACTGTTCGATAGTGTCTTCCGTGCGCTCGGCGACATCAGCGAGATTTTGACGGGTGGTACGGTCCTCTTCCAGATAACCGCCATTGAACGCCTCTGCGCAGGCACGGACCTGGCTATCGAGATCTTCGAGTAGGTCGTAGTACTCGCTCAGGCGACGGTAGAGGTTTTGCTCGGAGAGGGTTGCTTCGCCGTCATCATCGTCGTCATCGTCGTAAAGGCTATTGAGGTTGCCAAGGGGCTTAAGGTCGTCGGAGTCGACATCATGGTGCAGCTTGGTAACCTCGGCAGTCGTCTGCGTGGCAGCGTTGTCGAACGGCTTGATCACAAAGAAAATGACCAGGGCGATGATGATTGCCACCAGCACAACGATAACGGCGACAAGCGCCTTGGTAGCGCTCTTTTTTGCGGCGGGGGCCTGCGGTGAATCAGACGCGTACGCAGACGCCGGTTGCTGTTGGGGCGGGGTGTCCGCGACGGGTATGCGCTGCGTCGTTTCGACCGCCGCGGGACCGGCAGCGGGGTCGGGGCGATAGGCGAGGGGGTCGTCCGGCTTAGCTTGCGACGTATCGAGGGAGCCGGTCTGCTCAAACGCGGGTTGGCCATTGCTTGCGGTTGTCTGCTCAACGGGTGCACCGCATGAGGTGCAGAACTTGGCATCATCTGCAAGAAGCTTGCCGCACGAGGCGCAATACCGAGACATTGCCACTCCTTTCGCCACATTTCAATGCAATACGACGATTATACCCACCGTTCAAAATTCCCCATCATAAGTTGCGGTGAAATAGGGACTGTTTGGCGGTCTCAGAGCTTCAATCAGTCCCTATTTCACCGCAACTTTAGAAAGGCACCATTAGCCATTGGGGACGCGCCGAGCACTGGGGTATCATGGCTTGGTTGATATATCTGCATTTACGCGCCTTGTAGGAAGGGGCTGCGCTCATGGCTTTTGAGCCCGCTCAACATAGCTTTATCACGCTCGAGGGCGTCGACGGTGCCGGCAAGTCCACGCAGACGCGCCTGCTTGCCCGCGCGCTCGAGCTCGCTGGCTACCAGGTTGTGAGCCTGCGCGAGCCGGGCGGCACCGCCATTAGCGAAAAGATCCGCGCTCTGCTGCTCGACCCCGCCAACACGGCGATGGGCGACACCTGCGAGTTGCTGCTCTACGAGGCAGCGCGTGCCCAGCTGGTGCACGAGGTCATAGCTCCCGCCCTCGCTGCCGGCAAGGTGGTCCTGTGCGACCGTTTCTACGATTCCACGACCTGCTACCAGGCGTTTGCCGATGGCCTCGATCGCCAGATGGTGCGCGATGCCAACAACCTGGCCGTCGCGGGGACGCACCCGGCGCTCACGCTCGTCTACCACATCACGCCCGAGCAGGCGGCGCTACGCATGGCAGCCCGTGGCGCGGCGGATCGAATGGAGGCCAAGGGAATGGCATTCCAAGAGCGTGTCTACCAGGGCTTTTGCGCAATTGCTGCCGAGGAACCCGCCCGCGTAAAGCTCATCGACGCCACCGCGACCATCGAGAAAGTCTTCGAGAAGACGGTCGAGCAGGTTCGCGCGTACGGTCTCGACATTCCGCAAGACGCCGTCGCCGCCGCGCTTGCCCAGGAGGCCGAGTAATATGGCCCCCGCTCAGGCAAGCCTGCTGGCCAAGCTCGACACCCAACAGCGCGTGCGCGACTTTTTGACCAACGCCGTCGCCAGCGGCCGCGCATCGCACGCCTATCTGTTCTTGGGAGCGCCCGGCGCCGGCAAGCTCGATGCCGCATGGGCGCTCGCCCAGGCCTTCCTGTGCGAGCAGGACGGCTGCGGCGCATGCGACAGCTGCGTGCGCGTTGCTCGGCACACGCATCCCGACGTGCACTATTACACGCCCGAGAGCGCCACGGGCTACCTCATTGCCCAGACCCGCGAGCTGCTCGATGACGTGCCGCTGGCGCCCATCCGCGCCAAGGCCAAGGTCTACATCATCGACCGTGCCGAGCAGCTGCGCGCCAACACCGCCAACGCACTGCTCAAAACACTCGAGGAGCCGCCCGATGGCGTTATGTTCATCTTGCTGGGCACCTCGGCAGACGTGATGCTGCCCACCATCGTGAGCCGCTGCCAGTGCGTGCCGTTTCGCCTGGTGTCGCCCGCCGTGGCCGCGCGTGCCGTGAGCCGCGCGACGGGTCAGGACCTCGCGCGTTGCCGCATGGCGGTCGCCGTGGCGGGAAGCCCCACACGCGGCATCGAGTTCCTTAAGAGCGCCGAGCGCCAGGATGCTCGCCGCCAGATGGTCCGCGCCATCGACTCGCTCATCGCTGCCGACGAGGCCGATGTGCTCAGTCGCGCCAAGTCGCTCATCGTCGCCGTTAAGGCGCCGCTCGCCGAGGTCAAGTCCACGCAGGAAAAGGTGCTCGAGCAAAACGCCGACTACCTGTCGCGTGGAGCATTGAAGCAGCTTGAGGACCGCAACAAGCGCGAACTCAACGCGCGCGAGCGTTCGGGTATCATGGAAGCGCTGGCGAGCGCGCGGACGCTCATGCGCGACGTGCTGCTGACGCTTCAGGATGAGGCGGCAGACGTTGTGAACGAGGACGTGCGCGACACGATCGGGCGGCTTGCCGCCGCGACGAATGTTGCGGGTGCCACGCGGGCGCTCGAGGCGGTCGCAACTGCCGAGCGCAACATCGCCAGAAACGTTACTCCCCAGCTGGCCATCGAGGTCATGCTGTTCGATATCAGGAAGGCACTGAAATGCCGTTAGTCGTACCCGTTAAGTTTACCTATGCCTCGCGCGACCTGTGGTTCGACCCGCAGGATCTGGATATCCTCGAGGCCGATTATGCCATTTGCTCCACCGAGCGCGGAACCGAGATCGGCCTGGTCACGGCCGATCCCTTCGAGGTGGCGCAGGACGAGATCGGCCAGCCGCTCAAGCCCGTGCTGCGCGTTGCAAGCGACATCGACCTGCAGCTTGCCGACGACCTGGCCATCCAGGGCGACGAGGCGATGGTCGATTTCCGCCGTCTGGTAAAAGAGCTCGACCTCGAGATGAAGCCGGTCGGCGTCGAGTACCTGTTTGGCGGCGAGAAGGCCGTGTTCTACTTTGCGGCCGAGGAGCGCGTCGATTTTCGCCAGCTCGTCAAAGACCTGTCCTCGACGCTGCACATTCGCGTCGACATGCGCCAGATCGGCGTGCGCGACGAGACCCGCTTGGTGGGCGGCTATGCCCAATGCGGACAGGAGCTCTGTTGCACGCGCTTTGGCGGACAGTTTGAGCCCGTCTCGATTCGCATGGCAAAAGAGCAGGACCTACCGCTCAACTCGTCCAAGATCAGCGGCGTATGCGGCCGCCTGATGTGCTGCCTGCGCTATGAGTTCGAGGCGTACAAGGACTTTAAGAGCCGCGCGCCCAAAAAGAAGACGCTCATCGATACGCCGCTCGGCAAGGCGCGTATCCAGGAATATGACACGCCGCGTGAGCAGCTGGTGCTGCGCCTGGAGAACGGCAAAGTCTTTAAGGTCAACCTGGCCGATATGACGTGCTCGGAGGGCTGCAAAAAGAAGGCCGCCGAGCAGGGCTGCAACTGCCGCCCCGACTGCGTGACGCGTGACGTGCTCGAGCGCATCGAGTCGCCCGAGATGCGCCTGGCGCTCATGGAACTCGATCGCGAGAACGGCGTCGACGTGGGCGATGGCCTGTCGAGTGCCGATCGTCTGGCCGGCACATCGATGCCCAAGCGCCGTCGTCGCGATGCCGAATCCGATGCTCGCGCCGGCCAGGGCCAGGGCGAGGGTCGTGGCCGCGGAAAGGGCCGCGGCAAGGCCGAGGCGCTCGAGACCGAGGGGGCGGCCGATGGCCGTCGCCGCCGCAAGCGCGCGGCGTCCGTCGACAATGGCGAGGCCGCGGGCAAGAACGCTTCCCGCGAGCGCGAGGCTCAGCAGCCCCAGCAGCAAAACCGCGGCGGTGGCATGAATCCCACGCGCCGTCGTCGCCGTCACCTGTCGAGCGAGGAGCGCGAGGACGCCTTCCGCGCCGCAGCTGCTCGCGAGGCCGGTGCCGCTCCCAAGGGCGCCTCGGCCTCCGATGCGCCTGCCGACAAGGGTGGCAAGCAGCGTGGCGAGGAGGAGCGCGCGCCACGTCCGCGCCGTCGCCATTCCTCGGGCACGCAGCAGAAGCCCTCGGTTCCTTCCGTGGCCGATCAGGTTTCGGACGGTGAAGTCAAGGTCACGCGCCGTCGCCCTGGAGACGGCGGAGGAGCTGCCGCCAAGGCTTCGCGCGGCGGTACTCGCGACGAGCGCGAACCGCGTGAGGATCGCGGTGGCGAGGGCTCGACCGACCAGGGTCAAAAGCGTCGCCGTCGCCGTCGCTCCCGCAAGCCGCGCCAGGACGGTGGCGAAGGCTCGACCCACACCTCGTCCGCACCGCAACCGCCTGCCGGCGAATAGCGCCCGTAAACGGATTTAACCCGCCTGACCCTAGCACCTCTGGGTATCATGGCTCTACACCGACAACCCTCCCTTCGCCTTCGCGTAGGGAGGGTTGTGTCATGAAAAGACATCTGAACGTATTGACTTGCTTGCAGAGCGCAGGCGTCCTACCGTTTGCGGACGAATTGCTACCGCTTGCCGAGCGCGCGACGTACGAGGCGCTCGAGGCGTTGTCGCCCACGCGATGCGCTGGCTGCGAGCGTTCCGGTGCGCTGATCTGCCAGGATTGTCTGGCGTTGCTCGCGCTCATCGATCCGTGCCATAGCTGCATCCGGTGCGGCGCCCCGTTTGGGGATTTGCTGTGCACCGAGTGCTCGGTCGAGGGCGCGTCTTCGGCAATGGCCGAGGCGCTCGATCGCTGCCTGGCGTGTGCCGTCTACGCACATCCGCTGCCGCGCATCATCAAGGCGTACAAGGATGCGGGCGAGCGCCGTCTGGCACCGTATCTGGCGGAGCTACTCTACGACACCGTCTTACATGCCCAGGCGGCAGCCCCCGATCGTTACGGCGGCGTGCTGTCCGGTGTCGACGCGGTGGTATTTGTGCCCGCGACTGCGGCGGCGTTTCGGCGGCGTGGATTCGATCACATGGAAGCAATCGCGCGCTCGTTTTGCGATCTTTCGGGTGTGCCGTTGCTGGACGCCCTGGTCAAATACGGCCACGGTGACCAGCGCGAGCTCGGTCGCGATGAGCGCCGGGAGCATGCCCGGGGCATGTACGAGACGGTTGGGGATGTGCGTGGCTGTCGTTTGCTGCTCATCGACGATGTCATTACCACGGGTGCGACTATGGCAGCGGCCTCGGCGGAGCTCAAGCGTGCCGGCGCCGCGGCAGTCGATGGTCTCGCTATCGCACGCGTTTGGTAGGGGTGGTTTTGTGGCAGTGAAGATAGCGCGGCGCATCGAGCCGACAAGCGAGCAACTGGCGGCCTCCGTAGTCCTGACCGGCGCCTCGGCGCTGCGCATGATGCGCGCCGAGCGCCGGCAAATGGGTTACATCAGCTGGAGGGACCTCGATCCCGATGAAGAGCACAGCGTGCTGCACGCATCGTCGCCCTCGGCCGAGGACATCTATCTTCCCGATTTGGTGCGGATCGGGGCCGTGAGCGGCGAGGTCCAAGAAGACCTGTGTCTACTGGTGGGGTCTGCAAAGCAGCGTCGCCGTATGCCTGGTGCAAGCTGGTCCGTTTGTTCTGCCGGCCTGCCGGACGCTTCGATTTTGGAGGTGGAGCCGGGGGTGTACAGCTTGTCTCCCGAGGCCCTCTGCGTAGCCGTTGCGCGCGAGTTCGGCTGCATCCAGGCATTTGCCCTGGCACAGGAGCTGTGCTCCAAGATTTCGCTGAGCGATCGCGGGAAGTACCTGCCTCCCTATACATCGCCTGTTGCGAATAGACTTGCAAAGGACAAGGACCAACCGGCAGACGTTGGCTACTTTGAAGTCGAGCCGGTGCTGACGCCCGGTCGCCTGACAGATTACCTCGCGGCATGCAAGGGGAGTGCGGCCAAACAACTGCGGCGGCTGTGTCCCTATCTGTCGGAAAACCTGCGTTCACCCATGGAGTGCATCATGCTCGCTCTGTTTTCGCTTCCGTTTTCCTATGGCGGATTTGCCTGCGGTCCCTTTAAGACCGACTGCAAGATCGAGTTCGATGACCGCGCGCAGGCAATCTCGGGGATGTCGCATGCAGTTTGCGATGCGTATCAGGAAGCAGCCCGGTTTGACCTGGAATACAACGGTGAGCTGGGCCATTCCTCCCGGAGGGGACGTATCCATGATGAAAAACGCAACACGGGCTTGATTACTATGGGAATTGAGGTAGCGACGGTCAACAACGAAATGCTCTGCGACATGGAAGCGGTGGAAGCGCTCGCATGGCGCATCCACCAGCGCATGGGTAAGCGATATCAGAATCGCGTAGAGGCTCGTCGAAAGAGGCAAGATGCTCTGCTGAATACGCTCCGAGCGTGCTTTGGGCTCAAGCCGGCGTAAAACTATGGCTTTATAGGGGGTCTGTTTATATGCTCTGTGCAAAAAACGGCTAATATGAGTACTGTTACTAGATTAGTGACAGCAAAAACAAAGAAGCTTGGGCCGAAAATCTGGATTCAGCGAAGAGATAATAAACGAATGTGGAATATCTTGGCGCCAAGCAGCCTGTGCGGAACTCAAAAAGGGCTCGTGGGGCGGAAAAACGCTGCTACTAAATTGGTATCAGTACTCAAATTTGCCGTTTTTTGCACACGGCACCCTGAGACGGGTGCCCCGGAGCTCCCCGTAGGGGAGCTCCGGGCTTCATGGGGGCACGAATGGTCCGTCTCGACCTGCGAAATCTGTACTCGAGATGCGAATAACGTCCCTAACCTTAAACTATAGCTTGAACTTAGCTA
>CAJMPK010000006.1 GCA_905215205.1 uncultured bacterium | reverse complement strand
CACGAACAGGAGGCCACTTAATGTGGCCTCCGTCGTGAGCAGGACTGTAGAGCAGGAAACTTCATCAGTGCCCGCCCCACGGGAAACCGGCGGGATAGACCGGTTCAGATGGGGCTTTGATGCATGGGTGGTCTGTTGTTGTGCAAATGGGTATCATATTTTGGTTATTGCATCGACTCTGTGATGCATGTTTGTACGTTCCCGGCGGTCGGTTTGCCAGAAGCGCCCCGTCGGTTGTTCCAGACCCGTTTCGAAGAAAGGAAACCACACTAACCTATGGCAGCTAAAAAATCATCTCCCTTGAAGATCATTCCGCTCGGCGGCCTTGACGGCATCGGCAAGAACATGACGGTCTTCGAGTGCGGCGACGACATGGTGCTCGTTGACGCCGGCCTCATGTTCCCCGACGATTCCCAGCCCGGTATCGACCTGGTGCTTCCCGACTATACCTATGTTCTGGAGAACGAGGAGAAGCTCCGCGGCATCGTCGTCACTCACGGCCACGAGGACCACACCGGTTCGCTTCCGTATCTGCTGCAGGACCTCAACAATAAGGTGCCCATCTTCTCGAGCAAGCTGACGCTCGGTTTTATCGAAGGCAAGCTCTCCGAGTTCCGCATCCGCGCGCCCAAGTTCCGCGAGGTCAAGGGCGGAAGCCACGTCAATCTGGGTGGCATCTCGCTTGATTTCTTCTCGATGACGCACTCCATTCCGGGTGCTTTGGGCGTGTTCATTCGCACCAACCAAGGCACCGTTATGCACACGGGCGACTTTAAGCTCGACCAGACGCCCATCGACGGCGTCACGCCCGACTATGCCGCTATCAGCCGCTTTGCCAAACAGGGCATCGACCTGCTGCTGTCCGACTCCACCAACGCCACGGTTCCGGGCTTTACCAAGTCCGAGGCCGAAGTCGGCCCCAACCTGCTGCACGCCATCAAGAACGCCCCGGGCCGCGTGTTCGTCGCGTCGTTCTCGAGCCACATCCATCGCCTGCAGCAGATCTGCGACGCCGCTCGCAAGTGCGGCCGCAAGGTCGTCGTGACCGGACGTTCCATGCTTACCAACACCCGCGTGGCGCGTGAGCTGGGCTACCTCAACATCGACGATGCCGATATCATCGATGCCTTCGATATTGATAACCTGCCCGACGACAAGATCGTCGTCATGTGCACCGGTTCGCAGGGCGAGCCGCTGTCGGCCCTGTCCCGCATGGCCAACGGCGAGCACAAGACGCTCTCCATTCACGAGGGCGATACCGTCATTCTGTCCGCTACGCCCGTTCCTGGCAACGAGAAGGCCGTGCAGCAGGTTGTTAACAGCCTGGCCAAACTTGGCTGCGACGTGTGGGATAAGTCCCGCGCCCTCGTCCACGTCTCGGGTCACGGCAGCCAGGAGGAGCTCAAGCTCCTGATGGCCATGGCCAAGCCCACCTACTTTATGCCGGTTCACGGCGAGGCCGTGCACCTGCGCGCCCATGCCCAGCTTGCCCGTAGGATGGGCATCAAGGATGATCATATCTTTATTCTCGACAACGGCGATACGCTTGAGATGCGCGGCGGTATCGTCAAGCGCGGTACGCCCGTCGAGTCTGGCGTCGTCTATGTCGACGGTCTGCGCATCGGCGACACCGATCCCATCGTCCTGCGCGATCGCCAAAAGCTCGCCAATGACGGTATGGTCACAGCCGTTGCCATCGTCTCTCTCAAGCACAAAAAGATCGAGGCTATCGAGTTCTCGGGCCGCGGTGTTTCGTTTGCCATCGACGACCAGTTCTCCGAGGATGCCTCTGCAGCCATCATGAAGACGATCGAGAAGGGCAAGTTTAGCTTTACCAGCAGTGGCTCCGATGCCATTCGCAAGGCCGTGCGCGATTCGCTCTCCAACTTTATCTGGAGTCGTACGCGCACCCGTCCGATGATCATCCCGGTCGTCATGGAGGTTTAGTTTGGCGCGCGGATCTGCACAAAACGCCAAAGGCAATAAGGCCAACAACCAACCGGCATCTGCTAAGGGTGCCGGTTCCCATCTTCGTGCCAATAAGGGCCACGAGTCCGAGTTCGATGAGTTCGAACCCCTGGTCGAGCCTTCGGCCAATCGCGATATCGCCGGCGTGGTCATTGCCGTTTTGGCGATTGCGTCCTTCATTGCCGTGATTTCGCCGGCAACGGCACCCGTGACAGCTGCGGTTGCCGGTTTCTACCATCTTGGCTTTGGCCTGGGCGCCTACGTGCTGCCGATCGTCATCTTGCTGTTTGCCGCCACGCTCTTTTTGGGTGAGGACTCGCCGCTCAACATTCGCTCGGTTGCGGGCGGTGCCGTGGTCTTTGTGGCCATTGTTTCCATCCTGTCGCTGATGGTGCCGGGTACGACCGACTCGTGCGACCTCATGTTTACGCCGCAGAACCTTTCCGCGTCGGGCGGCTACATTGGCGCCTTTATCGCAAGTACCCTGCAAAACGCCCTGGGTAAACCTATTGCCATGGTTGTCTTGCTGGGGCTTGTCGTCGTTGGCCTGGTCATTATCGGCTTTTCGGTGGGCGGCGTTTTGCGCTCCGCACGCGATCGCGCCGCCGATTTTGCCGAGCGCCGTCGTGCCGATGTCAATGCGAGCCCGTGGGGCGATGAAGAGGCCCTGTCGGTTCCTGGCGTTGCCCGTCCGCACCTGAGCATTCTGCGCCAGAAGGGAACTGACGCCGCCGTGACCGCGGTCATGGGTGGCGATGTTGATCCTGTTTTAGATGACGACGAGGACGATGACCCGTTTGTCGACGTTTCCGAGGCCGTGGAGGCCGAGCGAGCCAAGACCACGCTGCTGCCTCGTCGCCATGCCAAGAAGGGCAAGGCCGCGCCCAAGCTCAACACGAGCGAGCCCGACCCGTCTTGGTCCGATAGCGAAATCGAACTCACCGAGGGCGATGACGAGGACGATGAGACTCCGCTCGAGACCGCCAAGACAACCTTGCTGCCGCGTCGCCGTGCCAAGGCAGGACAAGTCACCGGACAGTTTTCGATGGAAGACGACCTGGACAAGGCTGACGAGTCCCAACCGCCGTTTGCCGTGAATCCCGTTTCGGCAGCTCCGCAGATCCCCGATTTCCTGAAGCATCCCAAGGTTGCCGATACCTCCAGCTCTACGGCTTCCGCTGCTCCTGTTGCGGCCGGTGATGGGGGAGCGGATGGCACAGCTGCCGATGTCGAGGGCGAACAAGAAGACGGCCTCAAACTCCCGCCGCTTGAAATCCTGCACGCCAATCCGCAGTCGGCGTCTTCAGCGTCTTCTGATAAGGAGCTGGAACAGACTGCCGAGTCGTTGCAGTCCACCTTGCTTGAGTTTGGCCGTAGCGCTCGCGTCGTCGGCTGGATTGCCGGCCCCACGGTCACGACCTTTAAGCTGCAGCCCGGTGAGGGTGAGCGCGTGAGCAAGATCTCGAGCCTCGAGGACGATATCGCGCTTTCGCTTGCCGCCCAGTCGGTGCGCATCTTCGCGCCGATCCCCGGCACCTCGCTCGTTGGTATCGAGATTCCCAATCGCAAGCGTCAGAACGTCAATCTGGGCGACGTGCTTCCCTATGTGAAAGGCGGTCCGCTCGAGCTTGCCATCGGTCGCGATGCCGAGGGCACACCGGTTGTCGCCGACCTCGCCAAGATGCCCCACCTGCTAATCGCCGGTACCACCGGTTCGGGTAAGTCGGTTATGATCAACTCCATCATCACGACCCTGCTCATGCGCGCCCTTCCCGAGGACGTTCGCCTGATCATGGTCGACCCCAAGCGCGTCGAGCTTGCGGGCTATAACGGTCTGCCGCATCTCTACGTGCCCGTGGTGACCGAGCCCAAGCAGGCGGCCAGTGCGCTGCAGTGGGCCGTGTCCGAGATGGAGCGTCGTCTGAAGGTCTTCGAGCGCCTCAACGTTCGCAAGATCTCGACGTATAACGAAAAGCAGTCCGCCGGCGAGTTTGAGCATTACGATAACCCGCCGCAAAAGATGCCCTATCTGGTCATCATCATCGACGAGCTTTCGGACCTGATGATGGTCGCCGGCAAGGATGTCGAGGCCTCGATCGTCCGTATCGCCCAGCTGGGCCGTGCCGCCGGTATCCACCTTATCGTGGCTACGCAGCGCCCCAGCTCCAACGTGGTGACGGGCCTTATTAAGGCCAACATTACCAACCGTATCGCCTTTAACGTGGCTACGGGCATCGATTCCCGCGTCATTATCGACCAGATGGGCGCCGAAAAGCTCACTGGTTTGGGCGACATGCTGTTCTCCAAGGTCGACTGGGGCAAGCCCCGTCGTATCCAGGGTTGTTTTGTCTCGGACGACGAGATCAACGAGATCGTCGAGTTCGTTAAGTCGCAAAGCGAGCCCGACTATCACGAGGAGATTCTGTCTGCCGTGGCGCCCGCCTCCATGTCCATGGCTGGTGGCGGCATTGTTCGCACGGGCGTTGCCGAGCCGCAAGATGACGACCCGCTTATCTGGGAAGCCGCCCATATTGTGGTGGAATCGCAGCTGGGCTCCACATCTGGCCTGCAACGCCGCCTCAAGGTTGGCTATGCGCGCGCCGGGCGTATTATGGACATGCTGGAAGAAAAAGGTGTCGTCGGTCCGCCCGACGGTTCCAAGCCGCGCGAGGTCCTGCTGGACGAGGAGGGGCTCGCCGCGCTGGAGTCTGTCGACGCCGAGATGGCACGTGAAGATCGTGAGTTTGGAGGATTCTGATGGCTGCACGCTTTGGTGACATGCTGCTCGAGCAACGTCGCCGGATGGGCCTTTCCATCCAGCAGGTCGCCAACACCATCAAAATCAGACCGCAGATCATCGAGTTTTTCGAGACCGGTAACTTTGCATCGATGCCCCCGCGTGGCTATGCGCAGGGCATGATTTCGAGCTATGCTCGCTTTTTGGGGCTTAACCCGCGCGAGGTCGTCAATGCCTATTTTGATGACCTCATGGCATATGAACGCGAGACCTCGCAGCAGGGCGGTCGTTTTCAGGATGCTGCCGGCTACGTCAACTCGCGTTCGTCGGTCGATAACGGACGCTTTCTGATGGTTCAGGGCGGTCGCTCGACGCGGTACGGCCAGCGTCCTCCGCAGGCGGGCTATATCACCGAGACGGGCTCCAGCGAGGAGATTCGTTCTCAGCGAGATCGCTTTCGCAGTACGCCCATGCCGGATGACCGTGCGCTTCCCGCCGCTCGCGGGTTGAGTCGCGATCCCCGCGCCGGTTACGGCGACGGTGGCTACTCCGGTCGCAGCTATCGCGGAGTTTCTGCCGCGCGTTCCCGCGGTGGATATGCCGACGCCGATACCACGCAGGTGACGCCGCGTCTGCGTTCGCAATCGCAGCCTTACGGGCAGCGCTCTTCGGCGCCTCGCTCTGGCCAGCGCGGTTATCAGAACCGTGGTGAGCTTGCGCCGCGTTCTGGCCAGCGTGGCTCGCAGCGTCAGGGCGGCTATCGTGGTCGTCCCGATAGCGGTCGCGGCCGCATGCCGCAGGGGAATGGCCGTGGCGGCTCCAATTGCGGACGCGGCGGTGGACGTGTTCCTCAGAACAATGGACTCGATCCGCGCATCATCTACGCCGGCATCGGTGCCGTGGCACTTTTGCTGATTTTGCTCATCGTGGTCCTCCTGCGTGGCTGCGGCTCTTCTGCACCCGAGTCGACGCCCGAGACGCCCGCGGCCACTAAGACGACGACCAAGAAGTCTTCCAAGAAGACCGAATCCGTTGACGAGGGTGAAGGCACCGACGATGCGACGGATTCTGCCGATTCCGATACCGCCAAGGCGACGGTAAAAAAGGAAGAGGACGAGGTCATCAAGGTCAAGGTCTCCGTTGCCAAGGGTAAGACCGCCTGGATTGAGGTCAAGGTCGACGGTAAATCGGTCTACGGCGCCCAGGCGACCGGTCCCTTTGAGCAGGAGTACACGCCCGAGTCCTCGATCGAGATCACCACGTCCAAGCCCTCCGATGTCACGGTCACCAAGAACGGCGAAAAGGTTCGCTACGACACCAAGACATCGGGCGTGGCGCGTGTGACCATTACCGTTCCCAAGAAGGAGACCACAGACTCCAAGGACGGCGAGAGTACCGACGGCACCGATACTGCCGACGGCACCGATACTGCCGACGGCACCGACGCCCAGTCTGCCGACGGCACCGACCCCCAGTCTACCGACGGCACCGACACGGCATCCGACGGCCAGACAGCAAACGATTAGATGACCATTCGTCCGACAGCCACTAAGGCTCCCCGTACCGAAAGGAAGAACCATGGCTAAAGATTCCAGCTTCGACGTTGTGTCCGAGGTCAACATGCAGGAGGTTGATAACGCCTTCCAGCAGACCACTCGCGAGATTTCTCAGCGCTATGACCTTAAGGACTCCGGCGCCACCATCGAGCTTTCGAAGGGCGATAAACTCTTTACGATCAATGCCCCGGCCGATTTTGTCTCCAAGCAGATTATTGACGTGCTGAGCTCTAAGCTCATCAAGCGTGGCATCGACCTCAAGGCTGTCTCTTGGGACGCGCCGCAGGCTGCCTCGGGTGGTACTGTTCGCGTGCTCGGCCATATCGTGGAGGGCATCGACCAGGCGACCGCCAAGAAGATCAATAAGGACATCAAGGATCAAAAGCTCAAGGTCAAGGTGACCATCGAGGCCGATAAGCTGCGCGTTTCCTCGGCTTCTAAGGACGCGCTGCAGACCGTGATTCAGTTCCTGCGCGACCAGGACTACGGTCAGCCGCTGCAATTTACCAACTACCGCTAATTCTTTCGAAAGGACCGCTCTCCAACATGGATACTCCGTTGGGTTCCGTACTCTATATCACGCTTGGCTGTGCCAAGAACGAGGTCGATACCGACCGCATGCGTTCGCTGCTGGCCGCTGCGGGCTACGAGGAGGCATTCGATCCGCAGGATGCCGATATCGCTATCGTCAACACGTGCTCGTTTCTTGCCTCGGCGACGTCAGAGAGCATCGAGACTACGCTCGAGCTCGCTAACGAGGTACAGGACGGCGTTCGCGCCTGCCCCATCGTCATGTGCGGTTGCGTGCCGTCTCGTTACGGCGATGACCTGCCCGACGAGCTTCCCGAGGTCGCGGCCTTTGTGAAGGCCGATGAGGAAGATGGTATCGTCTCTGTCATCGATGACGTACTGGGCGTGGAGCGCGAGATCGCGGCCTATATCCCGCAGGTCAAGCGTACCGTCGAGGGCGCTGTTGCCTACGTCAAGATCTCCGATGGCTGCAATCGTTTTTGCAGCTTCTGCATGATCCCCTACATTCGCGGTCGCTATCATTCGCGCAATGCCGAGAGCATCATCTCCGAGGTGCGCGACCTGGTTGCTGGCGGTGTGCGCGAGATCGTGCTGATCGGCCAGGACACGGGCATTTGGGGTACCGACTTTGCCGACGAGGATGTCGCCGAGGGCTCGCCGCGCAATCTGGCGCAGCTGCTGCGTGCCGTCGCCGAGGCCGTGCGCCCGCACAACGTCTGGGTCCGCGTGCTCTATCTGCAGCCCGAGGGCATGACCGACGAGCTTATCGAGACGATTCGCGATACGCCCGAGGTGCTGCCCTATATCGATATCCCCGTGCAGCACTGCGACGCGCGCATCCTCAAGGCCATGCGTCGCTCCGGCTCGCGCCAGGAGCTCGAGGATCTGTTCCGCGACCTTCGCGAGCGCATCCCCGGCATCGTGATTCGCTCTACGGCCATGGTCGGCTTCCCGACCGAGACGGACGACGAGTTCCGCGATCTTATCGACTTTATGGACACCGTCGGCTTTGACTACACGAGCGTTTTTGCCTACTCGCGTGAGGAGGGCAGCCTGGCCGCCAAGATGGAAGGCCAGGTCAATGAGGAGGTTAAGCTCGAGCGCGCCCAGGAGGCCATGGATCTGGCCGAGTCGCTCGGTTTTGCCGCCACCGCCGCCCATGTGGGCGAGCGCGCCCAGGTGATCGTCGATGGCATCGAGGAGACCGAGGATGGCGCCGAGCTGATCGGTCATGCCTGGTTCCAGGCGCCCGATTCCGATGGCGCGGTGCATCTGGACGCCAGCGAGGCGTCCGTGGGCGATATTCTGACCGTCGAGTTTACCGATAGCTTCTGCTATGAGCTTATCGGCCATGTTGTGGAGTAGGAGAGCGTCGTGGCAAACGAGAGCAATAAGGAACTGACGAGTGTTTGGACGCCCGCCAACATCGTGACGTGCGTTCGCATCGTCTTTATCCCGGTGTTCATGATCGTCTCGGCTCTGTCTCACGCGAGCGTCGCCGGTACGGATTGGAGCACCTTCGACGGTCCGCTTGCAGCCGCCGCCTTTATTTTGTATGTGATTCTGTCGTGCACCGATAAGGTCGACGGCTATCTGGCGCGCTCGCGCAACGAGATCACCGATTTCGGCAAGTTCTTGGACCCCATCGCCGATAAGCTGCTCGTGTTCTCGGCCCTGCTGCTGTTCCTGGATTTTGGCGCGGTGACCGTATGGTCCGTGTTTATTATCCTGTTCCGCGAGCTGCTGGTGAGCGCCCTTCGCATGGTCGCCAGCGCTGCCGGCGTGGTCGTTGCCGCCGATAAGCTCGGCAAGTACAAGACGGCGACCACGATGGTTTCCATCTGCGGCTATCTGTGCGTCTTTGCGATGGCCGGCCTCCAGTTGGGACCAGTGTCGCTGCTGCTCGGTGTCTATTCGGTGTCGCGCTTCCTGTACGCTGTTGCCGTTGTCCTGACCGTTATCTCGGGCGCCCAGTATTTCTGGAACTGTCGCAAGATCGTCTTTTCGGTCTAGGTCCTGGTGAGTATGACGGAGTCTTATTTGCAGATTGCCGCAAACAACGAGGAACTGGCGCGCGTTATTGTTGAGCGCGCGAGTGCCCGTGGTGTGACGGTGTCGACGGCGGAGTCGCTGACGGCGGGCCTGATTGCCTCGACGATTGCCGATATCCCGGGTGCCTCGGCGGTGCTTCGTGGCGGCGCGGTGACTTATTGCGATGAGATCAAACATCGCGTGCTCGGCGTCGAGCAGGAAACGCTCGATCGGTTTAGCGCCGTGTCGCATCAGACGGCGCGCGAGATGGCCGCGGGCTCGCTGGAGCTCTATCAGAGTGATATAGCCGTAAGCGCAACGGGCTACGCTGGACCCGGTGGCGGCACCGAGCAAGATCCCGCCGGTACGTTCTATATTGGGTGGGCGTATTGCGCGGCCGATGGGGGAGCGCCGATTGTCGACTCTGCGCGCTGTCATTATGAGGGCGATCGGTCGTGCGTTCGTGCCTGTGCGGTCGCGGAGGCTTTGGGACGCATTGTCCGCGTGCTCAATTCTATGGAATAGACATGGTTTAAGGGGCCTTAGGGCCCCTTAATTGTGGAGATAGGGACCTTTGACGGTATTGGTGTTTGCGCTGGTACAAGGCCTAAATTTATTCGAGCACCCGTATTTGTGATTGGCGTGGTCAAGCATTTGGTCGGTGATTGGTTGGCGTTTGGTCGGGTTTTGGAATGGTCGGGTGCATATGATGAATCTGAACGGTTGACCACGAACAGCCGTTCGTTTATTATCGTTTCAGGTTGTTAAGAGGAGGGCTATTCATGGCCAAGAATTCAGGTCCCGTACGTACCGTTCATGCACGCACGACGGGTAAAGAGCGCGATGAGATGATCGCCACCACCAAGGCCGAGATTGAGAAGAAGTTCGGCCAGGGCTCTATTATGAGGTATGGCGACGGCGGTCCCGAGCTCGAGGTCGAGGCTATTCCGACGGGCTCTCTGGCGCTCGATGCCGCCTTGGGTATCGGCGGCGTGCCGCGCGGCCGTATCGTCGAGATTTATGGCCCCGAGTCCTCCGGTAAGACGACGCTTTCGCTCGAGATCCTTGCAGAGGCGCAGGCCATGGGCGGCGTTGTTGCATTTATCGATGCCGAGCACGCGCTTGATCCCACCTATGCCGCGCGCATTGGCGTCGATATCGACGAGGTTCTGATTTCCCAGCCCGATACGGGCGAGCAGGCGCTCGAGATCGTCGATATGCTTGTGCGCTCCGGTGCCATCGACGCCATCGTCGTTGACTCTGTTGCCGCCTTGACTCCGCGTGCCGAGATCGAGGGCGAGATCGGTGACACGACGGTGGGTCTGCAGGCTCGTTTGATGAGCCAGGCGCTCCGCAAGCTCGCCGGCTCGCTTTCCAAGTCCAACACGACCTGCATCTTCATTAACCAGCTGCGCGAGAAGATCGGCGTCATGTTCGGTAACCCCGAGACCACCACGGGCGGCCGCGCGCTCAAGTTCTTCTCTTCCGTGCGAATCGATATTCGCAAAATCGATACCATCAAGCTCAAGGACGAGGTTATCGGCAATCGCGTTCGTGCCAAGGTCGTTAAGAACAAGGTTGCCGCTCCGTTCCGTTCGGCCGAGTTTGACATCATGTATGGCACCGGCATCTCCAAAGAGGGCTCGATTCTGGATATGGCCGTCGAGTGCGGTATCTGCAAAAAGATGGGGTCCTGGTTTGCCTATGGCGAGGATAAGCTCGGCAACGGCCGCGAGGCCGCCAAGACGTTCCTGCGCGAGCATCCCGATTGCGCCGACGAGATCGAGCACAAGGTTCGCCTTGCTTGCGGTCTTGAGTATGACGATGACGCCCCCTCCGAGGTTGAGTTGACCGACCAGCCCGCCCCCGAGGAGTTTGATGAGCTGTACGCCATCGATGGCTCCGCGATGCTCGACGATGACGACGAGTAGCGGATGCCGACATGTCGTATACGGTGACCGAGGCCACAGTCGTCTTTCCCGATAAGAAGCCAGTCTCCTCGTTCTCGAGCGGTTATGCGTCTAAAAAGCCCTGCGCGCATATTGATTGCGATCTCGAGGGCGGTTTTGAACGTTCCATTTGGATTCCCGTGCGCGTGGCGCGCCTGTACGTTAAGAACCGCCCCGATCTTCCCTGTGATTGGGATGATTTTCGTGAGGCAGTGCAGCTTATCGAACGTAAATGTGCGCTCACCATGGTGACCGAGATGCTTTCGCGCCGCGATCATGCCACGGGCGAGGTACGCGATAAGTTGGCGCGCTATGGCTTTCGACAGCCTGCGATCGATTTTGCGGTTGCTCGAGCGACCGAGTATCGTTTTTTGGACGAGAACCGCTTTTGCTCGTACTTTATCGAAGAGCGCAAGCGTCGCGGCTGGGGACAGCGCAAGATCGAGGTTGAGCTCAAGCGTCGTCATGTCGTGCTTGACGATATCCCCGGGTATCCCGAGGCATATTTTGCCGTGGACGACGACTTGGCCCGCGCTTCGGCCTTGCTCGCCAAACGTCGCGTTCCCGAAGTGCGTGCATTCGAAAAGCTCGTCAGATTTTTGATGGGTAAGGGCTTTTCCTATCACATCGCCGCCGATGCCGTTAAGGCGCGCCTCGATGCCTTAAGCGAGGAATGCGCCGTGTAAGCGTGCACATGGTACGCCCCTGCCGTTCACCGCTTAATAGGCGCCGTGCCGGGTGCGTTTATTTGACAGTTGTTGCGGTTCAACGTAGGATAATTACTGTCATTTGCTTTGTGATATGTGCTCATCTGTGATGAGTTTGTTTAAATGTTTATCTGTATCCGACCCGCATAAGCTGCGCCCATATTACTCAAATGTCGCGAGCCGTTCGTAAGGACGGTTCGCTTTGCTGTGTAACGAATCCATAAAAAGGAGTGAGCATGCCTATTATTGCAGCGCTCGTTGGCCTCGTTTTGGGTGCCATCGCCGCCATTGCCTACATGCGCACCGCCAAGCAGGGTAGTCTTCACGAGGCCGACGAAAAGATTCAGTCGGCACACGCGCAGGCAGAGTCCTTGATCGGTGATGCAAAGCGTCAGGCCGAGACCCTCAAAAAAGAGGCTCTGCTCGAGGCTAAGGAAGAGATCATCAAGAACAAACAGGCCGCCGAGGCCGAGGACAAGCAGCGTAAGAGCGAGATTCGCACGCTCGAAAACCGCGTGATGCAGCGCGAAGAATCGCTCGATCGTCGCAACGATGCGCTCGATAAACGCGAGCATCAGTTGTCCAGCCAGGCCGGTCAGGTCGAGAAGCGCTCTCGCGAGCTTGAGGAGCTCTGCGCCAAGCAGACTTCCGAGCTTGAGCGTATTGCCGACCTTACGCGCGAGGATGCTCACAAGGAGCTGCTCGACAAGGTCCGCGGCGAGGTTACCCACGAGGCGGCCACCATCATTCGTGAGTCCGAGCAGCAGGTCCGCGCCGAGTGCCACAAGACTGCCCAGGAGATTCTCTCCCTGGCGATTCAGCGTTGCGCCGCCGACCATACCGCCGAGGTCACCGTCACTTCCGTGCATATTCCCTCCGATGACCTCAAGGGTCGCATCATCGGTCGTGAGGGTCGTAACATCCGCACCTTTGAGCAGGTGTCTGGCGTCAACCTCGTGATTGACGACACCCCCGAGACCGTTGTGCTCTCGAGCTTCGATCCGGTCCGTCGTGAGACTGCCCGCGTGGCGCTCGAGAACCTCATTGCCGACGGTCGTATTCACCCCGCCCGCATCGAGGAGATGTACCACAAGGCCGCCGACTTGGTTCAGCAGCGTGTGCGCGAGGCCGGCGAGCAGGCCGCCTTCGATACCGGTATCCACGACCTGCATCCCGAGATCGTCAAGACCCTGGGCGCTCTGCGCTACCGCACCTCGTTTGGTCAGAACGTGCTGCAGCATTCGCTTGAGGTCTCTGACCTGTGCGGCGTTATGGCCTCCGAGCTTGGTCTGGACGTTGTGACCGCCAAACGTGCTGGTCTTCTGCACGACCTGGGCAAGGCCATCGACCACGACGTTGAGGGTCCGCATGCAGTGATTGGCGCCGAGCTCGCCCGCCGTTATGGTGAGAAGCCCGTTATCGTCCACGCGATCGAGGCCCATCATGCCGACGTCGATCCCAACACGGTGCTCGACGTCCTGGTCCAGGCTGCCGATGCCGTCTCCGCTTCTCGCCCCGGTGCCCGCCGCGAGTCGGCGGAGAACTACATCAAGCGTCTTGAGAAGCTCGAGGAGATCGCTAACTCTCACGACGGCGTCGAGCGTACCTATGCCATGCAGGCCGGTCGCGAGGTTCATGTCATGGTCCAGCCGGACAAGATCTCCGATGCCCAGTCCACGGTGCTTGCGCACGATATCGCCCATCAGATCGAGGAAGAGATGGAGTATCCCGGTCAGGTTCGCGTTGTCGTGATTCGCGAGAGCCGTGCCGTCGATATCGCTAAATAATATGAGCGACGCGAACGAGCTCATCTCATTTATCGCGTCGATGTCGGGGGAGGGCAACCTTCGCGTCGAGGAAAACCTTGGCGAAGGGTATGTTCGCCTCCGTGTTTCGGAGGCCGAGCGCCGTCAAGCCAAGCATGACATTCAGCATGTAGAGGACATTGTCATCGAGATGCTGCGCAACGCTCGCGATGCCGGAGCCGATAAGGTCTATCTTGCCACGACCAAGGAGGAGGGTGTTCGCACCCTCCTCTTCCTGGATAACGGTTCGGGCGTGCCGCAGGATATGCAGGAGCGTATCTTTGATGCCCGTGTTACCTCTAAGCTCGAGAGCATGAAAATGGACCGTTGGGGTGTTCACGGTCGTGGTATGGCGCTGTTCTCTATCAAGCAGAACACGGATGAGGCACGCGTTGTTACATCGGGCGTCGATTTGGGTTCCGCGTTTAAGGTGTGCGTTGCCACTGATCGCTTGGGCGAGCGCGCCGACCAGTCGAGCTGGCCTCAGGCGGTTAAAGACGAAGACGGCCGCTATGTATGCGCTCGTGGTCCTCATAACATCATTCGCGCAGCCTGTGAGTTTGCCCTTGAGGAGCTGCGTGGCTGCGATGTGTATCTGGGCTCTCCGTCCGAGATTGCTGCGACCCTGTACGCTCAGGCTTCGAACCGTCTCGATACGTCGCGCCTGCTCTTTATCGACGACGAGTGCGAGCTTCCGGTTATCGATCGTTTAGGCCTTGCTTCTGATGCCGAGGACTTTATCCGGATCTGCTCCGGGCTGGGTCTCGAGATGTCCGAGCGTACTGCCCACCGTATTCTGTCGGGACAGATTAAGCCCGTTCGCGGCGTGACCGCGCGTCTGCTGCGTGAGCGCGATTCCACCTCTCATGCGCCGGCTCCCGTCGATCTTGCCAAGGACCGTCGAGGCCTTCGCATCGCCAAGGATGACATGGCGCAGTTTTCTCGTGCTGTCGAGCGTGACTTTAACGACCTCGCCGCCCGGTATTACCTCAATCTGTGCGGCGACCCTAAGATTCGCGTTTCGCGTGATCGCATCACGGTGACGTTCGATCTTGCCAAAGAGGAATAGCATCTTTACCGAGTCCGCTCGGTACGATACAGTTATTGCAGTTAAAACGTACTTTTAAACGCAGGAGTTTCTTCATGGATTGCCTGAAGGTATCAAGCAAATCATCGCCCGCGTCCGTTGCCGGCGCCATTGCCGGCATGGTCAAAGATGGCGTCCCCGTCAACATTCAGTGCGTCGGTGCCGGTGCCGTCAACCAGGCCATCAAGGCCGTTGCCATTGCGCGTGGCTTTCTGATTCCGACCGGCTTTGATGTCTCCTGCGCGCCAGTGTTTTCCGACATTCTCATTAACGGAGAGTCGCGCACGGCAATTCGTCTTTCTATCTACGTTCACCAGATTAATCGGGCTGCTATGGATAACGTCGTCATGGACGACGTTAAGCCTGTTGCGTAGGCGAGCCTTCGCACGCTTGTAGCACCTATGCGCCCCGTCGATACCATCGTTAGGATGTATGCTCATGGACCAGCGTTCCGTACGCGATATTCTTGCCGGTAAAACCTACTTTATCCGCACATTCGGCTGCCAGATGAACCAGCACGACTCCGAGCGCGTGAGTGGTTTGCTTGATTCGTATGGCTGTCTTATGGCGCTCGATCCCGAGCATGCCGATATTGTCGTGTTCATGACGTGCTGTGTGCGCGAGGCTGCCGATACGCGCCTGTATGGTCAGTGCAATTCCTGCAAGAGCCTTCCTCCTTCGCCTTCGGGTAAGCGCGTGGTCGCCGTGGGCGGCTGCATCGCCCAGCGCGATGGCGAGGGCTTGCTCACCAACGTTGATAACGTCAATGTCATTTTTGGTACCCATTCCATTGCGCACATGGCCGAGCTTATCGCCGAGGCGTTTTTGGATGGCAAGCGCCATATCCGTACGAATGAGCATGAGGATACCGACGCCATGAGTATGCCGTGGCATCGCGAGACGCAGTATCACGCGTGGGTGCCCATCATGACGGGCTGCAACAACTTCTGTACGTACTGCATCGTGCCGTACGTCCGTGGTCGTGAGAAGAGCCGTCCCTTTGAGGAGATTGTCGATGAGGTGACCGGGCTCGTGCGCCAGGGCGTGCGCGAGATTACGCTGCTGGGCCAAAACGTTAACTCCTATGGTCGCGATCTCTTTGGCAAGCCGCGCTTTGCCGATTTGCTGCGCGCGGTGGGCGATACGGGCGTCGAGCGCATCTTCTTTACCTCTTCGCACCCTAAGGATCTGCTGCCTGAGACCATTGACGCCATGGCCGAGACGCCCGCTGTCATGCCGCAACTTCATCTGGCCGTTCAGTCGGGTTCCACGCGCATCCTTAAAGAAATGAATCGTCGTTATACGCGCGAGGATTATCTGGGCCTGGTCGATCGTATTCGCAACCGTATGCCCGATATTGCGCTTTCGACCGACATCATCGTGGGCTTCCCGGGCGAGACCGAGGAAGACTTTGAGCAGACGCTCTCGCTTGCCGAGACGGTGCGCTATGCCCAGGCCTACACGTTTATTTACTCCAAGCGTGCCGGTACTCCGGCCGCCGAGATTGATGATCCCACGCCGCATGAGGTTATCCTTGAGCGCTTTAACCGTCTGGTCAAGGTTATCGAGACGACGGCCCACGAGTATAACCAGGGCGAGCTTCACACCGTGGTGCCTGCGCTCATTGAGGGCACGAGCAAGAAGAATGACGCTGTCCTTCTGGGCAAGAGTCCCAAGAACCAGACGGTGCATGCGCCGATTCCTGCTGGCTATAGCATCGATCAACTTATCGGCAAAATCGTCGATGTTGATATTGATGTCGCCAAGACGTGGTATCTGTCTGGCTCCGTTGTGGGCGAGCCTCGCTAATGATCTCTCCCGGTGCAAGCCTTTCTGCCATAGCGATCGTCGGTCCGACGGCGGTCGGTAAAAGCGATGTTGCCGATCGCCTGGCTGCTCGCCTTTCGTCCGAAGTGCTGTCGTGTGACGCGATGCAAATTTATCGCGGCATGGACATCGGTACGGCCAAGATGATGCCTGACGAGTGCTCGGCGCCCTTACGCCTTGTCGATATCGTGGATCCGGGCGTCGCATATTCTGCTGCGCTCTATCAGTCTGATGCTCGGGCGCATGTCGAGCGTTTGCTTGGTGAGCAACATCTTCCGGTCTTTTGCGGCGGTACGGGCCTGTATCTCAAGGCTGCACTCGATGAAATGGATTTTCCTTCGGGGGAACTCGAGGACGAACGCCGTGCGGGCTATCAAGAGCTTGCCGAGCGCATTGGCGAGGAAGCATTGCATGCACTGCTTGCTGAGCGCGATCCGGAATCGGCTGCCGTGATTCATCCCCATAACGTGCGTCGTGTGATTCGTGCGCTCGAGATGCACGATGACGGCGTGTCGTATGCCCAGCAGAAGTCGAAATTCAGTGTTCCGCGCGAGCGCTATCATGCCTTGTGGTTTGGTCTGACGCGTAGCCGTGAAGTGCTCTATGAGCGCATTAACCTGCGTGTCGACCTTATGTTTGAGCAGGGGCTGGTTGATGAGGTCCGCGGCCTTATGGACCAGGGCCTGGGTGATGCACTCACGTCGATGCAGGCAATCGGTTACAAAGAGATTATTGATGCCTTGCGAGGCGCTATTACCATGGATGAGGCCCGTGAGCTTATCAAGATGCGCTCGCGTCGCTATGCCAAGCGTCAGCTTTCCTGGTTTAAGCGTGACGATCGCATTGTGTGGTTTAATATGGATGAGTTTACGATCGATGAGGTCGTCGAAGATATTTATCGTCGCATGGAGGTTGTCTAATGGCTCGTTTCCCTTTGGTCCCCACGGCTCCTGAACCCGAGCGCGCCATCTTGGTTGGTGTTGAGTGGCGCGATAATGCCTGGCCGCTTGACCGTTCGCTCGATGAGCTTGAGCGTCTGGCCCACACTGCTGGAGCTCAATGCGTGGCACGCTTGTCGCAGCGCCTGGTCAAGCCCTATCCCAAATCGTTTATCGGCTCCGGTAAGGTTGAAGAGCTGTGCGGTTTGGTGCATCGCATGGATGCGGCTGTTGTTATCTTCGATGACGACCTGACGCCTTCGCAGCAGTCCTATCTTGAGAAAGCCGTGGGCGAACCGGTCAAGATTATTGACCGTACGGCGTTGATTTTGGATATCTTTGGCCTGCATGCCCAGACGCGTGAGGGCCGCTTGCAGGTGCAGCTGGCACAGTTGCAGTACCTGCTGCCTCGTCTGCGAGGTATGTGGAGCCATCTTGCCAAGGAACAGACGCGTGGCGGTATTGGCTCACGCTTTGGCCAGGGCGAAAGCCAGCTCGAGGTCGACCGTCGCCTAATTCGTAATAAAATTGCTGCGCTTCGCCGTGAACTGAAACAGGTTGAACAGCGTCGCGACGTGCAATCGAAAAGCCGTATTGAATCGCCGGCGTTTCGCGTGGCGCTGGCTGGCTACACCAATGCCGGTAAGTCGACGCTGCTTAATCGATTGACGGGATCCACGGTTCTTTCGCAGGATAAGCTGTTTGCCACGCTCGATCCCACGACGCGCTCGTACCGTTTACCCGGTGGCCGTGGCATGACGATCACCGATACCGTCGGCTTTATTCAAAAGCTGCCCCATGGCCTGGTCGACGCTTTTAAATCTACGCTTTCCGAGGTGCTCGGCGCCGATTTGATTCTTAAAGTTGTAGATGCTTCCGATGAGGATTATGAGCGTCAGCTCGAGGCGGTTGATCGTGTCCTTGACGAGATTGGTGCCGGTGAGCGCCTGACGCTTACCGTGTTCAATAAAATTGATCTACTTGATAGCGTCGATCGCTTGAACTTTTGCCGGCGCTATCCCGAGGCGGTGCTGTTCTCGGCTCAGACGGGTGAGGGTCTTGACGACTTAGTCGACCGTATCGCTCGTGAAGCGGCCGCTACGGACGTGTTGCTTTCGGCCGATATCCCGTATCGAGAGGGCGCGTTAATCACGCTCGTGCACGAACAGGGAACCCTTCTGCACGAGGAATACCTCGAGGACGGCGTTCGTATTGTGGTAAAGCTTCCGGCCCGTATCGCACCACGTCTTGAGCGTTACCGAACGGAATAAATCAGCTCCAGTACACCCAAGATAACCGGTTGATGAAGCAGGTAGAACGGCAGTGCATGGCGTCCGAGTCTCGCGAGCGCCGGGATGGGATTCTCATAGGCCCATGCTGGCGCTTCACGGTTTGCTTTTTGTGCCGTGCGGGCGGCAAAGAAGCCTGTGAGGTACATAAATAAGAACGGTATGAGCGGATAGTAATCACCGGAGACAAAGTCTGGACCTGGGAAACCCAGCCAAGCTAGATAGGGGATAGGGTAGACCGCTTTAGGAATGCTCCAGGTACACGCAAAGAATATGAGGCAAATCGTTATACCCCATACTGCCGGCACCCTATCGAGAACCGGGCGCGCGAGTGCAACAATGGCAGTGCACGCCGCCATGCAGAAAATGATGCCGAAGTTCACCGAGTCATCGACTGAGACGAGCGTCGTTGCGACCCATACAACTAAAGCGGCAGCGGCATATTTGACGGCACGCTTGATGTTGTTGCGCGAGAGGGCGAACATCCAGCCGGCAATAAGCAAAAATACCCAACTGATGCTGGCGCGCCAGATGTCCTGGAAGATGGTCTGGGTAAACCAGGGCATATCCCAACCATATAGGTAGGCAAGGTCGTAACAGGCATGAAATCCCGCCATCGATAGCATGGTAAACCCTCGAATGGTATCAAAGACGGTGATACGTTTTTGCATTACGAGAACCGGCGCATCAAACCGACGACCTTGCCCAGAATCGTGGGATTTGTCGCGTAGATGGGCTCCATGGTGTCGTTTTCGGGCTGCAGGCGAACGCGCCCCTGCTCCTTGTAGAACGTTTTGACTGTTGCGGAGCCATCGATCATGGCCACGACAATCTCGCCATTCATGGCGCTCTTCTGCTCACGAACGATGATGTAGTCGCCGTTATAGATGCCGACGTTAATCATCGAATTGCCGTGGACCTCGAGGATAAAGGAACCCTGGTCCGTTGCGATTTCGGTTGGGATGGTAAAGGTGTCCTCGATATTCTGCTCAGCAAGGATGGGAATCCCTGCAGCGACACGGCCCACGAGAGGCAGCGATACGGTGCCGCGAGGCGCCGTGGGCTCATCGGACTTTGAGATGGAGATGGAAGATCCGTCCTCGTCAAAGAGCTCCAGGGCGCGAGGCTTGGTGGCGTCACGCTTGAGCAGGCCGCGTGCTTCGAGCGCGGATAGGTGCGCATGTACGGTGCTAGGGGAGGAAAGGCCCACGGCCGAAGCCATCTCGCGCACACTGGGCGGATAGCCCTTCTCCTGCTGATATTCCTTGATGAAGTCGTAAATTTGCTGCTGACGCTTGGTAATTTTGCGAGCCATCAGGGATTCCTCTCTACCCATACCAAACAAATGTTCTATTTTTGCTTGACAGGAACAACTGTTCGAAGATAATAATAACCGAACACTCGTTCCCGCGCTAGACTTTTTTGTCCCCGCGGCTTGATAAAACAGTTCTCGTCAAAACAAACGAGAGGAGAACAGAATGAACGCAGCGGATATGGTCCAGGGAAACCTTGCTCTTAAGCTCGAGGCGCCCGCCTCGCCTGCCTTCACGGTCGTGAAGGGTGGACGCTCCCATTTTCAGGCCGTGGCCACTAAACCCGTTCGCACCCAGCGTGCGGCCGCTGCTTCGGCTCCTGTTGCCCTGAAGGCCTCGACGATTGTTGCTGTTGCCGTAGCATTCACTCTGTTCTTTGTGCTCGCCACGTCAGTCTTTTCTGCTCGTCACACAGCATATGCCGATTCCGTAGCCAACGTTACCTACGAGACGGTTCGTGTGCAGTCCGGCGATTCCCTGTGGTCGCTTGCCCAGGAGCATCCCATCGATGGCCTTTCCACGCGGGAGACTTCCGACATGATTCGTAGCGTCAATGATCTCAATCACGGCTCTCTTGATGCTGGTGCTGTTCTGAAAGTTCCGGCTCGTTCGTAAGATTTCGGCTCAGCCGCATGGTACCCTTGTTATCGTTTAGGAGGAGGTACCATGCGCTGTCCCAAATGCGGCGAGGCACATACCCGCGTTGTCGATTCCCGTATGCAGGAGTCTAATAACACTATCAAGCGTCGTCGCGAATGTTGTTCGTGCAATTATCGTTTTACGACATTCGAGCGCTGCGAAGACCCCATCGAGGTCATCAAGTCCGATGGGTCAAAGCAGCGGTTCGATCGCAACAAGCTGCTGGTCGGCCTGATGCGCGCCACGATTAAACGCGATATCGATACGAAAAAGCTCAACGAGATTATCGATGATATCGAGGTGGAGTTACGTTCGCGTACGCTGACGGCTGTTACGTCCCACGAACTGGGCGATATGGTGCTCAAGCGCCTGGCCAAGATCGACAAGGTGGCCTACATTCGCTTTGCCTCGGTCTATCGCGATTTCAAAGACGTCGACGAGTTTTTGCAAGAGCTCGACAAGCTAAGGTGATTTCATGTCCAACATTACCGTTAACATTAAGCGTCTCGATCCCACGGTCGAGCTTCCCAAATACGCTCATCCTACAGATGCCGGTCTTGACCTCCGCGCCAACGAAGACTGCACTCTCAAGCCCTTTGAGCGCCGATTGGTCTCCACTGGTCTGGCCATTGCCCTGCCCGATGGCTACGCTGGCTTTGTCCAGCCCCGCAGTGGCCTGGCCATCAAGCAGGGCCTGTCTATAGTCAACACGCCCGGCCTCATCGACGCCCACTATCGAGGCGAGCTTAAGGTCATCCTCATCAACCTGGATCCCACCAACAATATCCAGATCAACAAAGGCGACCGCATCGCCCAGCTCGTCATCCAAGAAGTCCCCACGGTCAATCTCGTAGAGGTAGAAGAACTAGACAAAACCGACCGAGGCAACGGAGGCTTCGGCTCCAGCGGCGTTGCCTAGGGTCGCTCGTATTCCTCCCGCCCGCCTCTCACACATATTATTCCATGCTCAAACATTCTCGCTTCGCAGGGGCGCATGGATCCCGCTTTCGCCTGAGCCCCATATATATCATCCCGTGCTCAAACATTCTCGCTGCGTTGCGAAACTGCGCGCGGGACGATATATATGGGGCTCAGGCGAAAGGGCTACGTGCTTGAGTTAAACCAATCTTTCTAGTTAGCCGATGCGATAAAGGGTTGCTTCCTTTGTCGCATCGGCTAACTATATTAATATTTCCGTTTTCGCCTTTGCAGGTTCTAGTGGTGGGGAATCTGGCATGGCTGCTAGCACGTAAACGTAGCTGCTCGGCGGGAGCCGCCCATATATCATTCCATGCTCCAACATTCTCGCTGCGCTGCGAAACTGCGCGTGGAACGATATATGGGCGGCTCCCGCCGAGCAGCGGACTTTCGTCTACCTGATATGCGCAGGTTTTTCGCCCCAGTAGAAGCGGCAGAAGGCTCGTTTACGTTTTTGGGGCTTGCCTGCAAGCTCCATGGTTGCGATGGCGATGTCCTCGGCTGCGCGTGGGCGGCGCAGGACTTCGCCATTGATGAGCAGTGCCTTGAGCGACTCGGGATGATCGTGGAGATGGCGAAGCGTCACGATGAGCTCGCGTGCGGTGGTGACATGCATGCTGGCGCCCATGCCGGTGAGCATGGTGGTGTTGGCCTTTTCCTGACCGTAGGACTTTCCCAGCAGAATCATTGGAAGGTGTGCGCACAGGCATTCGGTAACAGTGAGTCCGCCCGATTTGAGAATTGCCAGATCGCAGCCGTGCATAAGCGCGGCCATGTCATCGACATAGTCTAGAACTGTAACGTTCTCGAGTTTCATGGCATCGAAGAGCGTTTTGAGGCGAGTGGCATATTCGGCATCCTTGCCCGGCAAAAAGACAAAGTGCATGTCCTCGAAACTGCGCAGGAAGGGGAGGGTGCGGTCCATCTCAGCGCGAAAGCGAACGTACGGTTGAGGCAAACTGGCGCCTGCCATCACCAATACAATGGTCTTGTCGGTGGGGAGATTGAACTTCTCAAGTTCTTCCTCGCGATTGTAGTCCGTATCAAACCCGGCGCGAATGGGGATGCCCGTAATGCGGATCTTGGTCTCGGGAACCTTACGGGGGCGAAGTGTCTCGGCCATAAATTCGTTTGCCACGCAGAATAGGTCGGTGTCCTTATGGGGCCACCAGCCCTCAACCTCGTAATCGGTCGGTACGCAAATGACGGGATAGTCGATGCCCGTAATGACGCGCGCGCCAACGGCGACGTTGGCTGCCGTGATGTGCGTGGCGACCACGGCAATGGGCCTACGAGTCCGAACGTATTCGTTAAATGCGGGGAACATGATTCGCGACCATGCCGTGCCACCTCCCCAAAGCAGGTGACCGGTAAGGGTATAACGCCAGGTCAAGTCATAAATTGGGCGCGTGGCGCCGGTAAACGAGGCGGCCGTTTTGTTGCCGTCGAATTTTATGCGTCCAAAATCGAGGATATCCAGGACCTCAATTTCGACATCCTGTGGTATGCCCTTGGTACCGCGTATAAGGTCGAATGCTTGTGCGATTGCGTTGGCTGCCGCCTTGTGTCCCGAACCGACCGATGCGTGGACAATGGTTACTAAAGGCTTCTGTTCAGATGACAAAAACAGTTGCTCTGATTGGGGAGTGCTGTGCGTGGGCAGGGGAGCGTCATTGCCCATCTGCGTTTGATCCATCGATAACTCCCCTTCATCTTTGTTTCGCAAAGAAACATTGTAGTGCATGAGTGTCACGTTCGCCTAAATTTGGGTATGAGCGCAAAGAACGCCAATCTTTCGACAGGAGGTCTTTTCATGACTACCCATCAGCCGATCGATGTTGCGATTATCGGTGGCGGCCCTGCTGGCTATGCTGCTGCCATTTACGCGGCGCGCTCCAACCTAACGACGACCGTGATAGAGCAAGGCATGTCGGGAGGACAAATCGCCACAACCAATGAAGTCGAGAACTATCCGGGCATTCCGCTCTTGAGTGGCGCCGAACTCGGCGAGCGTTTTCAACAACATGCAGAGGGCCTGGGAGCACAGGTTGCATGGAGCATGGTTACGGGTATCGATTACGATGCTGATGCGGCGCTGTTTACGGTGCATCAGGATACGGGCGATACGCTGGCCTCGAGCGTTATCGCTTGCATGGGTGCCACGCCGCGATCTGCTGGTTTTGTTGGCGAGGATACGTATCGCGGTCGTGGCGTTTCGTACTGCGCGACATGCGACGGCATGTTCTTTCGTGGCAAGCAGGTCTTTGTCATCGGCGGCGGCAATGCCGCCTGCGAGGAAGCCCTGTTCTTGTCAGAAATCGCCAGCAGCGTGACCATTGTCTTGCGCCGCGATCAGTTCCGTGCCCCCGATGGCGTGGTTCAAAAGGTGCTCGCAAAAGATAATATTTCAGTTAGGTACCAAACTAGTATTGTGGAACTATCGGGCGATGCCATGCCCACGACTATCACATTTAAGGACAACGCCACCGGTGAAACCTATTCCGAGTCCTTCGATCCTGGCTCGTTTGGTATCTTTGTCTTTGCTGGCACGCAGCCTCATGCCGAGCTTGTTGAGCATCTGGTGGATCTGGCTCCCGACGGCGGTATTGTGACCGACGAATCGATGGCCACCCGCACGCCTGGCTTATTTGCTGCTGGCGATATCCGTTCCAAGCGGTTACGTCAAGTTGTGACCGCCGTTTCGGATGGAGCCATAGCGGCTACCAGCGCATACGCTTTCTTACGTTGATAAGTACGATAATATATCTTATGTAAGGTTGTTCTATCACTAAAACATCCCGCACAACGAGCTTAAGGCAATGTTGTCGCGGGATGTTTTGTTGTGCAAAACACGAACCAGTTATTCTGCGGTCGGACCCGAGTCTAAGCCGACGATCATACCGTTCATTGTGGTATGCAAAACTAGATAATCTAGAATACAATATTGAAAACGAACGGAGGCACCATATGAATCACGTTAAACATGTCATTCCTATGTCCGATACATCGGTTAGCATTTGTCCAGAGGATATTCAGCCCACGGTGCTACCTGATGCATTTATCCAGTCTGATATAGTCCGAAAACTCAATACGCTCAGCTTGCCGCGCTATAACCAGTTGCCGAATGTAACGCTCTACCGTGACCAGGTCATTGAGTACATCGAACTGTGGTTGGAGCCGCTTTCGATTTGTGTGGAGCAGCCCGTCATTACGCCTTCCATGATCAACAACTACGTTAAGGTCGGCCTGGTGCCGGCTCCGGTAAAAAAGCAATATGGTCGCGAGCAGATTGCTCGCCTTATCGCCATCTGTATTTTTAAGCAGGTGCTGCCCATCGCTGCTGTTCAGGCGCTCTTTAACATTCAGCGCTTGAGCTACGATGCGCCGATCGCCTTTGATTATGTGGTCGATCAGCTCGAGGCATCCATTCGCGCGGCGTTCTCCATTGAGCAGGTTCCTGTTGCCGATACGGCTCATCAGGTCACGCGCGAGTCGCTGCTCGTGCGCAGTGCGGTTTCGTCTTTTGTATCTAAGGCGTATTTGATGAGCTATCTAAAGTTCAATGGGTTTAATAGCTAGCCGACGTACAACACGGGCGGGACAAAGAGCCACCAGTCACTTTGTCCCGCCCGTGTTTTTGTTTAGTTGGACTTTATCGGCCCGAAGCCGCGCCCATGCCGTAGCCAATAATGAGCCCGTGCATCTCGGCATAATATGAATCCAGTCCGTTGCAGGGCATGATGATGGTCTTGGAGCCGGGCCAATGCTCTACAATGCGGCTTGCAAGTGCCTGGGCGCCCGCCTCGTTCTCGACATGGTCGATGACGACTTCTCCACCGGTAAAGCCTTCGGCCTCCATGGTGTCGACGATCTTGCCGATCATCTTCTTTTCGCCACGAGTGTGACCGACGAGCTTAATCTCCCCCGCCTCGCTTGCTGTGCCTAAAACTCGAATGTTGAGTTTATTGGCGATGACCCCGGCTGCCTTGGGAATACGTCCGGCCTTGGCGAGATTTTCGTAATTGCACAGGCTAAATAGGATCTTGCTGTTCTGTTCCAGCTCATCAAAATAGCTGCAGGCTTCCTCAAATGAAACATCTGGATTGCTTGCGAGGTAGCGGTCGAACAGCAAAAAGATCAGGTCCATTTTGCCACCGGCCGCGCGTGAATTGACTAGATGAATCTGTCGGTTCGGATCCTCGGCAAGAACCAAATCGCGTGCCGTGGCGGCAGCGTTATAGCTGCCCGATACGCCCTCCGAGATGGGCATGCAAATCGTTTTGTCGGAAAGTCTAAAGAGTTCGGTCCACTCGCCTACACTCGGACAGGCGCTCGAAGAAGCGCTCGACTCCGCCTGCACGGCGCAATTGAGTTCGTGAACGTCGAGTGTGAGATCATCGACAAACTCGCGCTCCCCCACTCGAATTTTGAGGGGTGCAAATGCAAAGGTGGTATGGGGTGCGGTCGGTTGCCAATCGCGGAGGTTGCAGCTCGAATCGGAGATAAGTGCCCAGCTCATATGGGGTCCTTTCTATTTACTCAAGCCTAATTATAACCATCTTGCTGAACTCTGTTCTATATCTAGTATTCAGAACTAGATAAAAGATTATTGAAGATGAGTTGATTGGCGGAGATAAAGAATGGGCCCCGCAGCGGAAAAGCCACGAGACCCATGTCGGATGCTGTGAAGTGTTACTTAATAGCGCACAAAGATATAATCATTACCCATGCTCCAACTAATGGAGGTCTTAATAACTCCTGTGTTGTAGTTAGAAGCATGAATCATCTCGCCGTTTCCAACGTAAATGCCGGTATGGCGTGAATTTACAACGACGTCTCCCGGTTGCGGATCGGTCACACGATGCCAGCCCATAAACGTAACGGTGGTGCCCAAACGGCAATAACGACCGGTGAGGCAGTAGCTAACGAATCCCGAGCAGTCAAAGCTGTTCGGGCCAATGCCGCCCCAGGAATAAGCGCAACCAAGCTTGCTGTAGGCACGCGAAACAACGGTGCCGCCGTCAACGGACTGGCTCGGCGCTGAAGGGGTCGGAGCCGGAGCGGGAGTCGAGGGCTGCGGCGTGGGGGCCGGAGCGGGCGTGGGCGTGGGCGTGGGCGCAGGCGCGTTGCCGCCGTCATTGGTCGTACCGCCACCTTTGTTAGTGTTCTCAGTCGTGCCGGCGGTCTCGGTGTTCACCGTGGCCTTCTCGGCAGTACTAGCGTTAATGCCGGCCTGCAGTGCGGCATTGGCCTCGGCCTCGGCGGCAAGTTCGGCCTTCAGTTGGGAGTCCAGAGAGTTCACAACGTTTTGAGCCTCGGCCTGCTGAGCGTTGAGCTCGTCGACCTTCTTTTGCGTGGCGGCGACGTTCTTCTCCTGCTCGGCCTGCTTGTTGGTAAGTTCCTGCTTGAGCTCTTTGACCTCTTGGATGGTTTGGGCCTGCTTATCGGAAACCTTGCCGTAGTAGAACAGGCGGTTGAGCATATCGCCCAGGTCATCGACGCCCGTCAGTACCTGGAGCAGGCTCAGGCCGCCGGTCTTGTACTCACCTGCAACGTAGTTGGAAAGCTTGGTCTGGCCATCGGCGATCTCCTGCTGCTTTTGCGTGATCTCGCCAGCGGTCTGGTCGAGCGCCTGCGTCTGAGTGGCGAGCTCGTCGTAGATCTGCTGGGTTTGCGTGCCGATCTGCTCGAGTTTGGTACGAGCAGCGGCAAGATCGGATGCGGTATCGGCATAGGCAGGAGCCGCGAGGCCCAGGCCCAAAACACAAGCGAGGGTTGCCGTAGCAGCGCAGCGTGCCATGTTTTTATGCGTGTTTGCTGTGCGCATGGAGCTTCCTTTCCGGTATCTAAGGGTAGCGGCTAGTCCACCGTTACCAGGCTAAAGAGCTCGACATCCTCGTTGGAGGGCGTGAGCTTCTCGCGCGGGTTGAGAAACGCAAGCTCAAGGATACAACCGTAGCCCACAAGCTTTGCGCCCATATCGCGCACCAGTTTACCTGTTGCCTCGACGGTTCCGCCCGTCGCGACCAAGTCATCCAGAATCAACACGGTATCTTTAGAGGTAATGGCATCGGCATGGATCTCGATAGAGTCGGTGCCATATTCGAGCTCGTAGCTCTGACTCACCGTCTTGCGTGGCAGCTTGCCCGGTTTACGAGCGGGCACAAAGCCGGCACCCAGGGCGACAGCCACGGGCACGCCGACCATAAAGCCGCGAGCCTCGGGACCCACGACCTTGGTGATGCCCATGCCGGCAAAATGCTCGGCCAGGGCATCTACCATGGCCTTTAGCGCCTCGGGATTACCAAAGAGCGGCGTGATGTCCTTAAAGACGACTCCAGGCTCGGGATAGTCGGGGATGTCGACGATATGAGATTCGAAGTCGTACATGACGTGACCTTTCATGGATTGCCGGGCGGACGGCAGTTATTTAGCCGTGTTAGCAGACAGGCTATGCGAGGGGACGACGACCTTGGAAGGATGCACGAGCGACTCGTCCTTCGCGGCAACCGCGGGAACGCTTGGCTCATCGCTTTTTGCCTTGGTGGATTCCGAGCGTGCGATCTCCTCATCGAGAGCATCGATGTCAGCGTCCTCGACCACGGCGTTGAGTGACTCAAATACACGGTTCTTGAGCAGTGCGGTATGCACGCCCTCGGTGAGGTCATGCAGCTTCTTAAACGCACGCTCGAGCTTGGCGTCGCGCTCGTCGTCGGAAGTGTCCATGCCGAGCATGCTCACGAGTACCTGCTCAAACATCGAGGACTCGCGGTTGGCGGAAGACACGTACTGACGCAGGT
>CAJMPK010000005.1 GCA_905215205.1 uncultured bacterium | reverse complement strand
TCGGCTCGTGCGGAATCTACGAAAAGCTTGCGCCTGGCCTTTGGCGGCGCGACCTGTGTTGACTTTGGGGCAGCCAGGGTTACCGTTGGCCGGCGCGCCCCACGCATAACCCTTATGTCGGTGGGCTGATGTTTTGCATCCCTGAGGGCTACAAGGTTGAAATGAAGGTGGACAGGCGGCGGAGGCCTTCGTCCAAATCTTGGTCGGAGACGCAGTAGCTGAGGCGGATGTGGCCTTCGGTTCCGAAGCAGTCGCCCGGGACTAGGGCTACGTTTGCCTCTTTGATAGCTTTGATGCAGAAGTCTTCGCTGGTTAGGCCGAACTTTTTGATGCTCGGGAAGGTGTAGAAGGCTCCTGCGGGCTCTACTGCGTCGAGGCCCATGGCGTTTAAGGCTGCGAGTACACGTTTGCGACGAGCTCGGTAGACTTCTAGCATGGGGGTGGGGTCGACGGTGAGGGCTCGGGCTGCGGCGTCCATCTCGAAGGAGACGGCGCTCGATACTAAGTATTGGTGAGCCTTTGCGATCTCGGCGATGACGGGGGTTGCCGCTGCGAGCCAGCCCAGGCGCCAGCCGGTCATGGCCCAGGGCTTAGAGAAGCTCTCGATGACGACCGTCTGCTCGCGCAGCTCCGGGTGTCGCTGGGCGAAGCGCTCGTAGCCGTCCACATAGACGAGTCGGTTGTATACGTCGTCGCAGACTACGTAGATGCCCGCCTGCTCCGCTACGTGTGCCACGGCGTCGAGCGATGCCGCGTTGAGAATGCAGCCCGTAGGATTGTTGGGCGTGCAGATGACGATGGCCTTAGTCGCCGGCGTCACGCAGGCACGAAGCGCCTCCTCATCGATCTGGAATTGCGCAGGCTCCGTATCCAAAAAGACCGCTTTGGCGTGATTGGCCACGACGATGCTCTCGTACAGGCCAAAGGCCGGCGTGGGGATAATGACCTCGTCGCCGGGGTTGAGCATAGCCATGAATGTTGCCGACAGGGCCTCGGTCGCGCCGTCGGTCAGGATGACCTCATCGGCGGAAAACGCCAGGCCCGCGTCACCCATATATTTGGACAGCGCCTCGCGCAGGGCGGGACGACCGTTGTTGGGCGGATAGTGCGTGTCGCCGCGGTCCAACGAAGCGGTCACCTCGGCGCTAATCACGTCGGGCGTGGGAAAATCGGGCTCGCCGAGCGCGAGCGCGATGCACCCTGGATGCTGGGCGGCGAGTGCGTTGATCCGGCGGATACCGGAAGGCTTGAGTGTGGCAAGCGAGGTGTTCATGGACAGACGCATGGCGTTCCTTTCGTAAGGGTTGCACTAGGATAGCGCGGCGGGGCGCCGCCAGACGGTGTAACCTAAACGGAAACCAACCGGAAAGGAGGAGGCATGGAGACGACCGCACGCGGCGATGTACCAAAAACGTTGCAAACCATTGCGTATGTCAGCATCCCCAATAGCGCCGATCTTGAGTTTTTGCTTTGGGACCTACAGGATGCCATCGCCGCCTATGCCCGGCTTTCCGGCACCGCGCTCCCCCGCCCGGTTGACTTGAAGGCAACTGACGCCGGCAGCGTTGCCGATGGCATCGTGCTAGCCATTGAAGATGTGGCTGACGATGAGACGTTGACAGCCATCGAGCAGGCGCTTGAGCGCTTTGGCAATACGGGAACGCGTGTCTATGCCGCGATTCGAGCCGCACAACAGGACGCTGAGCAGGCGCGTGGGACCGCCGTTCGCTTGCACAAGGCATGTGAGCGCCATGACCAATTGTGGTGTGGCGGCGTTGCCATCTGCGCCGGCAGCGGCATCGCAGCGCTTCGCCATTCCCCACGCATGGGCCTCTTGCGCCGACCATTTTCGGAAGCGATGGATAAGCTTGTGGGCGCTGTGCGCATGGGCTGCTCCGTCGAGCATGCACAGCGACTTGGCGGCGGCAATGCCGCCAACGTCGACGCCGACGGCATGGTTTGCGCCGAGCCAGCCGTGCCCGCGCCGATCTGGCGAGGCGTTCTGAAACGTCTGGGCGCCCACGCTCAAACAAAAATCTAAATTAAATAACAGCCCAGTCAACGGCTTCGTGCCAACGCTCAACAAGACGTTCCAGGCGCCAGGCGGCATTGGCGGGACTTGTCGAGGGCAGGACGATGGCGGGCAGCCCCGTCCGATCTTGCAAGTAGCGTTTGTAGAGTCGCCCTGCCGTACCGCCGTTACAGACAACGACCTCGATCGACGCAGCATCGGTAATGCGCTCGATATGTGCCGGCACAACGTCGCGAATGCTCGCGTCGCTCGAGCCCTTAATGTCGCAGCTCTCGATCACATCCCACAGGGCTACGCCGCCGTTCAGCAGCATGGATCGCTTGGCCGCAATCGAGACATCGAGCGTCGCGGGCTCACCGCTTGCCAAAGGGTCGCCCTCGTTGGGTGGCACAGGCACACCGAGGCACGCGGTCATCACGTGCCAAAAGCGATTCTGAGGATTGCCGTAATAAAAGGCATTGGCGCGCGAAAGCACCGAGGGAAACGACCCCAGCACCAAAACACGCGAGCGCTGGTCAAACACGGGCTCAAACCCATGCTCAATATGTTGATAGCCCTCGTCAGACGCTGCCATGGTCTAGGCCCTCAACAGATAGCGCACCTCGTAGGGCGCAAGCTCAAGGGAGCCCGCCAGCTCGACTGTGGGCATGCCGTTGGCAAGCAGATCGACAAAGGAGCCGTTTAGCTCGCCGGCGCCAAAGGTGTAAGGCTCGTCCACGGCATTCACCGCCACGAGTACCGTCGCGCTGTCACAGGCGCGCTCGAACAGCAGCTGCTTGTTCTGAATCAACACGTTGCGATACGCGCCGTAGTTGAGGGCACGGGCCGCCGCGTCGTCGGCCGAGCGCAGGTGCGCGAGCTGCTTGATGAAGGCCGTCAGCTCGTTGGGCGCAGGCTCATCGAGCGCAGGGCGCAGCGCCCAGTCACCATCGGGACCGCCCTTTTCGCCGGCAATTCCCCACTCGCTGCCGTAGTAGACGCACGGGATGCCCGGCATGCCAAAGAGCATGCCATAGGCGGGACGCAGGCACGACTTGTCGGTGAGGATGCTTGCCAGGCGCGGCACGTCGTGGTTGTCGACAAACGACAGCAGGTGCTTGCCACGGTAGATGCACCACGGATCGCCGCCAAACTGGCGGTGCAGCGAGTGCGCAATCTCGAACATGTTAACCGAGTTAAAGCTGGAGTACAGGCCCTTGTAACACTCGTAGTTGGTGCAGGAGTCGAGCATCTCGTCGTTGACGATCTGGTTGTAGTCGCCGTGGAGCGTCTCGCCGATCAGCACAAAGTCGGGCTTGAGCTCACGGGTAAAGGCGTGCAGGCGGCGCATAAAGTCGCGGTCGAGCATATAGGCAACGTCCAGACGCAGGCCGTCGACGCCAAAGACGTCGGCCCAACGGCGCACGGACTCGAGCAGGTAATCGACCACGGCGGGATTTTGCAGGTTGAGCTTCACAAGCTCAAAATGGCCTTCCCAGCCCTCGTACCAAAAGCCGTCGCCATAGCAGGAGTCGCCGTCAAAGCTAATGTGGAACCAGTCCTTATAGGGCGAGTCCCACTTGCGCTCCTGCACATCGCGGAAGGCCCAAAAGCCGCGACCGACGTGGTTGAAGACGGCGTCGAGTACCACGCGGATGCCGTGGGCATGCAGCGTCTCGCACACGGCGGCAAAGTCGGCATCCCCACCCAGGCGTCGATCGATATGGCGTAGGCTACGCGTATCGTAGCCATGGCTATCGGACTCGAGCGGCGGGTTGATGAGCACAGCTCCAACGCCGAGTTTTTGCAGGTAGTCGGCCCATTGGGCAATCTTCATGATGGGGGCATCGGGGCTGGGTGCAGTGCCGGCAGCTTGAGAGAGTTCGTCCTCGGCAACGGGTGCGGCATTCTCGCGCGGAGCTCCGCAAAAGCCCAGCGGATAAATCTGGTAGAACGTCGTCTCGTATGCCCACATAGCAACCTCCCGGTAAGCTCAACATAACGACATCCATTGTATGTCCAGCTTGTATCCTCTCCCCCAAAATAAGTTACGGTGGAATAGTTCCTGCCTGGGCCTTCAGAGGCCTTAAACAGGAACTATTCCACCGCAACTGATGAGGGGACGTGATTAGGCGACGGGCTTGGCGCGACGGATGGCTGGGAACATCACCGTGATGGCGAGAATGACGCCCACGACGGCAATCGCCCCGCCCACGAAGCCGATCCAAGCGATACCGGGACCCGAAACCACGGCGCCGCCGATTGCGGTGCCCGTGCCGATACCCAGATTGAACAGACCCGAGAAGATCGACATGGCGACAGCCGACGAATCCGCGGGCGTGTACTTGATGAGCTCGGCCTGAAACGCCACGTTAAAGGCCGTGGCGCAGCAACCCCACAGCGCGCAGACGGCAAGCACCAACACGAGCGCCGAGGCTGCGGGGGCCATAAGCAGCAGAGCCACCGGCACGCCGGAGAGCGTAATAGCCAAGAACGGGAAGCGGTGCCCGTCGAACAGACGGCCAAACAGCCAGCTTCCGAGCAAACCAGAGCAGCCAAACGCCGTCAGCGTCATGGTGATGGCGCCCGCATCGACGTGCGCGACCTGTGCCAGGAAGGGCTCGATATAGCTGTAGCTTGCGTAATAGCCGGTCGCCATGAAGACCGTGACTGCGTAGAGCGCGATGAGGAGCGGGTTCTTGAGCAGCTCGGGCAGCTGTTTGACAGTAAAGCGCTCACCCGCCGGCATGGCCGGGAAAACCGCTGCCTGGTAGACGACCGCGATGGCTGAGAGGCCCCCGACCACGGCAAACGTCATGCGCCAGCCCACGGCCAAGCCAATGGCGCGACCGAGAGGCAGGCCAAAGATCTGCGCGATGGACGAGCCCGAAGCGATCATGCTGATGGCGAGCGCGCCGTGGCGAGTGTCGACCAGGCGCGAGGCCATGATCGAGGCGACTGACCAGAACACGGCATGTGCGCAAGCGACCACCAGGCGCGCGCAGACCAGGATGGGATAGGTCGGCGCCACAGCGGACAGGAACTGACCGAGCGAGAACACGGCCAGCACGCCCAGCAGCATCCGCTTGAACTCAAAGCGCGAGGCAAACACCATGAGCGGCAGCGACAGCAGCATGACGCCCCAGGCATAGACCGAGATCATGATGCCCGCCTGGGCCTCGGTGAGCGAGAACGACGCGGCGATATCAGTCAAAAGGCCGATGGGCATAAACTCCGACGTGTTGAACACGAACGCACAGCAGGTGAGCCCGACGAGTGGGAGCCACTGCTTGAGTGAGATGCCATCTTGTCTTGCTTGACTCATATATAACTTCTCCAATCATTTTGAGCGGAGGCGATTATATAGCAACGGCCCCGCATCCGTCAGTACAGATGCGGGGCCGAAAACAATTCGATACACAGAGGTTGCGCCGTCAATTCATAACTAAGCCAACCCCAGCAATATGCCCACCGAATGCACGACAAACGCCACGATCCAGGCAACGGCGACCTGAAACGCGAATACGGCCACGGCATAGCGCGCGCCCAACTCGCTCTTGACGACGCCGATGGACGCCACGCACGGCGGGTACAGCAGCGTAAAGACCAGGAACACGTAGGCGGTAAACGGCGAAAACATGGTCGACAGTGCCGCGGGCGAGGTCGCGCCCAAAAGCACCGTGAGGGTCGAGATGACACTCTCCTTGGCGATAAGTCCGGTGACGAGCGCCGTGGATGCACGCCAGTCGCCAAACCCAAGCGGCGTCAGCGCCGGCGCAATGATGCTGCCGAGACCCGCAAGCAGGCTCTGCGACTGATCGGCGACCACATTAAAGCGGATGTCAAACGTCTGAAGGAACCAGATGACCACCGTAGCGGCAAAGATAATGGTAAAGGCCTTGGTGATGAAGTCCTTGGCCTTATCCCATGCCAGCATCACCGTCGTCTTGACGCTCGGTAGGCGGTAATTGGGAAGCTCCATGATAAACGGCACCGGGTCGCCCTTAAATGCCGTGCGGTTGAGCACCAAAGCCGCGATGCAGCCGACCACGATACCGATCAGATAGAGCGAGACCATGGCGGGGACCGTCGCCTGCGGGAAGAATGCTCCGCACAGCAAGCCGTAAACCGGCAACTTGGCTGAACAGCTCATAAACGGTGTGAGCATGACCGTCATCTTGCGGTCGTGCTCGGATGGGAGCGTACGGGTCGACATGATAGCCGGCACGGTACAGCCAAAACCGACGAGCATGGGCACGAAGCTGCGGCCCGACAAGCCAAAGCGACGCAACACCTTATCCATGACAAAGGCCACGCGCGCCATGTAGCCCGAGTCTTCCAGAATGGAGAGGAACAAGAAGAGCACGACGATAATCGGCAGGAAGGTCAGCACGCTGCCCACACCCGTAAGCACGCCGTCGACAGCCAGCGAGCGTACCACATCGTTGGTTCCGAACGCCTTGAGGCCCGCATCGGCCGAGGCGATGATGACCGCGATGCCGTCCTCCATGAGTCCCTGCAACGCCGCGCCGATCACGCCAAACGTCAGCCAAAAGACGAGGCCCATGATCACCAGAAACGCCGGAATGGCTGTGTAACGACCTGTCAGGATGCGGTCAATCTTGACGGAGCGCACGTGTTCGCGGCTCTCGTGCTGCTTGACGACGCAACGCCCGCACACGTCGCCGATAAAGCTAAAACGCATATCGGCCAGCGCAGATAGGCGGTCGGTGCCGGCCTCGCCCTCCATCTGGGTAATGATGTGCTCGATAGCGTCGAGCTCATTGCGATCCAGGTGAAGCGCCTCGGTTACCAGTTCGTCGCCCTCAACCAGCTTGGTCGCCGCAAAGCGCACCGGGATGTGTGCCGTCACGGCATGGTCCTCGATCAGGTTAGCAATACCGTGGATGCAGCGATGCAGCGCACCGCCGTCCGGGCCGTCGGGCGCACAAAAGTCCAGGCGACCGGGGCGCTCGCGAAAGCGCGCCACGTGCAGGGCATGATCCACCAGCTCGCCGATGCCCTCGTTGCGGGCGGCGCTAATGGGGACAACAGGCGCGCCCAACAGGCTCTCGAGCAGGTTGACGTCCACGGCGCCGCCGTTGGCCGTCACCTCGTCCATCATGTTGAGCGCGATAACCATGGGGCGGTCGAGCTCCATGAGCTGCAGCGTCAGGTACAGGTTACGCTCGATGTTGGTGGCGTCGATGATGTCGATGATGGCGTCGGGGTTTTCGTCCAAGATGAATTGACGGCTGACGATCTCTTCGCCCGTGTACGGAGACAGCGAATAGATGCCGGGCAGGTCGGTAACACTCGCCTCGGGATGGTTACGGATAGTGCCGTCCTTGCGGTCGACCGTCACGCCGGGAAAGTTGCCGACATGCTGGTTGGAACCCGTCAGTTGGTTGAACAGCGTGGTCTTGCCGCAGTTTTGGTTGCCGGCGAGGGCAAAATGTAGTGGCGCGCCCTCGGGCACGGCCGTCTTCGCGGCGCGGGGCGAATACGTCCCCTCGCCAAGTGCCGGATGCTCCGTCGTGCCGATTGCGGCGTTAGCGCGCGGGCCGGTATCGGTGTCGTGCACATCCACGAGCTCAATGCGTGCGGCATCGTCCTTGCGCAGCGTCAACTCGTAGCCACGCAGGCGAATCTCGAGCGGGTCGCCCATGGGGGCGTACTTCATCATGGTGACTTCGGTGCCCGGCGTTAGACCCATGTCCAAAATATGCTGTCGGAGTGCCTGGTCGTCCGATGCCACCGATGCGACAACGGCGTCCTTTCCAATCTCGAGTGTATCGAGCCTCACGTCCGTGTTCCTCCCCCGGCGCCCACAGGGCGTTGCATTTATGTTCACCATGGCTAACCGTTTGCCATGGCTAACCAATTTAACCATGCATGATAGCGCGAACATGCAACGATGTTCAATCGACAGATCGGTGCGAGGGGGGGGATTCTGGGCCATTGCTTCCCAGACGGGCCTGCTGCGGAAACCGAATCCCACTCCGGAACACCTAAACGGGACGGGCTTTCCGGTTGAGGCATCTAGCGGAAACTACAGCCCAGAATCGGCGCGCTCAGACTGGGATGCAATTTCCCAATGGGGCCCTCGGGGAAACTGCGGCCCGGAATCTGCTCTCGAAACGGGACGCGGTTTCCCCGAGGACCGAAACAGCCGCCCGCCCCTCGACAAAATGATCCGTTCCCTCCGTCGCATGCGGAACATCCAAGGAGTGTCCCAGGGTGCCGGCACAATAGGAACGTCCCCAGCTGCCGGCAGCATTTCGCCGCAACAGCAAAAGCCCGCGCTGGCAACAAATGTCACCTGCGCGGGCTTGGTGGGCGCTCACAAAGGCACGTTACAGAGGCCCACGTCAGTTATGGATTACCGAACGGCACCGGCACGCGATGCCTCCGTCGGCTTACCAAGCGATGAAGCTTGCCGCAGTCTTAGACTATCGGCGCAATGCCGGCAAAGTGCAGATACAGCGAAATGATTGCCACGACAATGACCACCGCTGCGATCAGCTTGTCGTGCAGATGCGGAAGCACCGGTTTACCGCGGCCTCGCTCGCCCAGCATATAAACGGGAATGGCCGGAGCAAAAAGAATCGTCGTGATCATAACGCCCTGAAGACCCGTCGACCACACCAGGAACAATGTGTAGATGAAGCCGAGCGTACCGAAGAAGCGGGCTTTGCCGACGCTGGGCGCATGCGGACCGTCCAGATGCTCGTTCTTCCAGCCAATCACCATGTAATAGGCAGCCGAGCAGACATACGGAACCAGAATCGTGTTGACTGCGCAGCTATAGAAGAACTGGTAGGTGCTCGCCGCCACATACGACACGATCAAGAAGAGCTGCGTGATGCCGGAGCTCACGAGAACCGTTACCACCGGGGCGTCGTGCTTGTTCGTCTTGGCAAACGCCAGAGGGAAGGATCCCTGGCGCGCCGCCTCGAACGGCGTCTCGGACGCAATGATGACATAGCCCAGCAGCGCGCCGACCAACGAAAGGATAACGCCAAGGTTTACGATGGCAGCACCAACCGGACCGATTGCGCACTCGAGAATTCCCGCCATGGAGGGCGTTGCAAGCTGTGCCATCTCCTCGCGCGGCATAATGCCGAGCGACAGCATCGAGATGATCAGATACAGCGTGAATACAGCCGCAAATCCGAGCGCCGTCGAGCGGCCGACGTCACGCACGTACTTTGCACGGCCCGAGATAACGACAGCGCCCTCGATGCCCGTGAAGACCCAGACAAGGGCGATCATGGTCGAGACAACCTGCTCGCCAAAGCCAGGACCAGCCGGCTCTCCCCAGAAGTTGTCCATAAAGATATCGACGTTGAACTTACCCAGGAGCACGATACTCAGCACAAAGAGCCCCAGCGGCACCAGCTTCGCCAACGTGACGATCGTGTTAATGCCCGCAGCCTCCTTAACGCCACGAAGCACAAGGGCGGTAAGGAACCACAAAAACACGCTGGCGCAGACGATAGAAAGCAGGTTGTTACCCGCGCCAAACGCAGGGAAGAAATAGCCCAGCGCGCTAAACAGCAAGAGCGCAAAGCTCACGTTGGAAAGACATGCGCTGATCCAGTAGCCCCAAGCGGAGTTGAATCCAATGTAATCGCCAAAACCGGCCGCAGCGTATGCATAGATGCCGCCGGTCAGGTCGGGACGGGCCTGAGACAAACCGTTGAACACCATCATCAGCGCAAAGACGCCAATAAAGCAAATTCCCCACGAGACGATAACCGCACCGGTATTTGCCCCACCTGCTGCCATATCGCCGGCAAGCGAAAAGATGCCGCCACAAATACTGGCGGTAATGACCATCATGGTCAGACAAAAGAGATCGAGGCCATTAGGGTCGATAATCTCTTCATTTTGAGCTCTAGAGGCCATTGTATGTGCACCCCCTTCATCATGTGATCGAACGAAAGATGGCCCGGACGTCCCGAATCTGGTGCCGGGCCATCGGTCAAGCGATCATCAGACTGTTACAGCTATCGCGTTAGAAGCGCAGCGACAGGCAAGAAAGGCCGCCGTCGACCTTGCGATACTCGGAGGTGTCAACGACGAGCGTCTTGTAGCCCAGATCCTGCACGGCCTTGAGCACAGTCGGATAGCCCTCGGCAACGATGACCGTACCGTTGACCCAGATGCAGTTGGCGCCGTACGCCTCGTCCTCGGGCACGACGATCTTGTTGTACTGGGCAAAGTCGGGCTTATCGATGAACTCACCAGAGACGAGCATGTTGTTGTCCTCGATGTAGTTGACGCCCGTCTTGAGGTGCAGGACCTCCTCCAGCGGAACCTCAGAACCCTCGAGGCCCCAGCCCTCGAGAATCTCACAGAACTGGCGGATGCCCTCTTCGTTGGTACGAGCGGAGCGACCGACGTAGAAATGGTCACCGACCATCATGACATCGCCGCCGTCGAGCGTGCCCGGAGAAACGATGTGCTTGACATGCTCGTCGTCAAAGAAGCGACGGACGGCCGGCTCGATCTCGTCCTTCTCGCCGTTGCGGCTATCGGCGCCGGGGTTGGTAATGATGGCGCCGCAGCGAGTGATAACGGCCGGATCTTCGACGAAGCAGCTGTCGGGATACTGCTCGAGTGCCGGCAGCACCGACACGTCAACGCCGCACTGCTCGAGCGCATGCTCGTAATCGTAGTGCTCCTCGATGGCGCGCTCGTAGATGGGCTGGCCAAGCTCGGGGGCACTCGTGATGCCATTGCTCAGGGACTTGCCGGGGCGGCGGATGATGACGTGGCTGAACTTGGTCATGATGATCCTCCTTGGATCTCTTAGCAGAGAGCGGGACTTCTTCGCGCCCGCCTTCCTTTCGATGGCTTTATCTTAGGGCGGTTTTCCTGTTTTGTATATTGTATACAATCCTGAACGGTAGATATTCTTCGGTAAGCGTATTCTTACGTATCGGCGCAAAGTAGCATGATTTAGCTGGTCGTTCTATAATTCAACTGAGCTATTCAAGTGAAACGTATTTGCTTTTAGAAATATACCGTTAAGGAACATAGGCTCATGGAAACGCTCAGAAGGCCCCTGAAGGACCACGTATACGACTATATTTCGAGCCGTATTGACGCCGGCGAGCTCTCGGCCGGCGACCGGCTGAGCGAGCAGGCGATCTGCGATGCCATGGGCGTGTCGCGCACACCGGTCCGCGAAGCGCTCATCCAGCTGGCAAGCGACGGCTACCTGGACAATCTCCCCCGCCGCGGATTCCGCGTCCGTGGGTTCGATCAGCAAAACGCCGTTGAAGTCTTTGAGATTATGGGGCCGCTCGACGGGCAGGCCGCATATCTCGCCTGCCCGAACCTAACCGACGATGACATTACGCAGCTTAAATTTCTCGTCGGCTCCATGGACCTCGCGATCCAAGGCGGTCTCATCCGTAAGTATGACGACATTCAGCGAGACTTTCACCTTACGTACTTCAACCGCTGTGGCAACGATCGTCTGCGCGACATGATTTCACAGCTCGAGCGCTGCTTTATCAAGCGCGATTACGAGACTGTTGACCAGGAGACGGCGTGTAAGCTGCTCAATAAAGCCAACAACGAACATGCTCATATTCTTGAGTTGTTCGAAGCACGAGATGCGACGGGCGTGCGCGACTACGTTCGCGATGTCCATTGGAACACAGAAAACGCCCAGTTCACCGTTTGGTAGGAAACGATGCCCTTGCGGAAAGCGTGTCCCGTTATTCCCGCTCGAAACGGGATGTGGTTTCCAAATCGAGGCCCTATGGGAAACCGTGCCCCACCTTGAAGGGCGAGACTGGGGTGCAGTTTCCGGACGGGACATCAAAAACAAAGTTGCGGTGGAATAGTTCCTGGATGGGCTGGTTGATGCCCCAGATCGGAACTATTTCACCGCAAGTTATTGAAGGGCTGGGATGCCCGTCCTCTTACAGATGGCGCTCCAGGAAGCGGAAGGCTAGGCGAATCCAAGGGCGGACCGCCACCTGCTTGTCCTCGTTGTCGACCGCGGTGTTGGCGTTGCCGAGCGAAAGGCCGTGACCACCCTGGTCGAAGACGTGCATCTCGCAAGCGATGCCCTCCTCCGCCATGCGTTGGGCAAACGGATAGACCTGCGCGATCGGCGCCGTCTTGTCGTCGGACACGCCCCACACAAAGGTCGGTGGCATCTGACGCGAAACATGCGTGGTGGGGCAGATGTCGGCCAGATGCTCGTCAGTTGCCTCGCCGCCCGTCACCATCGACAGGTAGTCGTTGAGCAAATCGCGCCCCGTCTTGCCGCCCGTCTTGGGCACACGCAAGTCAATGCGCGGATCGCGCGTCTGCATGTCGCGCACATAGGCAAAGTCGAGCAATGGATAGCCCAGCACCACGGCATCGGGACGAATGTCGTCCGGACGCGCCCCGGCAAGTGCCGCGAAGGGGCCGGTCTTCCACTGCGTTGCCAGCGAGGCACAGATCATGCCGCCCGCCGAGAATCCCACGACGCACACGCGCTTAGGATCGACATGCCACTCGTCGGCGTTGGCGCGCACCGTGGCGACCATCTTGGCAAGATCTGCCTGGGGGTGCGGAAAGCTCACGTCACCCGTAGAACTCGTCACATAGTTGAGCACAAAGGCCTGGTAGCCGCGATCCAAAAACGCAAACGCCACCGGGTCCTGCTCGTGCGGAGCGATATGCGTAAACCCGCCTCCGCCGCAGATGATCACCGCGGGGCGGCGGCCATTCGGTTTATCGGGCAGCGGCTCGGCACCCAGATACGTAAAGGTCGCCGGATAATCCTCGGTCGGCTCCTCGCCCCACAGCGCATGATTCTCGACAATCATATGTGCTCCCTTCGCGCAAATTATGCGCACTCTTTTTTCGCATCTAAGCGTACCCCAGTTGGGTGCAGGACGTAGAAACTCTCCGGCAATAAGTTTCCCTCCAACTGATATATCACATAATCCCAGCTCAGAGGTATCGTTGAGCAGCGTAGAATAGGGGCGTTGACCAAGCCGCGAAACACATGTGAAACGTTTCCGGCAAACCAAACGCGCGATATGCGCCTATTTAAGTTGGAGGCAACTATGGGTCTGCTCGATTCGCTTAAGTCCACCTTCACCTCGACCGGCGAGGCGTCCGTTCCGCCCGCAGCAAGCTTCGCTACCCGCGAAGGCGTCATCTATGCCCCCGTCAACGGCGTGCTCGTCAACCTGAACGAGGTTCCCGATGAGACGATCGCCTCGGGCATGCTTGGCCAGGGCTATGGCATCGAGCCCATTACCGGCACCATCTATGCGCCCGCCAACGGCCGCATCGGCGCCACCACCGTCACCAACCACTCCATCGGCATGATTACCGAGGACGGCCTTCGCGTGTTCATCCATGTTGGCCTGGGCACCGTGGAAATGAACGGCAAGGGTTTTGCCCGCTTTGTCGAGATGGGCGATGTGGTCAAGGCAGGCCAGCCGCTCATCAGCTTCGACCGCGAGGCCATTAAGGCCGCTGGTCACGAGGATATCGTGACCGTCATCGTCTCCGAGCTCGATCGTCTTAAGAGCATCGACCATGTCGGCGAGTCTGGAACGCTTATCGGCGGCAACCCGCTCGTCAAGCTTGGTGACCCGCTGCTGGTAGCCAAGACCAAGTAGCCAGGCCCCGCGCCACACAGCCAAAAGGCACCTCGTCAAGCGCCCGCGACCATTTGGCCGCGGGCGTTTTTCGTTTGAAAAACCATCCCGCCAATGCCTTATCTGTATAGCCCAAATGAGCCGAGCTGCTAGAATATCGAACTGTATGGATAACTATCATTCAACCGTTATGGGAGGATACGTGAACCGCACCAAAATCGCGCAGCTCTATGCCGATGCCGAGTCGCTCGGCGGCCAGACCGTCACCGTCGCCGGCTGGGTCAAGTCCGTCCGCGACATGAAGAACTTTGGCTTTGTTACGCTCAACGACGGCAGCTGCTTCCGCGACCTGCAGGTCGTCATGAACCGCGAGGCGCTCGACAACTACGACGAGATCGCCCATCAAAACGTCTCGGCCGCACTCATTTGCACCGGCACCGTCAAGCTGACCCCCGATGCGCCCCAGCCTTTCGAGCTTTCTGCCACCTCCATCGAGGTCGAGGGCACGAGCGCCCCGGATTACCCGCTGCAGAAGAAGCGCGCAACCGTCGAGTTCCTGCGCACCCAGCAGCACCTGCGCCCGCGCACCAACCTGTTCCGCGCCGTGTTCCGCATCCGCTCTGTCGCGGCTGCCGCCATCCACCGCTTCTTCCAGGAGCAGGGCTTTGTCTACGTCAACACTCCCATCATCACCACGAGTGACTGCGAAGGCGCCGGCGAGATGTTCCGCGTGACCACGCTCGACCCCAAAAATCCGCCCCTCACCGAGTCCGGCGAGGTCGACTGGAGCCAGGACTTCTTTGGCAAGCATGCAAGCCTCACCGTGTCCGGCCAGCTCAATGCCGAGAACTTTGCCATGGCCTTTGGCGACGTGTACACCTTTGGCCCCACCTTCCGCGCCGAAAACTCCAACACCACGCGCCACGCCGCCGAGTTTTGGATGATCGAGCCCGAGATGGCCTTTGCCGACCTTAACGACTACATGGACAACGCCGAAGCCATGCTCAAGTACGTCCTTAAGGACGTTATGGCCACCTGCCCCGACGAGCTCAACATGCTCAACAAGTTTGTGGACAAGGGTCTGCTCGAGCGCCTGGACCATGTCGCCAACTCCGACTTCGCCCGCGTCACCTATACCGAGGCCGTCGAAATCCTGGAGCAGGCCGTCGCCGCCGGTCACAAGTTTGACTATCCCGTGAGCTGGGGTATCGACCTGCAAACCGAGCACGAGCGCTTCCTGACCGAGGAGCACTTTAAGCGGCCGACCTTCGTGACCGACTACCCGGCCGAGATCAAGGCCTTCTACATGCGCATGAACGAGGACGGCAAGACCGTCGCCGCCGCCGACTGCCTGGTTCCCGGTATCGGCGAGATTATCGGCGGCTCCCAGCGCGAGGAGCGCCTGGATCTGCTCGAGGCCCGCATCAAGGATCTGGGCATGAATCCCGAGCAGTACAAGTACTACCTTGACCTGCGCCGCTACGGTTCCTGCAAGCACGCCGGCTACGGTCTGGGCTTCGAGCGCTTGGTCATGTATCTGACCGGCGTGGGCAACATCCGCGACGTCCTGCCGCACCCGCGCGCCGTGGGCAACGCCGACTTCTAATCGTCGGACGCTAGCTCGCGTCGCCACACGCCAACGCTCATCGCATAAGCGTCTCTCGACATCGGTCGAGAGACGCTTTTTTCAACAGCATCCGTCAAGCTTTTGGCAAGTTTTTGGTCAGTTGAGCAGGGCTGTTGAAAACTCGACCCGCCGTTTGCCGACGACTACCGACCGCCCAGAGCGCCCTGCGCCCCTGGGAAAGCCCCACGTCCTAGGCTCCATACCGTCGCCACCCAAAACGGAAAGGACGTGGGCACGATGACCGAAGCCGCTGTTGAAACCTACGACACCACGACTAGAGGCGCCGCCTCGATGGCGGCCTATCGCGCTGTTCGCATCCTGCAACTATTAAGCGAAAACACCGGCGAGGACAAGGCCATGCTTTCCGATGAGTTGATCCGGCGCCTCGCCCATCCCGACGACCCCGCCCGCATGCCCATCTCGGCGGCGCGGCGCAGCATCTACACCGCCATCTCCGCGCTTCGCCATGCCGGATACGAAATTGAGTACAAACGCGGCGTGGGCTACAAACTTCTTACCCGCCCGCTCACCGATGAAGAGATCATCCGGCTCCACGGTATGGTCATGCGCAACCGCTCCACACCTATCGCTATCCGCAAGAGCATGGCGCAGCACTTAGTTGCCATGGCGAGCGCCGACGTTCGCGGCTACCTCGATACACCCGAACCCGCTCCAAGCGCAGGCAGCAAGGCTGCCAAGGCAACACGCACGCCCATCAAGCGCATCGACACGTGCGAGCTCGTCGAGCGGGCCATCGACCACGGAACCACGGTGAGTTTTGATATTTCGAGCGTCACGACACGCGGCGAAACCGAAGCAGCACGGATGACACTCCGTCCCTTTGCCATCAGGCAGCGCGATGGCATCTCGTATCTGCTGGGAACGGTCTACGACGCCCGAGGCACCGACGATACACTGCGCACTGTCGAGATCGCCCGTATGAGAAACGTCAGCACGCGCCTGCTCGACGGCAAGAAGCTCTTCGCCGCCCTAGACGAGGACGACGCCTCCTCCGCCGCATAAGACCCTCCGCCGCCCATTCGACTACCCGTACCGCCCATCCGATTCTGTATTAAAAAACCCGCCAGGCTGTTGTAAAAATGGACATCAGCGCTACTATAGTTCCACTTGCACTTTGTCCCAGTGCAGTGTTTCCAGCCATTTTTATACTGGGGGTAATGATATGAAGGACATCACCATCAGCCGCAGGAGCCTTCTGGTCTCCGCCGGCCTGCTCGCGCTCGCCCCGCTCGCCGGATGCGGCGGCAACTCTGGTTCCGGCTCCGCTGCCGCCGGTTCCGACTACACCATCGGCGTTCTGCAGCTCACCGAGCACTCCGCACTCGATGCCGCCAACGACGGCTTTGTCAAGGCCATCAAGGAGAGCGGCCTTAAGGTCAAGATCGACCAGAAGAACGCCCAGAACGACCAGTCCACGTGTAAGTCCATCGCCGACAAGTTCGTGGGCGATGGCGTCGACCTGATCTACGCCATCGCCACGCCCGCCGCACAGGCTGCTGCCGGTGCCACGGCCGATATCCCCATCGTGGGTTGCGCCATCACCGACTACGCCGCCTCCGGCCTGGTCCAGGACAACGACAAGCCCGGCACCAACGTCACGGGCGCCTCCGACCTTACCCCGGTCGCCGAGCAACTCGAGATGATGCAGAAGGTCCTGCCCGACGTAAAGAAGGTCGGCCTGCTCTACTGCACCGCCGAGTCCAACTCCGACGTCCAGATCAAGGCCGCCAAGAAGGAGCTCGACAAGCTGGGCCTCCAGTACACTGACTTCACCGTCTCGAGCTCCAACGAGATTCAGTCCGTCGTCGAGTCTGCCGTGGGCAAGGTCGACGCGCTCTACTCCCCCACCGACAACACCATCGCCGCGGGCGCCTCGCAGGTCGGTCAGATCTGCAAGGAGAACAAGCTTCCCTTCGTGACCGGCGAGGAGGGCATGTGCAAGGCCGGCGGCCTGTTCACCCTCTCCATCAACTACGAGGATCTGGGCTACGCCGCAGGCGAGATGGCCGTCAAGATCCTGAAGGGCGAAGCCAAGCCCGAGGACATGGCGATCAAGCACCTCTCAAGCAAAGACCTGGTCGTCGTCAAGAACGACGAGATGGCCGAGGCGCTGGGCATCGACCTTTCCACTCTGGACGCGTAATACCCCATACGCGGCATGCGTCTAGAACCCGTGCTCGCGCTTTAGTCGCGTTATTCAATATCTGAGCCACAGGGGCGGGCGCTGTAGACCGGCGTCCGCCCTGCTTGTTTCAGGTAAAACAAAACGTCTGTCCGCAGCTCTTCTATGCATTGTTACCGCTATTATGGTGAATCACGTGTCCACCCTATCCTAGGAGGTATGAAGCATGCTCATTGCATTGCAGGGCGCCGTTTCGCAGGGCGTCCTCTGGGGCATTATGGTGCTTGGCGTGTTTATCACGTTCCGCCTGCTCGACATTCCCGATATGACCTGCGACGGCAGCTTTGCCCTCGGCGGCTGCGTCTGCGCTGTGCTCATCGTCAATAACAACGTCGACCCGCTGCTCGCCGTGCTGGCCGGTATGTGCGCCGGCGCCATCGCGGGCGCCGTCACGGGCATTCTGACCACCGTCTTTGAGATTCCCGCGATCCTCGCCGGAATCCTCACCCAGATCAGTCTGTGGTCCATCAACCTGCGCATCATGGGCAAATCCAATACGCCCATTCTTGCCAAGGGCACCGTGTTCTCGGCCGTCAGCAACATGACGGGCCTGCCGCAGTCCACCGTCGCCATCATCTTGGGCATCCTGCTCGCCGTGGCTATCGTTGCCATCCTGTATTGGTTCTTTGGCACCGAGATCGGCTCGGCACTGCGTGCCACCGGCAACAACGAGTACATGATCCGCGCCCTGGGCGTCAACACCAACTCCACCAAGATGATCGCCCTCGTGCTCTCCAACGCCCTCATCGGCCTTTCGGGCGCACTCATCTGCCAGAGCCAGAAGTATGCCGACATTGGCATGGGCACCGGTGCCATCGTTATCGGTCTTGCCGCCATTGTTATCGGCGAGGTGCTCGGCCGCCTGTTGCCCGGCGGTCTCACGCAGTTTAGCGTCCGTCTTGCCTCCGCCGTCTTTGGCTCCGTGGTGTACTTCCTTATCCGCGCCATCGTGCTGCAGTTGGGCATGGACGCCAACGACATGAAGCTGCTCTCCGCCGTGATCGTCGCCGTGGCCCTGTGCGTGCCCGTGGTTTGGGAGCGCTATAAGCTCCACAGCTCCTACACGAAGGGAGATGAGGCAGATGCTTAAGCTCTCGCACGTCAAAAAGACCTTTAACAAGGGCACCGTCACCGAGAAGCGCGCTCTTACCGGTGTCGACCTCACCCTTAACGACGGCGACTTTGTAACCGTGATCGGCGGCAACGGCGCCGGCAAGTCCACGCTGCTCAACATGATCGCCGGCGTGTATCCGCTCGATTCGGGCGTTATCGAGCTTGACGGCACCGATATCTCGCGCCTGAGCGAGTCGCAGCGTGCCAAGTACCTGGGCCGCGTGTTCCAGGACCCCATGCGCGGCACCGCAGCCGACATGCAGATCGCCGAGAACCTGGCCCTCGCCAAGCGCCGTGGCCAGCGTCGCGGTCTTTCGTGGGGCGTCACCAAGGCCGAGAAGGACGAGTACGTTGAGCTGCTCAAGCGCCTGGACCTCGGTCTGGACACGCGCCTCAACGCCAAGGTCGGCCTGCTTTCGGGCGGTCAGCGCCAGGCACTCACCCTGCTCATGGCCACGCTCACCAAGCCGCGCCTGCTGCTGCTCGACGAGCACACCGCGGCGCTCGACCCCAAGACGGCCTCTAAGGTGCTCAATCTGACCGAAGAGATCGTCGACGAGCACCACCTGACCACGCTCATGGTCACGCATAACATGAATGACGCCATCCGTCTGGGCAATCGCCTGATCATGATGCACGAGGGCCACGTAATCTACGACGTGGCGGGCGATGAGAAGAAGTCGCTCACCGTCGCCGGCCTGCTGCAGAAGTTTGAGGAGGTCTCGGGCGGCGAGCTCGCCAACGACCGCATGCTGCTGAGCTAAACCTACCAAAAAGGGACAGGTTTATTTTGGCAGGTTTTACCTGCGCAAACGTCAAAACCGCCGCAAAGGGACAGACGCCCTTGCGGCGGTTTTCGCATATTATGTCGATAATCCGATATTCGACCAGACATTCTGGCTAAGGACTAAGGAAACTGCCATGAAAAGACTCCCCCGCCTTGCGTTAGCCGCCGCGTTGTTTGCCGGCTCGCTCGCAGGCATCCCAAGCCTCGCTTTCGCGGGGAACCTGCCCGCCGCTATTGACGGCTCCGTGGCCGTCATGCACACCAACGACATCCACGGCAGCTACAAGTACAGCTACAACGAAAGCAAGGGCACCGGCACCGTCGGCTTCGACGGACTGGCAGTTCTCTATAGCGCCCAGGGCAACGCCCCCGATCTTTTGCTCGATGCGGGCGACACCTTCCACGGACAGTCCTTCGCCACCATGAGCGAGGGTAAGAGCATCGCCGAGCTCATGGACACCTTCTACGCCGACGGCTACGACGCGACCACGCCAGGCAACCACGACTGGAGCTACGGTGCGGACAAACTCCGCACCATGACCGGCTACAGCACCACCGGCACGCCCTTCGCCATGCTCTGCGCGAACGCGAAGTCTACGAGCGGCGTATGGAGCTCGAGCATCACGAAGACGCTCAATCGCACCTGGGAGGATAGCGAGGATCACTCCACATTCGACTACAAAATCAAGGTCGGCGTCGTGGGTGCCATGGATGAGTCACTGGACTCCTCGCTGCGCGCGGACCTGGTCGCGGGTACGTCGTTCTCGAGTGCCGCGAACGCCATCAATGCCGAGGCAGAGCAGCTGCGCAAGGAGGGCTGCGATGTTGTTGTGTGTATCGCGCACACGCTCGACGCCAAGACCTTTGCCACGCGACTCCGTGGCGTCGATGCCCTTATCGCAGGCCACGAGCACATCAACCTTAACGAGAAGGTGACGGGAGCCGACGGCAAGACGATCCACGTTGTCGAGGCAGGCAGCGCCTTTGCCGAGGTGGGGCTGCTTTCCATTCCGTACAGGTACGACACGAATGGCACCGAGACGACCAACGATGACACGGTCACGGTCCCTGCAGACGGCAGCGACGAGAGGCTCTACACCGCCAAGAACGTCAACGACCTTTTGGCAGACCCCGACAAGGGCTCCGACTACCAAAGCCGCCTTGAAGACGTCCGCAACAAGATCAAGCCGCTCGACGAGGCCTTTGAAAACGAATCGAACAAGGTGCTCGGCACATCCGCCACCAACTATTTCTACGGCGAGGACGCCGCAGGCACGCATGGTTGGGAAATGGTGCGCACCACCGATTTCCGCCCCAGCAAGGAGGGCGACACCACCAAGGCCCAGACCATCGGCCACGTGATTTGCGGCTCCTATCTTGCCCTGACGGGCGCGGACCTCGCTATCGAAAACGCTGGCGGCATCCGCGGCGGCATCGCGGCGGGCAACGTGACCGCCGGCAACGTCATCGCCATCTCGCCCTACGGCAACACCGTGGAAACCTGGACCATGACCGGCGCGGACTTCCTCGCAGCACTCGAGCACTCGCTGCAAATCAGCGACGAGTGCAATCACAGCTACGAGCTTCAGCAAGCCTACGTGGCAGCCGGCCATACCGAGCAGGAGGCGCAAGACAAGTACAAGTGGCGCGATGACTCTGGCAGCGTTCTCTCCTTTGGCGGCATCAACGTGACGATTGATTGGACACAGCCCGAAGGCAAGCGCATTGTGAGTGCCACACTCACCAAGGACGGCAGTACGCTCGACCCCGCCAAGACCTATACCGTCGCCACCAACAACTACATCATTACCAACACGACCGACTTTCCCACCTTTGCACACGCCACCAAGTACACCGAGTGGGGCACGTGCGAGGCGGCGCTGAGGGCGCTGATTGGGCAGAACGGCTGGGAGAGCAAGATGGCCGGGCTCGCCGGCACCATCGGCTTCGGCCCCGCAGCCGTGGACCCCACGCCCACACCGGCCCCGACGCCTAAGCCCTCGCCTAAGACGGACACGACGACCACGAAGGTCATCACCAAGAAGACGACCGGTAAGCTCGCCGCAACGGGAGACCGCACGCTGACAGTAGTTGGCGCGTGCCTTATCGGCGGCATCATCGTCATCATGCTCGGTATTATCTGGAAGCGTCGACGCTAAGCTACACCGCCGGGCCTTACAGCCCCGCCGCGTAAACCTTATATCGAGCACAGAAGCCCGTCCGAATTTGATCGGACGGGCTTCTTGGTGGGTATCATGGTTGAACGATCATGAGGAGGTTTTCCCTACATGGAATTGTTTGAACCGATTCTTCATTTCTTTGAGCAACGGTGGGTCCACAACATCATCTGGGCCGTCATCTTGGCGATAGGCACCGCCGTCGCCGCCAAGGTCGTATCCAAGACCCTGCGCCACCTGCTCAACCGCGACGACAACCCGCTACCGGCATCGAGTATCTTCATCAACATCGCGCGCGCCGTCATCTGGATGATCGGCGGCAGCTTTATCCTCGACAACTGCTTTGGCATTAACGCAAACGCGCTCGTCGCCGCTCTTGGCGTCGGCGGCATCGCCATCTCGCTCGGCTTTCAGGACACGTTATCAAACCTTATCGGCGGCATGCAGGTGACCTTTATGGGCATCATCAAACCCGGCGACAATATCGAGGTCGGCGGCGTATCCGGCGTTGTCCAAGACATCACTTGGCGCCATACAACGATTGAGGATGCCTGTGGACAGACCATCATTGTGCCCAATTCCAACATCTCCAAGAACACGCTCGTGCATTTGATGCCCTTTGGGCGCGTGGCCGTGCCCGTTGCCGTAAAGGACACGTCCAAGTGGGCCTCGCTCGACGCACTGGCAGACGAGCTGACCAGCGCCACCAAGGCCGCCGTGCTTCCCATCTCGGGCTTTGACAAGGAGCCCTACGTACTCTTCAGCGAAATCGGCGACTTTGGCATCAAAGGAAAAATCATCTTTATCGTCAGCGACGACAGCACCACTTTCACGGCGGCCGACGCCTGCATCCGCGCCATCGCCCCCATCATCGCCTAAACCACCACACAGGGGACAGGCACCTTTGTGGTGGTTTTCATTCGTGGTACCATAGTTCATATAGTTGTTTAAACGACTAAGGGAGCAAAACTATGGAAGAGGCCTATCGTCAAGCACGCAAGCGCGGCGAGCAAGGACGTCGACACGCCATTAGTCAAAGCGAGCATCCGTACCTCACGGACCTCGATAGCTTGGTTGCCCAGCTCCCCTTAGGTCAGCGAGAGAGCGTCGGCCTGCGGGATATTCCGCTCGAAATGGTCGTCGGCACGGTCACCAAAGGCCGTCAGTCCGCCTTTTCATGCAACTTTATGCCCCTGCTGCCGTTTAACACCGAGTTCGCCCGCAAGTGGTCCAACCTCTACGACATCCAGGTAACCGAGGGCTATCGCGACCCCATCATCGTCACCGAGTTCATGCATCGGTTCTATGTCCAGGAAGGCAACAAACGCGTCAGTGTCCTCAAATTCCTGGACGCTCCAACGGTTTCGGCCAGGGTCACCCGTCTCTACCCCGGCACATGGGATTCCGTCGAAAGCCGCCTGTACGGTGAATTCTGCGCGTTTTGGCGCGTCTGCCCCCTATACGAGATCGAGTTCTCGCGTGAGGGAAGCTACGAGACGCTCGCCAAGATGCTCGGTCAGAACCTTATCGAAAAATGGCCGCAGAAAAAGGTCGACTACCTGCGCCACACCTTCCTGCTCTTTAAGCGCGCCTACCTTCGCGCAGGCGGCGACCACCTGGACATTACGCCCGCCGACGCCATGCTCGTCTACCTCAATGTGTACAACCAGGACCGCCTACTGGATACGCCGACGGATATCGTCGTAAACCGCCTGTGCAAGATTTGGCGCGAGCTGGTCATTGCCGGCAAAAATGACGAGGGCAAGGTCGATCTTGTCGAAGCGCCGAGCGTCGATGAGGAGGAGTCGCCCGCCAAGTCCACCTCCGGCGTGCTCAACTTCTTTATGGGCAAGACTGTCTATTCGGCGGCCAACCCCCTGCGTATCGCCTTTATCCATGAGTTCCCCTGTGCGGCGTCGAGCTGGGACAGTCTGCACGACCAAGGACGTCAGTATCTCGATGAGCACTTTGACGGTATCGTGCGCACCGAGGCGTTCGAGGACTGTCACGATCCGGACGTGTTCTACGCCGCCGTGGAAACGGCTGTCAAACATGGAGACAACGTCATCTTCTCGACCTCGCACCGCCTGATGGAATACACGCTCAGAGCTGCCGTTGAGTATCCCCAGGTTCGGTTCCTTAACTGCTCTATCGGCCTTCCCCACCAAAGCGTCCGTTCGTACTTTGGCAAGATGTACGAGGCAAAGTTCCTCCTGGGCGCCCTTGCCGCCAGCATGGCGGACAACCATCGCATCGGCTACCACGCGTCGGTCTTCGCATCCGGCGCGCTCAGCGAGATCAATGCCTTTGCCATCGGTGCCTCGCTGCTCGACCCCCGCGCGCAAATTATCCTCACCTGGGGCGATGTGCCCGCCGGCGGTCTTGCCGAGGCCATGTGCCGCGAAGGCGTGAGCGTCATGACCGGCGCTGACATGTCAAAGTCGCTCGAAGACCCTACGGCCTACGGACTCCACCGCCTGGTCGATGGCAAGGTTTCCGGCATCGCCATGCCGGTATGGAACTGGGGCCGTTACTACGAGCTCATCGTTCGCAGCCTTCTGCACGGCACGTGGGAGGAGACCAGCGATGACAACCAAGCGCGCGCCGTCAACTACTGGTACGGCATGAGCTCCGGCGTTATCGACATCCGTTACGCTCCGGGCCTACCCTACCAGACGCGCAAACTCGTGCAGTTGCTCCGCAACGGCATTGTCGAGGGATCCATCAACCCCTTTGGCGGCGAGCTCCACAGCCAGAACGGCGTGGTACAGATCGAAGGCTTCCCTCCGCTGCCGAGCACGCAGATTGTCGAGATGAATTGGCTGGCGGATAACGTGGTAGGCACCATTCCGCAGCTCGACGATGAGCCGAAAGTCCCTGCCTTATGAAAATCCTTGCCATAGCCGATACCGAAGAACGATGCCTTTGGGAGTGCTTTCGCAAGGAACGCTTTGAGGGCGTCGACCTGATTTTGTCCGCCGGCGATCTGGACCCGGACTATCTTGAGTTTTTGGTTACGGTCATCAACAAGCCGCTCATCTACGTGCGCGGCAATCACGATGATCGCTACGCACGTCATGCACCGGGCGGATGTATCTGCGTAGAAGACAGCGTGTACACGTACCGAGGGATTCGCATTGCGGGCCTTGGCGGGTCCATGCGTTATCGCGACGGCGCCAACATGTACACCGAACGCGAGATGTCCAAGCGCATGCGTAAGCTGTCGCGTAAGGTTAGGATGGTCGGCGGGTGCGACATTCTGCTTACCCATGCGCCCGCCGCCGGTATGGGTGATCTGGACGATCTACCGCATCGAGGGTTTGAGTGCTTTAACACGGCGCTTGAGTCCTGGGGGGCCGACTACATGGTGCATGGGCATGTACACCAAAGCTACGGTTACGATTTTCAGCGCGAGCGGCAGCATATGTGTGGAACGACGATCATCAACGCCTGCGGCTATACGCAGTTTGAGCTCGACCAGACGCGCTACCCCATCCGTGGCTGGCAGGCAGCCTGGCTCAATTCGCAAACCATGCGCCGCGAGCTCAAACGCCACGATGCCATCGAGTCCTCAACAGCCAGAACACCCTGGTAACCACCTCAAAGGGAGCACAGTCCCCTTTGAGGTGGTTTTGACGCGATAGCAAGAAACCCGGTCCTGCACGAGGCGGAACCGGGTTTCTTTAGCAATGCTTGCTTTGCTCAGGCAGTAACTAAAAGTTACTCAGCCAGGAAGTCGCGCTGGACAGCGGGATCGACCTTGACGCCAGGGCCCATGGTGGAAGACACGGAGATGGACTTGACGTACTTGCCCTTAGCAGAAGAGGGCTTGACGCGCAGGATCTCGGTGTACAGGGCAGCGTAGTTCTCGACGAGCTGCTGCTCAGAGAAGGACTTCTTGCCCAGGGGCACGTGGCAGATGCCGTAGCGGTCGGCGCGGTACTCAACGCGGCCAGCCTTGAGCTCGGAGACCATCTTGGCGACGTCCATGGTCACGGTGCCGAGCTTGGGGTTCGGCATGAGGCCGCGGGGACCAAGGATCTTACCGATGCGGCCAACCTTGGCCATCATGTTCGGCGTAGCGATGGCGGCGTCGAAGTTGATCTCGCCACCCTGGATGGCGGCAACGAGCTCATCGGAGCCGATGACGTCGGCGCCGGCCTCCTCGGCCTCGCGGGCCTTCTCGCCCTCGGCGAAGACGGCAACACGAACGGTCTTGCCGGTGCCGTGGGGCAGGGAGATGGAACCACGGATGTTCTGGTCAGCCTTACGAGTATCGATGCCCAGACGGAAGTGGGCCTCGACGGTCTCGTCGAACTTGGCGGTGTCGAGCTCCTTGATGAGCTTGGCAGCCTGAAGGGGGGTGTAGAGCGTGGCGCGGTCGATCTTCTCGGCAGCGGCGTTATAGCTCTTACCATGCTTAGCCATGTGCATTACCTCCTGTGGTTAAACGGGCGTGAGCCCTCCCACATCGTATCGTGTGCCCTATTGCACACATATAACGGGCGCCCCGGTCGGAGCACCCGTCATTACCTAAAGAAATCGCTACTCAGCGATGGTGACGCCCATGGAACGGGCGGTACCGGCGATGATCTTCTTGGCGGCGTCAATGTCGTTGGCATTGAGGTCCGGCATCTTGATCTCGGCGATCTTGGTGAGCTGCTCCTGGGAGAGCTGACCGACCTTGTCAGCCTGGGGCTTAGCGGAACCAGACTTGAGGTTCAGCTCCTTCTTGATGAGGTGAGCCGCCGGCGGGGTCTTGGTGATGAAGGAGAAGGACTTGTCCTCGTAGACAGAGATCTCAACGGGGATGATGTCGCCCTTCTTGTCCTGCGTCTCGGCGTTAAAGGCCTGGCAGAACTGCATGATGTTCACGCCAGCAGCGCCCAGGGCGGGGCCGACGGGAGGAGCGGGGTTAGCTGCACCAGCAGGAATCTGGAGCTTAATGACGTTGGCAACCTTCTTCTCAGCCATGGTCATTCCTTTCGAATCACGAGTGTGAAGTACTTGCTATATCGTAAGCACGCACGTGTTAGAAGCACTCCTGAGATGAGCAGTCACAGAAGAAGCACGCTCGCGCGAACGGACGAAAACTTAAGCGATGACAGCGACCTGGTTAAAGTCGAGCTCGACCGGCGTCTCGCGGCCAAAGATCATCAGCGTGACCTTGAGCTTGCCAGCCTCGGTGTTAACCTCGGAGACCTTGCCATCAAAGTCGGTAAGCGGGCCATCGGTGACGCGGACGGACGTGCCGACCTGAATATCAACCGAGGTGCGCTTGGGCGAATCGCCCTTACCGGGACGACGAGTCATCTTGTTGTACTCGTCACGGGAAAGCGGAGCGGGCTTTCCGTTGCCGCCTAGGAAACCGGTGACGCCGGGCGTGTTACGAACACACGTCCAAGCATCGTCATCCATCTCCATGCGGACCAGGACATAACCCGGGAAGATCTTGGAATCCTTGGTCTCACGCTTGCCACCCTCTTTAATCTCGGTGACGCGCTCCATAGGAATCTCGATATCAAAGATACGGTCCTGCATGCCCATAGTCTCGATGCGATGCTCGAGATCGGACTTAACGCGGTTCTCGTATCCAGAGTAAGTGTGAACGACGTACCAACGCTTAGACATGGTTTAGCCCCTCAATCCAGAGAACAGAGCAAGAGCCTCGCCAAAGCCAGCATCGAGCAGAGCGATGACGACGCCGACGACAATCAGAGAAGCGCAAACGACAACCGAGTAGTTCACGAGCTCCTTCTTATCGGGCCACGTGACACGCTTCATCTCGGACTTGACCGAAGCGAAATACTTCTTGGTGCGGGCGAAGAAACCAGGCTTCTCGTTCTTCTTGGACTTCGCAGCCTTCTCGTTCTTCTTGGCAACGGCCTTCTTGGCCTCAACCTTGGAGTTGGCAGCAGCGTTCTGGGCGTTCGCCGACTGCTGAGCCTTCTTCTTGTTCTTCTTGTTGGCCATTTGGGTTACCTCCGCGCAATGCGCTTATACATGAGTAAACCGTAAGCCCCCAAGTGGGAGCTTACGGAATAATGACTGGCACGCCAGGAAGGACTCGAACCCTCAACACTCGGTTTTGGAGACCGATGCTCTACCAATTGAACTACTGGCGTATGTGACTAGAGACTAGCGAGTCTCTTTGTGCAGCGTGTGGTGACGGCACCAGGGGCAATACTTCTTGATCTCCATACGATCAGGCATGGTCGACTTGTTCTTGGTGGTCGTATAGTTGCGGCGCTTGCACTCAGTGCACGCAAGAGTAACTAGAGTACGCATGTATCCTGAACCTTTCATTTCCGCCCCGTACGGGCACGAGTTGTTACTTTATCAGCTCCACGTAAGTGCTGTCAATGAAAACCTCGAGTCAATTGGTTCTCGGTGGATCCATTCATATTTGGAACACATCAATGAAGCCATCGAGAGCTAATCGACGGTGCATCCAGGACCATTATCGATCCTCTCGACACCAGCAACGGCTCAATATCCATTGCAGAAAAGAACCCGGCACCCTAACAGTGCCGGGTTCTTTAAGTCATCGGTATCAGAGAGCTAATTTACTCAATGATCGTGGAGACGATGCCCGAACCGACGGTGTGGCCACCCTCGCGGATAGCGAAGCGCAGGCCTTCCTCCATGGCGATCGGGTGGATGAGGTCGCCCTCGATGGTGATGTGGTCACCAGGCATAGCCATCTCGGTGCCCTCGGGGAGCTTGACCGTACCGGTAACGTCGGTGGTACGGAAGTAGAACTGAGGACGATAACCATCGAAGAACGGAGTGTGACGGCCGCCCTCCTCCTTGGTCAGAACGTAGATCTCGCCGGTGAACTTGGTGTGCGGGGTAACCGAACCGGGCTTGCAGAGAACCTGGCCGCGCTCGATGTCCTCACGCTTGATGCCGCGGAGCAGCAGACCGACGTTGTCGCCAGCCTCGCAGAAGTCCATGGACTTACGGAACATCTCGATACCGGTAACAACGGTGTTCTGGGTATCCTTGATGCCGACGATCTCGACGGGCTCGTTGAGCTTGAGCTCACCGCGCTCGACACGGCCGGTAGCAACGGTACCACGGCCGGAGATGGTCATAACGTCCTCAACGGCCATCAGGAACGGGAGGTCGTTGTTACGAGCAGGCGTCGGAATGTACTCGTCGACGGCCTTCATGAGCTCGCGGATAGCGTCCATCCACTTGGCGTCGCCCTCGAGAGCGCCCAGAGCGGAACCACGGATGACGGGGATGTCGTCGCCGGGGAAATCGTACTCGGAGA
>CAJMPK010000004.1 GCA_905215205.1 uncultured bacterium | reverse complement strand
ATCTCGACGATGCCCTCGAGTACCTCGCGCGGGTAGACAGAGCCCGTGGGGTTGTTGGGGTTGATGATGACGAGGGCCTTGGTCGCGCTCGTGATCTTGGACTCCATATCCTCCAGGTCAGGATACCAATCGGCCTGCTCATCACACAGATAGTGCACGGGATGTCCACCGGCAAGGGTCGCGCACGCCGTCCAGAGCGGATAGTCGGGGCTGGGAATCAGGATCTCGTCATCGTTATCGAGCAGTGCGTTCATCGAAAGCTGAATGAGCTCGGACACGCCGTTGCCCGTGTAGATGTGCTCCATCTGAACATTGGGCAGCCCCTTGATCTGCGAGTACTGCATGATCGCCTTGCGCGCAGAGAACAGACCGCGCGAGTTGGAATAGCCTTCGCAGTCGGGCAGTTGCTGGCGCATGTCCTTAATGACCTCATCGGGCGTGCGGAAACCGAAGGGTGCCGGATTGCCGATGTTGAGCTTGAGGATGCGCTCGCCTTCGTCCTCCATACGAGCAGCCTCGTCGACGACGGGGCCGCGCACGTCATACAGAACGTTATCGAGCTTGGTGGATTTAGAAAAAGTACGCATGGTGGTGCTCCTTGCAATTTGAGCTGAGGGATGGGGTTCGGGCTTGGAATCGTTGCGAGGCGATGATGTCTCGCCTTGACCGGCGTCGCCGGCGAGCAGCCAGGTAACATCGACCTCCAAAATGCGGGCGAGCAGCTCTGCCACATCGCGCCGCGGGATCGTCTTGCCGCTCACATATTGGCTCATCTGACTCTTGCCGAGTTTTTTGCCGAGCATCTCCGATGCGCGGATTACGTCCGACTGGCGAACGTCGCGATTGGACATAGTCTGTCGCAGGCGATCGCAAAACGTCTCTTGGGCCACAGGAACCTCCTTGCTGGCAAAGTTCAATTTATAGAACACGAATTGAACCATGGTTCAATTTAGCAAGCAGTATAACGCGGCACCTCATTCGAAAGTTCAATTTCATAAGAAAATGTACCGGACTCCGAGATTTACCCAAAGCGGATAATGGCGTGTACACGTTTAGAGGTATTCGAGGAAACGGGCGGCAGCAAGCGAAACATCGGCCGTTCGATATATGGCGTTGATCTGCCGATGGGGATGTCCCTCGAGCGAACGCACGACAACATCGAACTGACAGCGACGCAAGATGAGCGCGGGAAGAATGCTCACGCCCAGGCCGTCCTCGACCATAGCCATAATCGCATAATCATCCCAGGTCGACAGCTTGGAGCACACCGTCAGCCCTGCCCGACGGAACAGCGGCGTAATCTCGTCATCGGTGCCGCGTTCTAGCAGAATAAACTGCTCGTTGGCTAAATCGGCAAGAGAAACGACCTCCGCCGTGGCAAGCAAAGAGTCTGCCGGCACTACTGCCATCAACTCGTCGCGCACCAAAGACCGCGATGCCATGCCGTTTTCTCGGGGTTCACGCGGGATAAAGCCCAGGTCGCAGCGGCCTTCAGCCACCCATTGTTCAATCTCTGAGTAATCGCCCATCAGCAGCTCATAATCGACGTCCGGATGATCGGCACGAAAGCGCGCAATCACCGGCGGCAGCACGTGGGTCGCCACGCTCGAAAACGTACCGATGCAGATTTTGCCGCGCATGAGCCCGCGCATCTCATCCACCCGTCGCTGCAAGCGAGTGAATTCCTCGCAGAGCGCCTCGACAGCCGGCATAACTTGCCGCCCGTCGGCAGAAAGCACTACGCCCTCGCGACTGCGGTCGAGCACCTTAAAGCCCCAATCGGCCTCAAGATCGGCCACCATACGGCTCACGCCCGATTGCGAATAGCTCAGGCGCTCGGCAGCACGCGTAAAGCTTCCGGCGCGCACCGTCTCCAGCAGCACCTGCATCTTTTGAATATTCGTTTCCACGACACGCCTCCACCTTTACATGAATTTTTGTCATGTTATCCATGCATTATATTCGCTTTTCTTCTATTGCCAGTTCACCCATAGTGAACATGCTCGGATATAGAGGGGATGTCAGCGCATGAACAACGGACTGTTTACGTACTTAGCAGCATTGCTATTGTTTGGCTCCAACGGCATCATCGCCGCCGCCATCGCGCTGCCGAGCTCCGATATTGTGCTACTACGCACGTTTTTGGGCGCCATCTCGCTTGTCACCATCCTCGCCATCACCCAACGCCATAAACTGCAGGCGCCATCTCGTCCCCGCGAAGCCGCAGCACTCCTTCTCTCGGGAACCGCGCTGGGTGCCAGCTGGATTTTTCTGTTCCGTGCCTACCAGACGATCGGCGTCGGCGTATCCTCGCTGCTGTACTACTGCGGCCCCATCATTGTCATGGCGCTCTCCCCGCTCATCTTTGGCGAAAAGCTGACCGGCGGCAAAATCGCCGGCTTTATCGCTGTTGCTTGCGGTGCTTTTCTCATTGCAGCGCAAGGTCTAGGCGGCAATATGCCCATTGCTGGTATCGCCTGCGGCATCGCCTCGGCATTTTGCTATGCGCTGATGGTCATCGCGAGCAAGGGTGCGCCACACATCGAAGGCCTCGAAAACTCCACGCTCCAGGCGAGCGCCGCCTTTGTGACCGCACTGGCCCTCACGCTCATCACGCAGGGCGCCCCCTCATTCCTGTCCCCCGACATCGCCGCAGGCATCGATTGGCGCGCCGTCGCTATGCTCGGCGTCGTCAACACCGGCATCGGTTGCCTGCTCTACTTTAGCGCCGTCGCCAAACTGCCCGTGCAGACCGTCGCCGTCGTCGGCTACCTCGAGCCGCTTTCGGCCGTCGTGTTCTCCGCCGTCCTTTTAGGCGAAGCCATAACACCGATCCGCCTGATGGGCGCCGCACTTATCATCGGCGGCGCGATTTTTTGCGAACTCGCCGGCAAACGCACAAACGCCAAGGCTGGCATAGCCCAGACAGCACATGCTTAAAAGCCCCTGTTTTGAAATGCTACCTACGTACATAAATAATCCCCAGCTGGGGATTATTGTCTAAAATAACCCGATGTGCCAAACTGCTCTTGTATGTATAAAGACGGCATAAAGTTTTTTGTCCTAGACAGATAACCGGATGTCTAAGGGAGTCCTCGTGGCACACAATAAACTGGAGGCAAACCTCCAAGACCAGCGCGGGCAAGGCGGGCACAGAGCCATCCCCCTCTCCGCTGGCATGCTGCTCGTAACGCTCGGCGTCGTCTATGGTGACATCGGCACGAGCCCCATGTACACCATGAAATCAATCGTCGCCAACAACGGCGGCATCGGTACCGTCAGCGAGGACATGATCCTGGGCGCGCTTTCGCTCGTCATCTGGACTATGACGCTCGTGACCACGGTCAAGTACGTGGTAATCGCCATGAAGGCAGACAACCACAACGAAGGCGGCATCTTCGCCCTGTTCAGTCTCGTGCGCAAGGTGGCGCCATGGCTGATTCTGCCCGCCATGATCGGCGGTGCGGCGCTGCTCGCCGACGGCATCCTCACCCCCGCTGTCACGGTCACCACAGCCATCGAGGGTCTGCGCACCATCGAGTGGGGCCACGCGCTTTTGGGCGACGGTCAGACCAATGTGATCATCATCACCATCATCATTATCTGCGGCCTGTTTGCCATGCAGCGCGCCGGCACCTCGTCAATCGGTAAGCTGTTCGGTCCGCTCATGACGCTGTGGTTCCTGTTCCTGGCAGGCGCCGGTCTGTTCAACATGCTCGGCAACCTGTCCATCCTGCGCGCGCTCAACCCCATCCGCGGCATCATGTTCCTGTTCTCGCCCATCAACCACTCGGGCATCATGGTGCTCGGCTTCGTCTTCCTGTCGACGACCGGCGCCGAGGCGCTCTATTCAGACATGGGCCACGTAGGCAAGGCCAACATCTACGCATCCTGGCCGTTTGTTAAGGCGGCGCTAATCCTTAACTACCTGGGTCAGGGCGCTTGGCTGCTCGCCAACAATTCCAATCCCCAGATGCTCGCGATGGATATCGTCAACCCGTTCTATATGATGCTTCCCGAGCCCCTGCGCCCCTTTGCCATCGTGCTTTCGGCCGTGGCGGCCATCATCGCCTCGCAGGCGCTCATCACCGGCTCGTTCTCGCTGGTATCCGAGGCCACGCGCCTCAACCTTATGCCGCATCTGCGCATCCACTACCCCAGCGACACCAAGGGCCAGCTCTATATTCCGCTCGTCAACAACATCATGTGGGTCGGCTGCATCTTCATCGTGCTGCTGTTCCAGAACTCCGAGCGCATGGAAAGCGCCTACGGCCTCGCCATTACCGTGACCATGCTTATGACCACCACGCTTTTGACGAGCTATATCGCTGGCATTCTCAAGCACAAGCTGGGCGCCTGCGTCTTCGCCCTGCTCTTCGGTGCCATTGAGCTGTGCTTCTTCGCCTCGTGCCTCACCATGTTCTTTGACGGCGGCTATGTGATGATCTTCCTGGCCGCACTGCTGTTTGGCCTTATGTATGTGTGGCGTCGCGGCACCGCCATCGAGCGCACGCAGACGATCCTGCTGCCCGTCTCCAAGTACATCGACCAGCTCAACCGCCTGCGCAATGACGAGACCTACCCCGTGCTCGCCGACAACCTGGTGTTCCTCACCAACAGCCCCGATCCGCTCACGCTCGACCGCGACGTGCTCTATTCCATCCTGGACAAGCACCCCAAGCGCGCCAAGGCATATTGGTTCATTAACGTGCACGTTACCGACGAACCCTATACGCACGAGTATTCCGTCGAGACCTTTGGAACGGACTTTTTGTTCCGCGTGCGCCTGGACCTGGGCTTTAAGGTCAACCAGCGCGTTAATGCCTACCTGCGCCAGATCGTTGGCGACTTGATGGCATCGGGTGAGCTGCCGCCGCAGCATCACACCTACTCCATCTACGAGACACGCGGCAACGTAGGCGACTTCCGTTTTTGCATGCTGCGCAAGATGCTTGCCCCCGAAACGGACATCAACCGCAACGACCATCGCGTCATGGCCATCAAGTACGCCGTCCGCCGCGCCTGCGGAAGCCCGGCGCGTTGGTACGGTCTTGAGAACTCGGCCATCATCATCGAGTACGTGCCGCTGTTTGCCCGCATGCGCCCGGCCGTTAAGCTCGTGCGCACCCAGGTGCCGCTCGAGGTTCAGATCGAAGAAGCCGAGGAAATGGAAGTCGATATCTTCTCGGACGACTTGGTCAACGGCAACGAGGCCGGTAGGGACATGAACGTCGATCCCACCGAGCTGCTCGAGAGCGTCGCCGATACACCCGAACAGCAACAGCTCGACGGCCTCGAGAGTGAACAACTCAACGACGCCAACTTCTAGCAACGTCACAAATCAACGACAGCGGCCCTGCACCTCACGGGAGATGCAGGGCCGCTTTGCATTGCGGTAAAGCTATCGGCTACGAACGGCGCGGCTCGGGAACCACGAGCCTATCGGGGCTCGCGCCCTCAGCATCCATCAGGCTCACGTAGCGAATCGACGGATCATCATACATCGCGTAGTAATAATTGCCCGTGTGCGCGCTAAAGCATCCGGTGTAGATAGTCTTCTCGAACTTGCCATCGCCCATCCTGGACGCTCCCTCGATCATCACCACGCCCTCGAGCGAGCGGAACATGCGAACGACGTTTTCGGTCTCGCTCTCCTTTTGCGGGTAATTGGCATTGAGGTACGCCGCCTTTACAAAACGGCTCGGCGAATAGCAATCGCCCGGAATGCCGCGCATGCCGGCACCGGCTCCATAGGGCTTGAGCTCGGCGCCACGCCATGTCGCCGTCTGCGGAAAATCGCTTGTGGCGGTGATATAGGTGCGCAGGTTTTCCATGTGCCACGGGAAGGTCGGCTGGTTGGCAAGGGTGTCGACCGGATCGTCGTATACATGCAGGCCGTCAGCCATCATCTCGACCACGATGCTGCGCTGGCTGTCGCCGATAATCCAATGGAGCAGTGACACGCCCAGCCCCTCTCCGGCAGATTTGGCGACAATCACCGTATCGCGCAGCGAGGCCTCGACCTCATCGACCGTCGAGAACGTCGCTGCCACCCACAGGGGGAACTCATAGGCCGCGATATTGGTCTTGCCGTCGACAGGGTCCTCGGCATACTCGGCATAACCCGGGAAATTGAGACCCGCCACGGCGAGGCCCGCATCGTTGCCGCAATCGAAGAACATAGGGTAGTTCCTGTAATCGATGCACATACCGATCACCGCGTGCGCCGCTGTCGCGTCGTCGATAAACGAATACGGAATGTGAAACCCGCGCGGCATCACGCGAACCTGTTGGCCGTAGTCAAAGCTCCAGTCGAGATTGCGGCCCAGATACATGTGGCCAGAATTATCGGTAAATCGAATACTCGTACACATAGCGCCTCCTAGCTTTACGTTCTTGCTAATTTCATTGTCTCCAAACAAAAAGGCGCTAAACACAAAAGCCCGGACATGACAACAATGTCATGCCCGGGCCAAAAGAGGCGAAGTGCGGTGCTGTGGTCACCCTAGACAAGTTTACCTTGGCAGTGGTCGATCATATGCTGGATCATTTGCGCCTCAAAGCCCGCGTAGTCGCGGCGGCACTCCTTCATCTTGCCGTCGACGATCTGGTCAAAGGCAACCTTGCACTTGATATAGCGCGTGGACTTGGTGACCTCCTCGTGCGTCAGGCAGCTCTCCTCCATCTTGCTGGCGCCCAGGCCAAACACCAGACGGGGGTTGTAGAGCACGTGGGGCTCGCCGGCGTCGTCCAGATAGACGCAAACCTTCTTGGTGACGCCAATCTGGTTGGCAGCAAGGCAGCCGGCATCGTCGAGCGACTTGATGGTATCGATCAGGTCCTGTGCGACCGACTCGTCCTCGACGGTCGCAACCTCGCAACGCTGGGACAGGATAGCCTCGTCGTGGCAAAGCTCTTTAATCATACGTTCCTCCATAGGGGTCGTTGTAACCGCTTAAGTATACGGTACCCACACATTTTCATGCGAAAAATACCGTCCGTCTGCTACAAAGCGCCGAACATCAACATGCGAGGAACAACAGCGTCGTAAAGGGGCTATAGTGGGTGAGTTCGTGTCAATCGGCCTAAACTCGGGGCCGAACAAGGAAAGGGTATGCATGGACGAACTATTTCACGTCAGCGAGCGCAAGTCCACAATCGGGACCGAACTTCGCGCTGGACTGACAACATTCCTGGCGATGGCCTACATCATCGCCGTCAACCCCGCGGTGCTCTCGGGCGCCGGCATCGATGCGGGAGCGCTCGCCTGCGCCACCTGCCTGGGCGCCGGCATCATGACCATCTGCATGGGCATCTTCGCCAACCGCCCGCTCGCCTGCGCGTCGGGCTTAGGCGTCAACGCGATGATCGCCGGAATCACCACCACCGTCTGCGGCGGTGACTGGCACGTGGCCATGAGCGTCATCTTCCTTGAGGGCGTCGTCATCTTGCTGCTCGTGCTTTGTGGCCTGCGCGAGGCCATCATGGACGCCATCCCGGTTGTCCTGCGTCACGCCATCTCGGTGGGTCTGGGCCTGTTCATCGCCATGATTGGCCTGTGCGATGCCGGCATTATCACCGCTGGCGCCGGTACACTCGTCGGTCTGGGCGACATCACCTCCCCCACCTTCATCGTCGGCATCATCTCCATCCTGGTGACGGTCGCCCTCGCCTGCCGCAACGTCCCCGGCTCGCTGCTCATCGGCATCGTCGTCGCCGTCATCGCCGGTATCCCCCTAGGTGTGACCCAGGCTCCGACCGGTATCATCGCCCCGCTCGACTTCTCGAGCATCGGTGGCCCCATCGCCGACGCCGGCGGCGTGCCCGCCATCGTCAAGGTCCTTACCGACCCCGCGCTCCTCGTCATCTCGTTCTCGCTGCTCATGAGTGACTTCTTCGACACCATGGGCACCGCGATGGCCGTGGCCAAGCAGGGCGAGTTCCTCACCGACGACGGCAACGTCGAGAATATCAAGGAGATCCTGATCGTCGACTCCGCCGCCGCTGCTGTGGGCGGTTTCATGGGCGTCTCATCCATCACCACCTTCGTCGAGTCCACCTCTGGCGCTGCCGACGGTGGCCGCACGGGCCTCACCTCCGTCACCACCGGCGTGCTGTTCATTCTCGCCGCGTTCTTCTCCCCCATCGTCACCATCGTTTCCAGCGCCGCCACCTGCGGTGCCCTGGTCTACGTCGGCTACCTCATGATGAGCGAGGCCTCCGAGATCGACTGGTCCGACGTGTCGCAGGGTTTCCCGGCGTTTATGATTGTCGCCGGCGTGCCCTTCACCTACTCCATCTCTGCCGGCATTGGCCTGGGCTTTATCGCCTACGTGGTCGTCGCGCTCTTTAAGGGCGAAGCTTCCAAGATCAAGCCGCTCATGTGGATCGCAGCCCTCGCCTTCCTCGTCTACTTCTTCGTAGCGTAGCGGCAAAGCTGCCAAAGCAGAACACCAAAGCGCGGAGTCGCCATGCGGCTCCGCGCTTTTCTTTTAAAGCCAGGCAACGCACGGACGCGCGATGTATTGCTTCCCGAGTTTTGGACATTTTGCCCTCCAAACGGCACGACCGCCGGCTACATCCTGCAGATATGCTGGGCTTAATCGCATAGGCCCTATGAGGATGGGAGTAACCATGGCCGCCTTGTTCACGACCCCCAAGCGCAATGACAAAACCTCTGGAGCCCATTTTGTCGAGCCCGACGTGCGCCGTCGCACGCTGCTCGCACACGGAAGCTGGCGCCGCGTGACACGCCGCATCGTTGTAGGCGCCGTATGCGCGCTTACGGTGAGCTCGCTGCTCATGCCGAGCGTCTCGCTCGCGGCCGAGTGGATGGACGTCGGCGGCGTCCGCCACGGGGCCCGCGGGAGACGCCGCCGGCACCTGGAGCTGGGACGGTGCCGACGATATGAAGCTCAACGGCTATGACGGCGGCGCAATCAATGCTGCAGGCAAGCTCAACATTACGTACGAGGGCAAGAACACCGTGAAAACCGAGCCCGATTACACCGGAGCCGCCATCAAAGCGCAGGATGGCACTAACCAGAAAGCGGAGTTGAACATAACGAGCTCGAATAGCACGGATGAGCTCAATGTGACAGCCGAGGCCGATGCAATTAAATCCACAGGCGACCTCTCCATTTCTGGCCCAGGCACTGTGAACACCACAAGCACTACTTCCGACGGAATTGAGGCAAAGGGCAATCTTTCTATCACGGGCTCGGGCACCGTGAATGCAACGGGCGGTACCGAAGGCATCCAATCCAAGGGCAAGACCACCATCGATTCCTCTGGCAAAGTGATCGCTAAAGGAAGCGAAGGTTACGGCGTCGCCGCGGGCAGTGACCTCATCATCAAAGGCGGTGGCAAGGTAGAAGCAAGCTCGATAGAAGAAGCGGCGATTTGGGCTAAAGACGGCATCAACATCTCGGGCGGCAGCCAGGTCGAGGCAAGCTCCCAGGGAGATCTTGCCGTCGACGCTGAGGGCAGTCTCGCGGTCACGAACGCCTCCCTTGACGCAAGCGGTGTTGAATATGGTGTCTATGCCTACAAGGGCGTTACGCTCGATCACGCGACCGTGACGGTCCGCACAAGTGCGAGCGGCGGCCAGGCCATCGCCCTCATCACTGACGGGGACGACATCGTCATCAAGAATGGTTCCATCGTGGACGCGTTCGCGGAAGGCAAATTCTCGGTTGCAATCTCTACCAGAAACCACCAGCCAAACGTCGCTGGCGGTCACATCTACATCAGCGACTCCGTTGTTAAGGCTATAGCCCGCTATGTCGAGACCGGTGGCGATGGCCCCGACTGCTACAGTACAGACCAGGATGGCGAGATCACCCCTGAGCGCAGGGGCGTGAACATCGGCATCTTTGCTCAGACCAGCGAGGGCATTATGCCCGCGACCATCTCCATCGTCCGCAGTAAGGTCACGGCCGAGGGAGACACGGCAGCGATCTTCGCCCTTGCCATGAGCGCGGACGGCAAGGCAATCGGCACCATCGAAATCGAAGGCTCCACCATCCTGACGCCTGAAGGCGGCAAGGTCATTGGCTATCGCAACAAAGAAGAGCTCAGTGAAGGCATCATGTACGAGGCAGGCCAAACCATCGGCACGGGCGATGCCGTAGTCGACTCCCCCTATAACGAAGCTGTTGCCAAGAGCACGGTCATCGCACCGTCCGAGGAGACCAAGCCCGAGGAGAAGCCCGGCGAGACCAAACCCAAGGGTTCCAAGTCCGAGGGCACAAAGACGATCAAGACCGTTGCAGTTGCAGCCACGGGAGCCAAGACCACCGGCAAGCTTGTGGCAACCGGCGACGCCTCGAGCGCAGCCATCGTGGCAGCCGCCCTTGCGGGAACAGCCGCCATCGCCGCAGGCGCCGTGGTGAGCCGCAAGCGCTCATAGACGCCTTTGGCCTTTAACGCACGGGACGGCACCCACAGAAGTGCTAGCCTGCACACCGTTTAGCAACGCCACCGTCGAGCTCCCCTCCGGCGGTGGCGTCTTCCTGTTTGTGCTCACGCGGTGCGTATGCGATTGTTCTTAATGCAGCCCAACCTGTATGTGCCAGCGTGCGACAATTGAGACCGTCGATATCACAACGCTGAGAGAAGCGGGCCATGGAAGCGCACCAAAAGCAGATAACCGTCTATTCGAATCATGCGGAAAGCGCACCTGTCATCTACCTCCCCGTGGTCATGGGCGACGGCAGCGAGGTCTACAACCGTTGTCTTGAGCTCGACTGCCCGCCATTCACCCTCGTCGCCATTGGCGGGCTCGATTGGAATCGCGAGCTGAGCCCCTGGGCATGCGACGGGACCGTACGCGATGCCGAGCCTTTCGGCGGCCAAGCTGCCGGTTTTCTTGATGAGCTGCTGAATCAGATAATCCCCCAGGTCGAGTCGTCGCTTCCTCAGCCGCCCACCTGGCGCGGCATTGCCGGTTACTCGCTCGCGGGCCTCTTCGCGCTCTGGTCCCTCTGGCAAACCGACGCCTTTGACCGCGCCGCGAGCGCATCGGGGTCCCTGTGGTTTCCTGGCTTTATCGACTATGCGCACGAGCACGCGATGGCAGTTACGCCCGACGCCGTCTACCTGTCACTCGGCAAAAAGGAGGCCAAGACGCCCAACCGCATGATGCGGCATGTACTCGACGACACACGCACGATGGAAGCGTTGCTCGTCGAGCGCGGCATCCCAACAACGCTGGAGCTCAACCCCGGCAATCACTTTGCCCAAACCGACTTGCGCATGGCCCGCGGCATACACTGGATACTGACGCATTAAAATGGTGCCCACGCGCATATTCGCATGGGCACCATATCTTGTTTTAGCTGAACGCAGCTGCTACTCAGCAGCCTCCTCAAGCTCGGAGACATCAAACTCAAAGTCGTTACCCGGCAGGATGGCGTTGAGCACAATGCCCACCAGTGAGCCCACGGCAATGCCGGACAGCGAAATCGTCACGCCGCCCAGCTCCAGCACGATGGCGCCGGCGGTGCTGTACGCGATGCCGAGCGAAAGCACGAGCACCAGAGCGGTCACCAGCACGTTGCGGTTGTTTTGGAAATCGACCTGGTTCTCGATGAGGTTGCGGACGCCCACAGCGCTGATCATGCCATAGAGCACGAGCGACACGCCGCCGATAACGCATGCCGGCATGGCGGCAATCACGGCAGCGAACTTGGGGCAGAACGAAAGCACGATAGCGCAGCACGCGGCAATGCGAATCACGCGCGGATCGAACACGCGCGTCAGGGCAAGCACGCCGGTGTTCTCACCATACGTGGTGTTGGCCGGAGCGCCAAAGAGCGAAGCCAGAATCGTGGCAAGGCCGTCGCCGAGCAGCGTGCGATGCAGACCGGGATCGGCAATGTAGTTGCGCTCGCAAGTCGAACCGATAGCAGAGATATCGCCGATATGCTCGATCATGGTCGCGAAGGCCAGCGGCATGATGGTGATGATGGCCGTCGTGGCAAGACCGCTATCGAACTGCGGCCCAAAGAGTGCAAACACGGTGTTGTCCCACACGATGGGCAAACCAACCCAAGGAGCGGCTGCGACGCCAGAAAAGTCGACCTCGCCGAGCGCAGCCGCAACGGCATAGCTCACCACAACGCCCAGCAAAATCGGCACGATCTTGACCATGCCACGGCCCCAGATGTTGCAGATGACGATAACGACAACGCCAATGACAGCCACAAGCCAGTTGGTCTGGCAGTTAGCAATAGCGGAACTTGCCAGGATCAAGCCGATGGAAATGACGATGGGGCCAGTCACCACCGGCGGAAAGAAACGCATGACACGCTTGGCGCCAAACGCGCGGAAGAGCGCCGCCAGCACCGGATAGAGCAGACCGGCACAAGCTACGCCCAGGCAGGCGTAGGGCAAAAGCTCGGCCTCGCCGTTGGGCGCGATTGCGGCATAACCGGCAATAAAGGCAAACGATGAGCCTAAGAATGCCGGTACCTTACCGCGCGACAGGAAGTGGAACAGCAGCGTGCCCAAGCCGGCAAACAAAAGCGTTGCCGATACCGAGAGGCCGGTGAGCACGGGCACCAGCACGGTGGCGCCAAACATGGCAAACAGGTGCTGTAGGCCGAGCAGGAACATGCGCGGGCGGCCGAGCGACGATGCGTCGTAGATGGCATCGCTGACGGCGGGCGTCGAGGACTGGGACATGGATGTCCTTTCGAATGGAAGGGCGATCAGGCATATCGGATAACCTGCCCGAACGATACGATCCGAACCATTGTACGCGATACACTATGCCTCGCACGCGCCGCCACCTGCAAACACTAGCGCTATTTCCAAACGCGCTCGGCAATGCGCTTGACCAGCGCGATCTTTGCCCATTGCTCATCCTCGGTCAGCTTGTTGCCAATCTCGCAGCTGGCAAAGCCGCACTGAGGCGACAGATACAGGTTCTCGAGCGGCACGTACTTTGCAGCCTCGCGGATGCGCTCGACGATAACATCCTCGTTCTCGAGCTCTGCCGCCTTGGTGGTTACCAAGCCCAGCACGACCTTCTTGCCCGGGGCAACGTACTTGAGCGGCTCAAAACCGCCGGCGCGCGGCGTATCGAACTCCAAGTAAAATGCGTCGACATCCTCGTTTGCGAACAGGTACGGCGCGATGGGGTCGTAGCCGCCCTCGAAGGCATAGGTAGAGTGGTAGTTGCCGCGGCATACATGCGTGTTGATAACCAGATCGTCGGGCTTGTCCGCGATGGCGGCGTTGTTGAGCGCCACGCCCAGCTCGCTTACCTTTTGCAGATCGACCGGGCTCATGCCGGTCTTGGACACAAAGTCGGTATCGCAGTAGATGCCCCAGGTGCAGTCATCAAACTGGATGTTGCGGCAGCCTGCTGCGTACAGGTCGGCGATCACCGTACGATAAGCGGCTGCAATGGCGTCGGCAAGTTCCTCATCGGTCTTGTAGACGGCGCGCAGGCTCTCCTGCTGGCCATCGCAGCGGTCGAGCGTGACCTCAGAGAACGTTTGAATCGGCGCCGGGATGGTTTGACGCGCGACCTGGTCCTCCCCCTCGAGCGCCTTGACAAATTTAAAGTGCTCGACGAACGGATGGTTCTCGCCGCTGATGGGACCGGTCACCACGGCGGTGTCTGCCGTCGTCTCCTCGTCATGGAACATATAGCCCGTGCGCGAGGTGCGACGCTCGACGCCGTTCAGCCCCCACATAAAATCGAGGTGCCAGTAGCTGCGGCGAAACTCGCCATCGGTGATGACCTGCAGGCCGGCGGCCTTCTGCTTGGCCACTAAGTCGCGGATGGCCTCGTCCTCGACGGCCTTAAGGCCGGAAGCGTCGAGTTTACCCGCGACATAGGCGGCGCGGGCGTCCTTGACGGCCTGCGGACGAAGAAAACTGCCGACGATATCGGCGCGAAACGGCGCGTTCGGTTGAATCGAAGTGCTCATAGATATCTCCCTTTGCATTGGTTGCTTTATCGAGACAGAGTATGAGCGCTCATGTGGTCATCGTAAAATATACGTTTATGACAGTTTGATATAGATGCTTCCTATATCAGTCTGGACTGCCATAAAGAGATTTGACCCGCGCGGAGCACAGCAGCCTAGATATGCTGGCGAATCGCGTCAATATAGGCCTGCCCGTAGCGCGTGAGCGTCGTGTTCTTGCGCGTAATGATGCCGATCTCCATGTACTCGTCCACATCGAGCGGAATCGAGATGATGCCGGGGCCGTTGAGCTCGTGACTGATCACGCCTGAGCATACCGTGTAGCCGTTGAGGCCCATGGCCAGGTTGAACAGCGTCGCACGGTCGCGCACGCGGATATTCTTGCGACGCTCAAACGTCGAGGTCAGTTCCTCGGAATAGTAGAACGAGTTATAGCTGCCCTGCTCGTAAGACAAAAACGGGTAGTCTTCCAAGTCCTCGAGCGTCACGCTGGAGCGGCCCGCCAGCGGATGGTCTGCGCACACAAAAACGTGCGGCGTGGCGCAGAAGAGCCCTTCGAACACGAGCTCGTTGGCCGCCAGCATGCGCTCGATGACCTCGCGATTGTGCTCCGACAGATACAGGATGCCCAGTTCGCTTTTCATATGCGCGACGTCCTCGATAATCTCGTGGGTCTGTTCCTCGCGCAGGGTAAAGTCGTAGCGCGCGGCATCGAACTCACGGATCACATCGACAAACGCATTAACGGCAAAGGAATAATGCTGGCAGCTCACACTAAAGTGCGGCACCTGCTCGGATGCACCCTTGTACTTGCCCTCGAGCAGGTCAGCCTGGTCGAGTACCTGACGCGCGTAGCCCAAGAAGGTCTCGCCTTCCTCGGACACAATGACGCCCTTGTTGGTGCGCTCAAAGATGTGCACACCCATCTCGTTTTCGAGATCGCGAATCGACGCGGTAATCGAAGGCTGCGACACAAAGAGCCGGCGCGAGGCCTCGGTGATGCTGCCGCATTCGGCGACTTTGACGACATACCTGAGCTGCTGAAGCTTCATGGCTTTCTCCCTAGATGTTCGTGACGTCGAAACCCGTCGCATCCATCTGACGCATAAACGGCGGCATCTCCCCCGTCGCGGCGCAGGCGGCAATCTGATGCAGAGCCCCGGCAACCGCATCGTCTGCCGCAGCGCCGATATGCCAGCGCGCGGCAGCCGTGACAGCCTCGTTGGCATTGGCGACTGCAACGGAGTTGGGAACGGCATCGATCATGGGCAAATCGTTATCGGAATCGCCAAATACGGCCACCTCATCGGGCGTCAGACCCAAAGCGCGCGCCAACTCCAGCGCAGCGCAGCCCTTGTCCCAACCAGCCGGAAGGATGTCAAACAGGCGCACTCGGTTGTTGGGAAACACAAGCGAGAGTTCCGGCACCTCAGCGGCAACGCGCTCGCGTAGCTCCGCGAGCTCCTCACGCGAACGGGCACTCCAGATATTCGCCTTGAACACCGGCGCGTCATCGACGACGGGACGGCACGGGGCTTCTTCGCCTTTGAGCCATGCGTTACCGCCCGACTCCATGGCGCGACGAACGCGCTCGGGGTCACTCGTCACGCAATAGGCATCGTTGCCCCAAAAGTCATCGCCCAGGCTGTAGACCTTCAGATAGGTATCGTCGGTCTCTTGCTCAAGATAGTCGGCAAGGCGCATGAGGGCACCGTTGTCGGTCGCGCGCGAAGCGACCACCTGACCGTCGACAAACATTACCTGTCCGTTACAGAACGCGCCAGTCGAAAAGCACTCGGAACGATTTTTGAACATCCAACCCATCGCGGACGGCTGGCGACCCGAAACCGGGCCAAAGTGCAGACCCGCCGCCTGCATGGCATGAATGCCCTCGATGGCGTAGTCGCTAGCGCCGTCATGCCCGGCTGGAATCAGCGTATCGTCCATATCGGTCAGCACAAGTTTAATCATAAGGCCCCCCATTCGTATCGGTCCTACCTATTGTAACGACCTGCCAAAATAAACCTGTCCCTTTTTGGCAGGTGCGCTAGTATAGGGAACAACAGATTCGATGCGGGAGTGCCGGCGGTGCAAACCACAAGGCTGAGAGGGCATGGGGCCCAATCCTTTGAACCTGTCAGTTAATGCTGGCGTAGGGAGCATGCCGCCTTTACAGGGGCGCTGTCTATGCACAGCGCCCCTTTTCTATGCCAAGGAGGCATGTGCAGTGATTGATTCGGAACAGCTTAAGCAACATATGGTCAAGGCCGTAGAGGAAATTCGCGCCACCAATCCGATGGCCGGCTCCATCACCAACACGGTGACGATCGACTTTGTCGCCAACGCCCAGCTCGCCGTGGGCGGATCGGCCGCCATGGTCTATCTGCCCGACGAGGGCGAGGCACTCGTTGCCGGCGGCGGCGCCATCTATCTCAATATGGGCACGCTCTTCCCCATCTACGAGCAGACGATTCCCCGCGCGGCCAAGGCGGCACACGACGCCGGCAAGCCCTGGGTGCTCGATCCGGTGGGCCTGGGCATCGGCAGCCTGCGCACCCAGTTGGTAAACGAGCTCAAGCAGTACAAGCCCGCCATCGTGCGCGGCAACGCCTCCGAGATCATCGCACTCGCCGGCCTGTGGGGTCTTGAGGGCAAGGCAGCCGATTTGAGCCGCGTGCGCGGTGTCGATACCACCGACACGGTAGACGCCGCCCGCGATGCCGCCGTGGCGCTCGCCCGCTACACCGGCGGCGCCGTTGTGGTCTCGGGCGAAGTCGACCTGATCACCGACGGCACGACGGTGGCCAAGTCCCACGGCGGCAGCCCGCTCATGTCAAAGATCACCGGCTGCGGCTGTTCGCAGGGCGGCGTGCTGGCCGTGTACGCCTGCGTCACCGATCCGTTTACGGCGGCAGTCTGCGGCACCGCGGTCTACAACGTTGCCGGCACGCGTGCCGCCGCTGTCGCCGATGCCCCGGCAAGCTTTAAGGTCGCCTTTATCGACGAGCTCTACCGCGCGACCGCCCAAGACATCGCCGATAACCAACTCGAGCTCGAGGAGGCATAAGCCATGTCCGAGCCTGCAACCAATACCGGCATGAACACGCTCGTCGCTGTGGCCATCGCCCCGTGCGGCACCGGCGATGAGCTGTCCGCCGAGGTCGCCGAGGTCGTGCGCGTCATTCGCGAGAGCGGCCTTCCCAACCGCACCACCTCGATGTTCACCGAGATCGAGGGCGACTGGGACGAGGTCATGCAGGTCGTGCGCGACGCAACCTTTGTGTTGGCGAGCAAGGGCATCCGCACCGAAGTCGTGCTCAAAGCCGATATTCGACCCGGATTTACCGACACCATGACCGGCAAGCTTGAGCGCATGGAAGCGCAGATCAAAAAGCAGGAGGAAGCACGATGAGCATCCACGACAACCTTGATATCTCGGCCTATCTGGTACTCGGCCCCGAAAACACGCTCGGGCGTCCCGTGGGCGACGTGGTGGCCCAGGCGCTCGACGCAGGCTTTACCTGCATCCAGGTGCGCTCCAAGGTGGCAAGTGCCCGCGAGATCATCGCGCTGACGGGCGACGCCGCGCAGGCAATCGCTCAGGCCGGCAAGACCGGTCAGGTCGCCCTGTTAATCGACGACCGCCTTGACTGCGTACTCGCCGCGCGCGAGCAGGGTATTGCCGTCGACGGCGTGCACGTGGGCCAGAGCGATATTCCCGTCGAGGTCTGCCGCAAGCTGCTGGGCCCCGATGCCATCGTGGGCCTTTCGGCCCGTTGCGAGGAGATGCTCGAGTACGTCAAGACCGCCGACATGAGCCTAGTCGACTACCTGGGCATCGGCCCACTCCACGAGACCGAGACCAAACGCGATTGCGGACGCGCGGCCGACGGCTCTATCATCACCAAGAGCTTTGAGGACCTGGCCGCCCTCCACGCGGCAAGCCCCGTGCCCATCGTGGTGGGCGGCGGCGTCAAGACAGCCGACCTGCTGCAGCTCAAGGCCACCGGCGTCGATGGCTTCTTTGTGGTGAGCGCCGTCTGCAGTGCCGACGACCCCTACGTCGCCGCCAAGGAACTTGTCGATACCTGGCAGCAGACATAAGTCGAGGCCGAGCAGTTGCTCCGCAGCCTCATATCTTCAATAACGGAAAGCGCATCCCAGTTTGGACCTCCATTCCGGGATGCGCTTTCCATATAGAGGCTCAACGGGAAACTGCGTCCCAGTCTGAACGCATATTCCGGGACGTACTTTCCGAAACCCCACCGTTTGGGAAACTGCAACCCGTTCTGAGCGCAAAGCCTGGGACGCGCTTTCCGCCGAGGCCACGGCAGTTTGCTCTACCCCGCCAGATATGCTTTCAACGCCGGCAAAGTCGCCTCCGCATCTCGACGACCGATCTGATAGATGCGCTCGAGCTCATCGGGCTCGCGGCACAGCGACGGCACCTTCACCGATTCGCTCGGACGCACCACAAAGATTTCGCCGGCGGCCTCGCGACGTGCCAGGTCATCGAGCGTGGCATTGTAAACCTCATGCCGATGCTCAAGCGCTGCGACAAACTCCGGGTAGTGACGAAACACGCGACGCAGCATGGGCATCACGCTGTTGGGCTGCTTCACAAAGCCCGCCGGCTGTGTGAGCACCACGATATTGCGGTCATATCCCTGCGTAAACAGCCATGCGCTGGGAATAGAATCAGCCACGCCACCATCCAGATACTTATGCCCGTCAATAGCAACGGGACGCGTCGCCACGGGAATCGCCGACGATGCCCGGATCCACTCGATATCCCTCTCGTCGCCATAGGGCAGGTCGTGGTAGACGGCCTTGCCCGTCTCGATATCGGTACACACGCACGTAAATCGCATGGGGCAGGCGCGATACGCCTCCAAGTCAATGGGATCGCGCTCGATAGGCACCTCGTGATAGGCAAAATCGGCATTGAACATGTCGCCGGTCCGCAGCCAGCTTGCTACACCCGCATAGCGCTTATCGGCACAATAGGCCTTGTTGTAGCGAATGGCGCGGCCGATCTGGCGCGATTTAAAGTTGTAGCCAAACGCCGCTCCTGCCGAGACGCCCACCATATGGTCGCAGGTCAAACCGTGCTCCATCCATACGTCGAGCACGCCCGCCGTATACATACCGCGGTAGCCGCCTCCCTCGAGTGCCAGCCCCACCGTGCGCGTCGTATCCGGCTGTGCCATGCGACCATCTCCGTTCCTGCGTTTAAAACCGGAACAAGTATACCCGTCAACATATATCGTCTCAGTCGCATTTTCATCGAACATCGCATCGTCGCGCTACCGCCTGTCGAATAATAGCCGCCCGCAGCATGTACACCCATATATAATTTTGCACTGTTGTTTATACTACTCAGCAGTTATCAACAGCGAACATTAGCCGGTAAATTAACCCAACAACGCAGCAAGGCGGGGGCCTAGATACACGCAAAGCGCCGAACAACAACGCGTGTGCACAACGAGCTCGCCCGACGCAATTCGCCCGACCTCAGAAAGCCGCTTACGACATGGATACTGTCAGCAATTACACCGAAACGCTCGAAAAGACCGTCCGTGACCTTCTCGAGCGTCAGGATGATCTGATTAGGACCGCCTTTACCGACCAGCTTACCGGACTTGGCAACCGCGGCGGCTTTGCCCGTTCCCTCGAGGAGCTCTGGGAGCAGGACACCCCCGTTACCATGGCGTACATCGATATCGACAATCTCAAGCACTGCAACGACGTCTTTGGCCATGACGAGGGCAACCGCTATATCTTGCAGGTAAGTCTCTATCTTAAGCTGTATATGAAGGTGGGCGAAGCGGCGTTTCGCATAGGCGGCGACGAGTTTGCCATCCTATCTACGATTGCAACCGAGGACGACCTCGCCGAACGTCTGAAACACTGCCGAACGGTTCTGCTCAAAAACAACGATTCCGAGATGCCCCGCTCGTTTAGCTACGGAGTGTCACATGCCGACCCCGCCCTGGGCGAAGCTTCCAATCGCATGACGCTCGATGCCGACCATCGCATGTACGACTACAAGCTACGTCACGCCATGCACCTCGATCGACGCAATATCACGCAAGTTCACGCCGACGACTTCGAAATAAGCGATCGAATTTTTGACGCCTTTTCGATGCTCAACGAGGGCCGATATTTCTTTATCGAGAACTTGGACAAACATCGCACCCTTTGGTCACAAGGTGCTTTGCGCGATCTTGGCCTTCCCTCGGAGCACATAGACAACTGTCGCGATTACTGGAAAACGCGCGTCCATCCCGACGACCTTGAGGCCTGCATCAACGACATCGACCAAGTCTACAACGGCACCAAGCACCGTCGCGTCATGCAGTATCGTGTGCGCAATGCCGTCGGCGACTACGTCCTCTGCCGTGCTCGCGGGTTTCGCATCGACGGCGACGAAAATGTCCCCTCGCTCTATGTCGGCGAGCTCGTCAACCACTCACTTGCCGAAACCGTCGACGCCGCGACAGGCCTCGGAACCCAGCGCATGTTGGTCAATGCCATCGACGCCTGTCGTTGCGACCGTTGCGAGACGGGCCTTATAGCGGTGCGCGTTCGTGGCACGACAAAGCTCAACGAGCTCTACGGAGCCGAGGCTGTCGACAACATGCTCGCCGAATACGCAGGCCGCATGCTGTCGATCACCCGCGGCAGGAGCAGGGTCTACCGTTCACGTAGCGTCCAGTTCGTCGTGCTCAGCAATGACCTGGACCACGAGGCATTCGAGCAACTGACCCGCCACCTTAAAGAGGCCGTTTTCGCTCCTGTGCAAATCGCAGGCGACACCATTGCTCCCGTCTGTCTTGTCGTCCCGACCTTTTACGAACGCCTGGACTCCCAAGCATCGACTGTTTTGGGCGAACTCGATCGTCGCCTTCGCACGGCCGGCGGACTTGTTCCCAACGACAGTCTGCCCATACCCGAGATGGAACGCAAAGGCGCCGTCGCCGAGCACCTCGACATGCTCACAGGCCTCTACCGCCCCAGCGAGTTTATGCGCCGTGCCAATGCCTTCATCAAGGCAAGGCGCGACGGCGCTTGGTGTATCGCCACCGTCGACATGGGCCACATGCGCCTATTTAACGAATGGTATGGACAGGCTGAAGGCGACCGTATGCTTGCCGATGTGGGCACGGTGCTCAAGGATATCGAGAACGCCAACATGGGTGTCGCGGGATACTGGGGGCAAGACGACTTTTGTCTGCTCATACCCTTTGAGCACGATTTCGTTCACCGTGTCTATGCGCGCGTGCGCGAGGCTGTAGCCAAGCACAACGACGGCGTAGGTTTTTGGCCGTCCATGGGCGTTTACCCCATCGACTCCAATGAGGAGATCACCATCGATGCGCAGGCAAAGGCCATGTTTACCAATCGGCGCGCAAAAAACGACTTTAAGGAGCGCATTGCCATTTTCTGCCCCGCGGAGTACGAGCGCGAAGTCGCGTTCCACCACACGCTGACCGAATTCCAGTACGCGCTCTCAGATGGTCGTATTACCTACCACTTGCAGCCCTAGGTCGATATAGAAACCGGTGAGATTATTGGCGCCGAAGCACTCACCCGCTGGATTGACAAGGACGGCTCTCTCATTTCGCCCGCAACGTTTATCCCCGCACTCGAGGAAAGCGGCTTTGTGGTGACGCTCGACAAGTACATTTGGCAGGGTGTCGCCTCGTGGCTGCGCGAGCGCATCGATCGAGGGCTTCGTGTGGTTCCGGTTTCGCTTAATGTGTCGCGCGTGGATATCCTTGCCTGCGACGTTGCCGAGCATATGGGGGCGCTCGCCGCCCAATACAACCTACCGCCCGAGCTCATGCGTATCGAGATCACCGAGACGGCTTATACGGGAGAGTCCGAGGCCGTGGACAAACTGACGGCCGACCTGCACACCCGCGGCTTCTCGACCTATATGGACGATTTTGGCACCGGTCAGTCCACACTCGCGATGCTCAAGAACGTCAACGTCGACGTCATCAAGCTCGACCGCGCCTTTGTACCCACCGATCGCGATCAAGGCCGCAGCACGCAAATCATTTCATCGATGCTCGAAATGGCGCAGTCGCTCCATCTGCCCGTCGTGGTCGAAGGCGTCGAGACAAATGAGCAGGCGAACATGCTACGACAAATGGGCGCCCACTACGCTCAGGGCTTCCTCTACTACCGCCCCATGCCGGCGAAGGATTTTGAGGCATTGCTCGATGGTGGCAATAACAACTGATACGCTCGCGCGCAAAACGCCACCGTCGAAGGGGGCATTTGTCTCCATTAGCTAACTTATATCCCCAGTTCAAACCGAATTGGGGATATGATACAAACCGTTGTTCCGCCCAAGGAGGTTATCCATCATGAACGAGTCATATCGCCTGGGCGAGCAATCGATTATTGCCTATCTTCAGCGACTTGCGAACGGCGTCTCGACCGCTGAACTCGATGTTGCCGCGCTGCCTGCTGAGCTACGCGCCGTTGGTGAGCAACTGCAAAAGACGCATGCCATCCTGCAACAAGAGCGCCAGCTGCTTGAGCGCAACGCCTATATCGATCCGCTCACCAACTTGGGCAACCGCAACGGATTCGACCGTCACGTCGAGCAACTCTGGCGCAAAGGCGACCCCTTCACCTGCGCCTATATTGACATCGACCATCTCAAACATTGCAATGATAGGTTTGGCCACGCCGAAGGCAATCGCTATATTCTGAGCATCTGCCGCACGCTCTCCGAAACCATGGAGCACGATGAGATGCTGTTCCGTATCGGTGGAGACGAGTTTGTGCTCATCTCGCTCTCCGCAAACGAGATTGAACTCGAGCAGCGCTTGGAGCAGGTACGTACCAGGCTGATCGAGGCGAGCTCAGGTGGCAAGGCGCCCATGATCGCCAGCTTTAGCTTTGGCTGCTCGCGCGTCGATCCACTTGCCGGCGACACGCGTCGCCAGATGACGATGGATGCCGATCGCAAGATGTATCGCTATAAGCTTATGCATCGTGTGCAGCAACCGAAAGACAGTGACGCGCCGCAACGCCCAATCGTCGATCAGCCTCCCTGCAACGACCGGGTGTTCCAAGCGATCTCCATGAGCTCCGAGACGCGCTATCCGTTCATCCTTAACCTCGATACGGGCGAATCGCAATGGTCGGTTAACGCCGTGCGCGATTTTGACCTGCCCTCCCAGCACCCTTTTAATTCGGTCGATATGTGGCTTGCCCGCGTTCATCCCGAGGACCGCGACAACGTACGCGCCGAGCTCGACATGGTGATAAACGGCACGTGGCACTTCCACTACATGCAGTATCGCGTAATGGACGCCACCGGAAAATACGTGCTTTGCGACTGCACGGGCTACCGCTTGGACGGCACCGATACCGAGCCCAACATGTATGTGGGCATTATCATCAACCGAAGCCTAGCGGATACGACCGACTCGGTAACGGGCCTGGGCGATATTCACGCCCTGGTCAACGCCATTGGCGAAATGCGTCGCGTGGCGCGCGAGGCAGGCTTTATTGCCATTAAGGTCGACGATATCGCCGAAGTCAATGCCCGCTTTGGATTCGATGCAGGCGACCGCGTGCTCGCCGAAAGCGCCGCCTGCCTTATGGAATGCTCGCGCGGCAAGGGTCGCCTGTTCCGCTCGACGGGACCGATGTTCGTGGCGCTTTTCGACGACTTTGATCCCGAAGAGACCAACTCGATCGCAGACGAAATCGAGCGGTTCCTGGGTTCCCCCGTGCTCATCGGCTCGCTTGAATATCAGCCGCCCATTCGTGTGGCGACGCTTCATCTGGACGCTGTCGATCGACAGCCCGTTTCCATTTTGAACGAGCTCAAAGCGTTGCTCGGTAAAGCCGTGCAGGTGCCAGGTACCAAACTGGATTAGCACCGCGCCCGCACCGCCTCCCCCATCGTGCGATAATCCTCTGCAGAAGTCACCAAAAGCAGAGGGAGTTTGTGATGAAGGTTCTTTTGGTCAATGGCAGCCCCAAGGCAAACGGCAACACCGTCCGTGCACTCGCCGAGGTCGCCGAGCAGCTCAATGCAGAAGGCATTGATACCGAGGTGTTTCAGCTGGGCGCCAAGCCCATTCGCGATTGCATCGGTTGCGGCCAGTGCGGCAAGCTTGGCGGTCGCTGCACCTTTGACGACGACGTGGTGAACGAGCTCATCGCTGCCGCCGAGCAGGCAGATGGCTTTGTCTTTGGCTCCCCCGTCTACTATGCGCATCCCAGCGGACGCATCCTCTCAGCCCTCGATCGCGCCTTCTATGCAGGCGGGCATGCCTTTGAGCACAAGCCCGGCGCCGCGGTCGCCGTCGCCCGTCGCGGCGGCACGTCGACCACGTTCGATGTGCTCAACAAGTACTTCACCATTAAGCAAATGCCTGTGGTTGCCTCCACCTACTGGAACAACGTGTTTGGCCGCGTGCCCGGCGACGCCGATGGGGATGCCGAGGGCCTTGCCACCATGCGAAACATCGGCAAAAACATGGCCTGGCTCCTTCGCTGTATCGAGGCAGGACAGGCCGCCGGCATCGATGCACCCGAGGCCGATCGCGCAACGACCAACTTCATCAGGTAGAACGGCAGAACAAATACATGAACGTGCAAATTTTTGGCACCAAAAAGTCTTTCGATACCAAGAAGGCCCAGCGCTATTTTAAGGAGCGCCGCATTAAGGTGCAGTTTATTGACCTTAGGGAAAAGGAGATGAGCAAGGGCGAGCTCACGAGCGTGATGCAGGCGGTCGGCGGTATCGACAAGCTGCTCAACCCCAAGGCCAAGGACGAGGAGACGTTCGCGCTCATCCAGCACCTTACCCCCAGTCAGCGCTTCGACAAGCTGCTCGAGAATCAGCAGGTTCTAGCCGAGCCCATCGTGCGCAACGGCAAAAAGGCCACCGTCGGTTATTGCCCCGATGTATGGGGAGCCTGGGAGTAGCCTGTGTTATTTGCCGGCGCGTGGGTATAAGAGCAGGCGTTTGGCATAAGATTCAACTGTAAGCCATGTCTAACAAAGGAGGGCACATGCCCAACAAACCCGTGAAGATCATCATGCTTACCGGATACCTCGGTGCCGGCAAGACCACGCTACTCAACCACATCCTCGCTAACGACGGCGGCATCCGCGCCGCCGTGATCGTCAACGATATCGGCGAGATCAACGTCGACGCCAGCCTCATCGCCGACGGCGGCCTTTCCGAGACCGACGACCTCATCCCGCTCACCAACGGCTGCATCTGCTGCACGCTTTCGGACGACCTGGCCAACCAGCTGCAGGGCATTGCCGATTCGGGCAAGTTCGACTACATCATCATCGAGGCATCGGGTATTTGCGAGCCTATCCCCATCGCCTACACCATCTCGAGCTTCTGCGACGAGGCCAAGGTGGGCGGCGAGCCCAAGCTCGCGCTCGACAACATCGTGGCCGTGGTCGACTGCGCCCGCATGTACGACGAGTTCAACGGCGGTCGCGACCTGCTGGCTGAGGATATCGACGAGGACGACATCGAAAGCCTGCTCATCCAGCAAATCGAGTTCTGCTCCACGCTAATCCTTAACAAGACCGATACCGTGACGCCCGAGCAGATCGCCGAGCTCAAGGCCATCGTGCGCAGCCTGCAGAAGGACGCCGTGATCGTCGAGGCCCAAAACGGCGAGGTCCCCATGGAGGAGCTGCTCGATATCGACCGCTTCGACTTTATGCGCGCCTACAACTCCGCCGCCTGGATCGAGGCCATGGAGCATCCCGAAGAGCACGACGACCCCGAGGTGCTCGAGTACGACATCGAGACCTTTGTGTACTCGCGCCGCAAGCCGTTTGACCTGCAGAAGTTCACCGATTTTGTTGAGCAGGAGTGGCCCGATGAGGTCATTCGCGTCAAGGGTCCGCTGTGGCAGACCGGCGATCCGGACATGTGCTACATGTTTGAGCAGGCCGGACACCAGATGCGCCTGATGGAGAACGGCCTGTTTGTAGACTCGACGCCCGAGGGCGAGAAGCAGAAGATCATCGACGAGAACCCCGAGATCATGCAAATTTGGGACGACGAGACGGGCGACCGCATGACGAGCCTGTGCATCATCGGCCGTCACATGGACAAGGATGCGCTCATCGCCTCCCTCGATGCCTGCCTGACCGACTGGCACCGCGCCTAGGTTTTATCGGGGCGAACCTTTCCGCCAGCGTAACCGCCAAACCACCACGAAGGCGCCTGTCCCCTTCGTGGTGGTTTTTCATTCCGAGCCAAGGAGATTCATGTTCAACATCGTGCTGTATGCGCCCGAGATTCCAGCCAATACGGGCAATATCGGCCGCACCTGCGTGGTTACCGGCGCCCGCCTGCATCTGGTGGAGCCGCTGGGGTTTTCGCTCGACGACAAGACGGTGCGTCGCGCCGGCCTGGGCTACTGGCAAAACTTGGACGTGACCACCTATGCCGGCTGGGAGGATTTCCTTGCGCGCAATGACCTCTCCCCCGCCGATGGTCGCCTGCATCTGCTGACCAAAAAGGCGCGCCGCACCTATGCGCAGAGCACCTATCGCGACGGCGACTTCTTGGTCTTTGGCAGCGAGAGCTCGGGCATTCCCGAGCCACTGCTTGCCGCGGCGCCCGAGCGTTGCGAGCGCATCCCGATGCTGCGCGATTGCGACTCACTCGATAACGCCGAGGCCTGGGAAGCCCACGAGGAATCGCTGGGACATACCGAGGACAGCCACAAGGCCATCCTTCGGCAGGATATCTGCGGCAACTTCGTCAACCCGGACGACTACCGCATCAGCGCCCTCAACCTTTCCAACAGCGCCGCCATCGTCCTCTACGAGGCCCTGCGCCAAACAGGCTTTCCGGGAATGTGACAAAGGGACTGTCCCTTTGTCACATTCGGTTATAGGTAGCGGCCGGTGATGCTTGCGGAGCAGCCCGCGATGTCGCCTGGCGTACCGGCGCAGACGATTTGCCCGCCGGCGCCACCACCGCCCGGGCCCATGTCGATCACATAATCGGCGTTACGGATAAGGTCAAGATCGTGTTCGATCACGATAACCGTGGCGCCCTTGGCAACGAGTCCGTCGAACACACTCAGCAACACCTGAACATCGAGCGGATGCAGGCCAATCGTGGGCTCGTCGAATACGAATACGGCATCGTCCTGCACGCGGCCCATCTCACTCGCGAGCTTAAGGCGCTGTGCCTCACCGCCCGAAAGCGCCGGTGTGGGCTCGCCAAGCGTGAGATAACCCAGGCCCAGGTCGTGCAAGGTCTGCAAGCGCACCTGAACTTTCTTGAGTCCCACCGTGGCGTCGAGTGCCTCGTCCACGCTCATATCCATAAGCTGCGGCAACGTAAGCAGACTGCCATCCTTGCCTTCGCGATGGATATGCGAGGCGGCCTCGGCGTAGCGCGAACCACGGCATGCTGGGCAGATGATCTCGACGTCGGGCAAAAACTGCACGTCGAGCGATATCGAGCCCGTGCCGTCACACGTAGGGCAGCGCAAGGCGCCGGTGTTGTAGCTAAAGGCGCCCGCCTTGTAGCCGGCTGCCTTGGCCTCGGGCGTACGGGCGAAGGCGCGGCGCAGCTCATCATGGATGTCGGCATAGGTCGCCACCGTCGAGCGCACGTTGGCGCCGATGGGCGTAGCGTCAATCAGGTTTGCGCGGGCAATACCCTCGGCATCGACCCAACGCACGTGCCCCAGCAGGCGCTCGCCAGCTGCCTGCGCCTTAAGCGCCGGGATGAGCGTCTCGAGCACCAACGTCGTCTTACCCGAACCCGAAACGCCCGTCACCGCAACGAGACGGCCGCGCGGGATATCGACTTCGAGCGGCTTGACGGTATGGATGGCATCGGTTGCCATGCGGATATGTCCCTGGTCGAACATTTCGTCGTCAGTCACCTGCGGACGCAAGCGCTTGGACTCTGCGCGCAAAAACGGGGCGATGCGGCTGCCCTGCGATTGCTCGACCTCGTCTACCGTACCAGCGGCGATTACACTGCCGCCGCCTGCTCCGGCAACGGGGCCCATCTCGACCAGATAGTCGGCTTCCGCCAGTACGCGCGTATCGTGGTCGACAACAACCACGGTGTTGCCGTCATCCACCAGATCGCGCATCACGCCCACCAAGCCGTCGACATTGGCGGGATGCAAGCCGATCGAAGGCTCGTCCAGCACATAGAGCACGCCCGTCGATCGGTTGCGCACCACGCGGGCGAGCTGAACGCGCTGGCGTTCACCCGTGGAGAGCGTGGCGCCGGCGCGGTCGAGCGAGAGATAGTCAAGCCCCAGGTCGACCAGACGACGGGCCACGCTCAAAAACGAATCGCAGATATCCGCTGCCATGGGCTGCATCTCGGCCGGCAAGGACGTAGGCACCCCGCGCACCCACTCAATCGCCTCACCCAGCGTCATGGCCGCCGCTTGCGCCAGATTGATACCGCGTACCTGGGGCTGGCGCGCAGCCTCGGAGAGACGCGTGCCGCCGCAATCGCGGCATGCTCCCTCGCGCAAAAAGCGCGCAACGCGTTTTAAGCCCTTATCGTCCTTGACCTTGGCGAGCGCATTCTCGACGGTATAGACGGCGTTGTAATAGGTGAAGTCGAGCGGCGTGGCGCCCTCGCCGTTTTTGGGAACGTAAAGAATATGCTTTTTAACCGCCGGGCCGTGGAACACGATGTCGCGCTCTTGAGGCGTGAGCTGGTTAAACGGTACGTCGGTGCGCACGCCCATCTCGCCGGCGACCTGCTTCATCAGATCCCACATGAGCGTGCCCCAGGGAAGCACCGCGCCCTCGTTGATAGTCTTTGACTCGTCGGGCACCAAGCTTGCCTCGTCCACCTCGCGCATGACACCGGTGCCGCCGCAGGTGGGGCATGCACCGCCGCTATTGAAAGCCAAATCCTCGGCGCTCGGCGCGTAGAACTCGCGGCCGCATGCGGGGCACGTGAGCGACAGGCCCGCAGCCACGTTAAGGCTCGGCTCCACACGCGCCCCGCAATGCGGGCACACGTGATGGGCGCAGCGGCTAAAGAGTAGACGCAGGCTATTGTTGAGCTCGGTCATGGTGCCAAAGGTGGAACGCACGCCCGGCACGCTGGGGCGCTGATGCAATGCGAGCGCCGCCGGCACGTGCAGCACCTCGTCCACCT
>CAJMPK010000003.1 GCA_905215205.1 uncultured bacterium | reverse complement strand
CCTGCGCAAGACGGAAAGCACATTAAGTGCTTTCCTTTGCGTGCGGAACTCGCGATAAACTTCATATGCGGCCCTCCCGGGCGCAAGCAAAAGGGCGACCCCCTTAGGAGTCGCCCTTGTTGAGCTGCTTATGTGTAGCTGTTACTCGGCGTCGTGGTGGCGGCGGGGCTTGCGGCCTCCGTTGTCGCCGGGACGGCGCGGACGGTCGCTGCGCTCAGAGCGCTCGCGACGCGGACGCTCACGGCGCTGGAAGTGCTCGCCGTCGCCTTCGGAGGCACCCTCGGCGCGAGCCGGGGCCTCGGGCTTGTCAAGACGATCGAGCGAAATCTTGCCACGATCGTCGACCTCGATGACGACGACCTTGACCTCGTCGCCCACGTTGAGGACGTCCTCGACCTTCTCAACGCGGCCCTTGGCAACGCGGGAGATATGCAGCAGGCCGTCCTTGCCGGGCAGCAGGTTGACGAAGGCGCCGAAGGGCTGGATGGAGACCACGCGACCGGTGTACTCCTCGCCCGGCTCGGGAACCTTGATGATGAGCTTGATGCGCTCGACGGCCTGGTCGACGGACTCGCCGGTGCCGCCGACAAAGACGGTGCCGTCCTCCTGGATGTCGACCGAAGCACCGGTCTCGTCCTGGATGCCGCGGATGACCTTACCACCAGAACCGATGACGTCGCGGATCTTGTCGGTCGGAACCTGGATGGAAACGATGCGCGGAGCGGTGCTACGCGTGGTGTGGCGCGGCTCGGGGATCACATCGAGCATCTTCTGCAGGATGAAGGCGCGACCCTCCTTGGCCTGCTGCAGGGCGCGGGCCAGGATGTCGAAGGTAAGACCGGTGGCCTTGTTGTCCATCTGCAGGGCAGTGATGCCCTCGGTGGTACCGGTGACCTTAAAGTCCATGTCGCCCAGGAAGTCCTCGAGACCCTGGATATCGGACAGGACCACGGTCTTGCCCTCCTCCTGGATCAGGCCCATGGCGATACCGGAGACCGGGCGCTTAATGGGCACGCCGCCGTCCATAAGGGCGAGCGTGGAGCCGCAGGTCGAAGCCATCGAAGAGGAGCCATTGGACTCCATGACCTCGGAGACCACGCGGATGGCGTAGGGGAACTCGTTCTCGTCGGGGAGCACCGGAAGAAGAGCGCGCTCGGCCAGGTTGCCATGGCCGATCTCGCGGCGCTTGGGGCTGCCCATGCGGCCGGTCTCGCCGGTGCAGAACGGCGGGAAGTTGTAGTGGTGCATGTAGCGCTTGCCCTCGGTGGGCTCAATGGTATCCAGACGCTGGCCCTCGTTGAGCATGCCAAGCGACAGGACGGAGAGCACCTGGGTCTGGCCGCGCTGGAACAGGCCGGAGCCGTGAACGAGCGGCAGGTAGTTGTCCTTCACCATGATGGGGCGGATCTCATCGGCGGCACGGCCGTCGACGCGCTCGCCGGTCTCGACGACCATGGTGCGCATGGCCTTCTTCTCGAGCTTCTTGAGCGCCACGGGGATCTCGCGCTCCCAAGCGGCCTGCTCCTCCTCGGTAAACTCGGCGCGGATGGACTCCTTCAGAGCCTCGACCTTACCGATACGAGAGAGCTTGTCTGCGTCGCGAAGGGCAGCTGCCATCTCGTCGTAGTGGGCGAAGATACGCTCCTGGACCTCCTCGACGGGTTGGTCGAGCGGGTACTCCTTCTTGACGATGGGGCCGTTGACCTGCTCCCACTCGGCGACAAACTCGTCCTGGGCCTGGCAGAAGGCAGCAAGGGCCTCCTGGCCAAACTTCATGGCGGCGAGCATGTCGTCCTCGGAGATCTCCTCGGCACCGGCCTCGACCATCGAGATGAAGTCGACGGATCCGCCCAGCTCCAGGTCCAGATCGGAGTTCTCGCGCTCCTCGTAGGTGGGGTTGACGATAAACTCGCCGGTCTCCACGTTACGGCCGATGCGCACGCAGGCAAGCGGGCCCTCGAAGGGAACGCCGCCGAGCGTCATGGCCAGAGAAGCACCCATGACGTTGATGACGTCGAAGGGGTTGACCTGGTCGGCGACGAGCGAGGTAGCGACGATGTGTACCTCGTTGCGGAAGCCGTCCGGGAAGCTCGGGCGAATCGGGCGGTCGATCATGCGCGCGGTGAGCGTGGCCTTCTCGCTGGGACGGCCCTCACGCTTGAGGTAACCACCCGGGATGCGGCCGGCGGCGTACATCTTCTCGTTGAAGTCGACGGTCAGCGGGAAGAAGTCGTAGTTCTTGCGCTCCTTGGAGACGACCACGGTGTCGAGCATCGTGGTGTCGCCCTGCTTGACCAGGCACGCGCCGGTGGCCTGCTTGGCAAGCTCGCCCGACTCAAAGGTGTAGGTCTTGCCGTACAGCTCAAAGGTCTTGGATACGAGTGTCATTGTTCTCCTTAACCCCACAGGCCCCTTGCCTGCGGGCTTCTCATGTGACGCGGGCCCCCTGCCCCCGCCACGCTTCAGAGCGTGATTGTTCACGCCCTTACACAAAAAGAGCGCCCCGCTGCGCAGGACGCTCTTAGCATGTACAAATCCTTACTGGATGTTGTCGCGGATGCCCAGAGCCTTGATGAGCTCACGGTACTCGACGATGTCGCTCTTCTTGATGTAGGAGAGAAGACGACGACGGCGGCCGACGAGCATGAGCAGACCACGACGGGTGTGGAAGTCCTTCTGGTGGGACTTCATGTGCTCGGTCAGCTCCTTGATGCGCTCGGACAGGATGGCAACCTGAACCTTGGGGTTACCGGTGTCGACCGGGGTGTTACCGAACTGGGCAGTCAGCTCCGCCTTGCGCTCTTTGGAAACAGTCATTGTTTCACCTTTCGTTTTACGTCGCCCGCGGGCGACTCGATTCGCCTCGGACTGGGAAGCCGCCGGTGGAGCGAGCATCCAAGGTCGAGGTACCAACAGGTCGGTATGTTACCACAAGCAGCCCACGCCTGCGCATCATCACCGACCCAACATGAATTCCATCGCACGGAGGCGCTGATCGGTGTGCGTCGCAGCCCAAACATGCGAAAGCCCCAATAAAAAGGCAGCGGTATGGGGATCGATCCTCTCGGCCAAAAGCGCATCGAAGGTCATGGACATGAGGGCGCGCAGCCATGCGACCTCACCGGTCGACACCAGCTCGGCACCCGGAACGCTCGACGCGCACGACCCGCACATGAGCCCGCCCGCCCGGGGCGAAAAATACGACAGCATGGGGTCTCCGCACAGCACACAGGCCGAAAAATCGGGTCGATAGCCAACGTGCGACAGCAGCTTAAAGACATATGCCGCCACAAGTAGATCCATATGCGCCGTGTCGAGCCCGCTGCCCACCAGGGCAAGCGCTCGCTGCGTGATGGCAAAGGTAAATGGATCCTCGGCGTCCTCAAACGAGCACACACGCGCGACCTCGGCGATCGCGCTTGCACCGCAGGTCGCCTCGTAATCGGGCGCAGCGCCGAGCGGCGCCTCCATAAGCTCGGCCTGGGAAACCACGTCGAGCGACCGTCCATGCGCGAGCAGCATATCGACGGTACAGAACAGCTCGCAGCGCGCAGCCAGGCGCCCACCGGGTTTGCGGGCGCCCTTTGCCACGGCGCGAACCTGCCGACCCCGCTCGTCAAGCATCGTCAGAATCAGGTCCGTCTCTTTGAGCTTCGTCTTGTCGAGGACGAGCACCTTCGTGCGATATGTCCGGGAGCCTGCCATGCGCGCCGTGCGTCCTTAGTCCTCGGCGTTGTAGCCAAAGCGGCGAATCTGGGCCTCATCGTCACGCCAGCCGGCCTTGACCTTCACGTCCAGCTCCAAAAAGACCTGCGTGCCAAAGATACGCTCGAGATCGCGACGGGCGTCGATACCGATATGCTTGATCATCTCGCCGCCCTTGCCGATGATGATGCCCTTTTGGCCCTCGCGCTCGACGTAAATGGTGGCGTGCACACGCAGCACCTTCTTGGTCTGCTCGAGCGCATCGCAGATCACGCCAACGGAATGCGGGATCTCATCACGGGTGCGGCGCAAAACCTTCTCGCGCACAAACTCGGCAACGAGCGTCTCGTCGGAAGCGTCGGTACCCATGTCCTCGGGAAACCAACGCGGACCCTCGGGCAAAAAGTGCGCAACGGTCTCAATAAAGGCATCGACGTTGAAGTTCTTAACCGACGACGTCACGATCTCATCGTCATATTCCATGAGCTCGTGGGCTGCCTTAAGCTGCTCCATGACCTGTGCGGGGTCGGCCTCATCGGCCTTGGTGAGCACCAGGACCTTCTTGGAACGGGCGTTTTTGACGCGTTCGGCAACCCAGGCGTCTCCCCTGCCGATCGGCTTGGTGGCATCAATCAAAAACGCGACGACATCGACATCGTTCAGCTCGAACAGCGCGCTCTTGTTGAGCTCGGACCCCAGGCCGTCCTTGGGCTTGTGGATACCCGGGGTATCGACAAAGACCAGCTGGTAGCCGGGACGGTTGACGACGGCGCGCATGCGGCGGCGGGTCGTCTGGGCCACCGGCGAGGTGATGGCGACCTTTTTTCCATAGCAGGCGTTGAGCAGCGTGGACTTGCCGGCGTTGGGACGACCGACCAGGGCCACAAAACCGCTGCGGAAACCGGGTTCCACGTCACCAAAGCCCATAGGACCGTCGTCCTCGTCGCACAGGGCGTCGAGCTCCTCGTCGCTCATGCCCTCAAACGGGTCGAACTCCTCGACATCCTCATAGGCCTCGTTCGCTTCGGCATCCACCGCGTCCAGGGACTCGTCGTCCAGAATTTCATCGATAGGCTGCATATTGTCGGACATGGAAATCCCTTTCTAAATAAAGCCGAGCGCGTGGGCAAATACCAGCAAGCCCACAATCGCGGCGGTAATGGAAAGTACGTAAACGGAGGCGGCGGCGATATCCTTCGCGCGCTTTGCCAGCGGATGGAGCTCCTGGGTCGCCAGATCGACAATCGCCTCCATGGCGGTGTTGCACAGCTCACCGTGAATCACCAGGCCACAACAGATGATAATCGTGGCCCACTCGGCAATGTCGAGCCCCACGATGCAGCCGGCAATGACAGTGCACACGCCTGCCGCGAGCATAACCTTGATGTTGCGCTCGGTCTTGACGGCGGTGACGAAGCCCTCCATGGCGTAGGAGAAGGACTTTGAGAAGGACGGATGGTCCTTGTTCGATCCGGGAATCATAGACGGCTCCTAGTCGTGGGCGTGGTTGGTGATGGGGCCGACGTGGACCAGCTTGGGGTCCTCGCCGCGCTCGAGCGCCAGATCGCGCAGGAGGGCGTCCTCGCGGGCCTCCATGACCTCGGCCTCGTCGTCCTCGATGTGGTCATAGCCCAGCAGGTGCAGCATGCCGTGAACGAGCATCAGCCGGCACTCGTCGGCGGGACTGTTACCAAAACCGGGAGCCTGACGAGCGATGACCTGCGGGGCCAGGATGATATCGCCGAGCTCGAGCGTCTCGTCGGCAGGAATATCCTCGTCAAAGGCCGAGTCGCATTCAAACGAGAGGACATCGGTGGTACGGTCGATACCGCGCCACCCGTGGTTGAGTTCGTGCATCTCATCCTCATCGACATACGAAAGGGAAATCTCAACTTCACGCTTAACGCCCTCGGCGGCAAGCACGACCTCGCAGATGTGCTCTACCTCCTGCGCGTCGAGCAGCGTATCGAGCTCGGCATCGTTGCTGATCAATACACTCAACGGGACTCCTTTCGGTCGCGCGAGCGCTGCTCGCGCACACCATCATAAGCATCGTATGCCTCGACGATACGCCCCACCAAGGCATGACGCACCACGTCGGCACGCTCGAGGTGAGAGAATGCGACATCGTCGACACGACCCAAAATCTGCTCAACGTCGGCAAGACCGCCGCGACGACCCACCAGGTCGCGCTGACTGAGGTCGCCGGTAATCACAAACTTGGAGTTAAAGCCCAAGCGCGTCAGAAACATCTTCATCTGCTCGGGCGTGGTATTTTGGGCCTCGTCGAGCAACACGAAGGCATCGCTCAGTGTGCGGCCGCGCATGTAGGCAAGCGGGGCGATCTCGATCACACCGCGCTCCATGAGTTCATCGGTGCGCTCGCGATCCATCATGTCAAAAAGGGCGTCGTAGAGCGGACGCATATAGGGATCGATCTTTTCCTCGAGCGTACCGGGCAAAAAGCCCAGGTTCTCCCCCGCCTCGACAACCGGACGCGTCAAGATCAGACGGCCCACCTCATGACGCTTGAGTGCGGCAACAGCGAGCGCCATGGCCAGATAGGTCTTACCGGTACCGGCAGGACCCAGGCCAAACGTGATGGTATGCGAGCGGATGGCATCCACGTAGCGCTTCTGGCCGAGCGTCTTGGGGCGAATGACACGGCCGCGATACGAAAGCAGCACATCATCGCGAAGCGACGAAGCCTCGTGCTCACCGTCGCGCAGAACGGCCAGACAGCGCGAGACATCGTCGGCAGACAGCGTGCGTCCGGCAGCCGCTTCGCGAAAAGCATGCTCGAAAAAGCGCGCCACGAGCTCGACCTCGTCCGAGTCACCGCTCACGGCGATGCTGTCGCCACGGGCGACCACGTGAGCGCGAACCAAGCTCTCGAGCTCACGAAGGACGCCGTCGCCGGCGCCCAAAACGCGCGAGGGGTCAATACCCTCGGGAACGGTAAGTCTAATCTTCGAGGCTTCCATGGACCTCCCTGTGTGCATGGACTAAGCCGGAATCATCGACTCCGATGATAGCAACATCGAGCAGGCACGGGGCTGCGAGTCCACGGGTATCGTCAAGACGGGCATGATGGAACGAACCGAGCGTCAGGTTGTCGCCATACTCGAGCACGGCGCGCTCGACGGTGCCCACGCGGCGGCGAGCGTCGGCAATGGCGAGTTCCTGCGCCGCGGCTCGCATGCGGCGGCTGCGCTCGGCCATAACCTCGGGCGGTACCTGGTCGGGCATATCGGCAGCAAGGGTACCGGGACGCTTGCTGTAGCGGAACACGTGCATACGCGAGAAGCCCACGCGACGGCACAGCGCCAGCGACTCCTCAAACTCCTCGTCCGACTCGCCGGGAAAACCGACGATGACATCGCACGAAAGGGACGCCTGAGGCAAGTTGGTGCGAATCATGCGCACCGTCTCCTCGAAGGCCTCGGCGCTATAGGGACGGCCCATGCGATGCAGTGTCCTGCTGCAGCCGGACTGCACGGGCAGGTGCAAAAACGGGGCGATGCGCTTCGGATAGCGCGCCATGACCTTAAGCAGGGGCTCGGAGATATCCATGGGCTCGACCGAGGAAATGCGCACATGCGGAATAGACGTGCGCTCCATGATCGCCTCGAGCAGCTCATCGATCTCGACGTGTTCATCAGACGCGCTCTTGCCATCGTAGGCGCCCAGGTTCACACCCGTCAGTACCACCTCGGGCACGCCGGCCTCCTGAGCCTCGCGAACTTGCTCGAGCACAGACTCGACCGGCACGGAGCGCTCGGGGCCGCGGGCCTTCCACACAATGCAATAGGTGCAACGATGGTTGCAGCCGTCCTGGATCTTCACGCCCAGACGCGAGCGACCGAGTGCGTCGACAACCTCGCCGTCGCTGCAGGCGGGAACGTCATCGGACTCAACGCCCAGCACCTCACAGACGCGTTCGGCGACATCGATCTTGGACGGCTCGGCGATCACGCGGTCCGAAAGCTCCAGCAACTCCTCGGGATGCAGATTGACCACGCATCCGGTCACGACCACATAGGGCTCATTTGGATAGGCCAGCGCATGGCGAACGGCCTTACGGGTCTTGGCCTCGGCCTCGCCCGTAACGGCACAGGTGTTAATGACGATCAGCTCAGCATCCTGAGGCTCCACCATCGCAAAGCCCAGGCGCATAAGATCGGCAGTGATACGGTCGGACTCAACCCGGTTGACGCGGCAGCCGAGGTTGACGACAGAGATATGAGGTGCGAGCACGCGGGCTCCTTAATCGAGGATGTCGTCGAGGGCACTCTTGATACGGTCGGTCACTGACTTCTTACCGGATGTGACGTCATCGCCCATCTCGTCGGCAAAGGCACGAAGCAACTCGCGCTGTTTGTTGGAGAGATTGGTGGGGACGACCACGCGCAGCTGAACGATAAGACGGCCACGCGAACCGCCACCGCCGATACGCGGCATGCCGTAATTGTTGACGCCCACGGTGTCACCGTACTGCGCACCGGCGGGTACCGTCACCTTGACGACCTCGTCGGGCATGATACCCTCGACCTCGATCTCGCAGCCGAGCGCAGCCTGCGCAATCGAGATATCGCTCACGAGGTACAGGTCGTCACCGTTGCGCTTAAAACGCTCGTGGTCGGCGACGCGCACGTTGACGATCAGGTCGCCCGAGGGCTCGCCGCGAAGGCCTGCCTCGCCAAAACCACTCACGCGCAGCTGGCGACCGGTCGAAACACCGGCGGGAATATCGATGTCGATCTTTTCGTGCGAAGGCGTACGACCCTGACCGTCGCAGGTCTCGCAGGGATGATCGATGACCGTGCCATCGCCGTGGCAGTCGGGACAGGGCGAAGAAGACTGGACCTGGCCTAGGAACGAACGCTGGACCGTCGTGACATAGCCCGTGCCGTGGCAGCGGCTGCACTGCTTTTCCTGTGCGCCCTCGGCCCTACCGGTGCCGTTGCAATCCTCGCAGGGGGCAAGGCGGTCATAGCTGATCGTCTTTTTGCAACCGAGTGCCGCCTCCTCAAGGGTCACCGAAAGGGAGATGGCCATATCGCGGCCGCGACGACGCTCACGGCGATTTCGAGCGCCAGCACCTGCGCCACCACCAAAGAACGACGAGAACAGGTCGTCCATGCCCATGCCGCCAAAGATATCGTTGATGTCGACATAGCCAGAGCCACCGGGGCCGTCCGCGGTGCCGTAACGGTCGTAGTTAGCACGCTTCTGCTCGTCGGAAAGAACGAAATACGCCTCGTTGAGCTCTTTGAACTTGGCCTCGGCCTCGGGGTCGTCCGAAACGTCCGGGTGTACGGTACGGGCCTTCTTTAGAAACGCGCGCTTGATCGTCCGCGCGTCGGCATCCTTGTCGACGCCAAGTACCTCGTAGTAATCCCTATTTTCCGACACGACCGAATCCTTCCGACTTTCATTATTGTCACAGTGCGTCCTATACCCAAGCTGGGCCGGCCGCAAACAGAGGGGTTGATGTTATTGCATTCCGTAAGGCGAAAGCATGGCACGCTGCGAGCAGCTCGCAAACCAAACCGACACGAGCGCAAACATAAATCCGTTGGCGAAACCGTTGGCAAACTGCATCGCGCCGCGCTTCCACCACAGCAGACTGCGGTCAAGCACGCCGTCCGAGACCACCATAAACAGGCCCATGGCAAACGGAATAAAGCACATCACGGCAAAGGCCGAGAACACACCCGAGATGGCCGACAGCGCCAAAAACGGCGCCACGATGCCCATCAGGTAAAAACCGGTACGGGCCTTACCTTCCAGGCGCTCGGCCTCGACATGGGCGCGGCCGACCAGATCGCCGCCCGAGGCACCGTTGGTGCCGGCGTGACCCATGCCGCTAATGCGGACCTCGTCGCCATCGTGCGTGCCGGCGGGAAACTCAATCGTCTGCTCGGAGGTCACACGGGTTCGCCCGCTGCCGCCGCAATCGGGACAGGGGTCGGCGACGACCTTACCGGAACCTCCGCACTCGGGGCAGACCGACTGGAACGTGCCGGCACCGAACAGGAAGGACAGGTCGACGTCGATGTGGCCGCGACCGCCGCAGCTCGGACAGGTATGTGCATGCTCGGACGAGACAGAACCCGAACCTCCGCAGTGACCACAGGTATCGAAGCGCGTATAGCGAACGGTCTTGCGGGCACCGCCCTTGGCCTCCTTGGCGTCGAGCTTAATATCGACGACCACGTTGGCGCCGTTCTCGGGATTATAGGCAGCCTGCCCGCGACGCGGCTGGCCCCACGCGCCACCAAAGGGAAAGCCGCCCTCAAAGGGATTGCCATAGCCCGCGCTACCGGCGTAGCCGCCGCCATAAGGCGAAGCCGTAGGAGCGCCGGCAAAGGGGTTGCCCGAGCGCATGGCATCGTAGCGCGCACGCTTCTGCTCGTCCGAAAGCACGGCGTAGGCCTCGGAAACCTCTTTAAACTTTTCCTCGGCATCCGGTTCTTTGTTGACGTCCGGATGGAGCTTGCGGGCCTTTTGCTGGAAGGCCTTCTGAATATCACGCGAGGTGGCGTCCTTGGAGACACCCAAAATCTCGTAGTAATCTTTTTCGTTCATCGTCGCCATGCGCGGCAACCTCCTGCTCACAGCAGCGTATATATAGCGGTAATTCTACCCGAGCGGCCTAGGCTAGACCCCAAAACAGCTCGAACAGCACATTTCCATCGAGCCAGCCCAAGTGGGTGGGCGCTAAACAAGCACGGACGCGACCTGCGATAACGCCATGCGAGGTGACGCGACCCGCATGTCCTTCAATATGATCGGGCACCCAAGTGGCAAGGCCCAACTCGAGCGCACGGTCACAGGCCGCCGCCAACTCATCTGCAGCGATCACGCTTGCCGAGCGAACCAACAGGTCGGGCCCAATGCCACGCGTCATACGACAGGCGAGCATCAAATCCTCGGCTGCAGCCTCACGTTGCGACAGATACTCGGCATCAAACGTCGTCGCATCATCGTCACGTTGCACCAAGCGCACGCGGTACGCATCGCCGCGAGCGGGCACGTCGGGAAACAGCCCAGCCAGGCGATCGAAATCCCCAGCATCGAGCATACCGGCAGCAGAGCGACCCAAGCCCAGATAGCCCCGTCCGGTCCAATAGGCAATGTTGTGGGCGCACTCATGCCCGTCGAGCGCGTAGCTTGCCACCTCATACGGGTGATAGCCGGCAGCACCCAGACGCTCACGCGCCGTGTCCATGCACGCAGCCTGGAAATCCTCGTCGGGCTCGAGCGACTCGTCGCGACACGCCATGCGGTAGAGCGGCGTGCCCTCCTCGAGCGTGAGCGGGTACACCGACACATGATGCGGCGCCGCCGCCAGTACGCCATCGAGCGTGCTCTGCCAGCTTGGGGCGGTTTGCCCGGGAAGACCGCACATCAGGTCGCACGACACATCGAGCCCAGCGTCCTTGACCGTCGCGATGGCAGCGAGCGCCCGATCGGCATCGTGAATGCGGCCGATCGCAGCAAGCTCGACGTTATCGAGCGTTTGCACGCCCAGAGAGACGCGTGTGACACCAACCTTGGCAAGCGCAGTGGCAAGCCCGGCGGTCAGCGACTCGGGATTGGCCTCGCAGGTAAACTCAACGGGCTTGCACCACATGCAAATACGCCGGACAAGCTCCACCAGACGCTCCCCCGCCAGCGACGGCGTGCCGCCGCCAACATAGACGGTGCGGATCTGTGCAAGGGCGCCTGCGTCGCCAAAGGCATCGAGGCGCGCATACAGCTGCTCAAAATAGGCATCGAGCGCAGCGCTCAGGTCGCACGGAGCAAAACTGCGTGAGTCAAAGTCGCAGTATCGGCACTTTTGGGCGCAAAACGGCACATGCACGTACAGCGCGGTAACGGCCACCGTTAGGCCTCCAGCGGATGAGCGGGCACCGACTCACCAGCGGCAAGTGCGGCCTCGCAGGCCACCACATCGCGCTCGATATCATCGACCAATGCCATGAACTCCTCGTATGTGGAGCGACGCACCACCTGGGCGCGCCAGGCGGCAGCATGGGGCATGCCCTTTAGATACCAACTTGCGTACGTACGGGCACGCGACATGAGCGGCAACAGCTCGTGCGTGAGCGTCAAGTGTTCGCGCAGGGCATCCAGGCGCTCACGTGAGGAGCGAGACGGCACCAGTGTGCCATCGAGCGCAAGGGCGCGGGCATCGCCAAACACCCAGGGATTGCCATAGATACCGCGCGCGATGAACACGGCGCTGGCGCCGGAGTTGCGCAGATGCTCCGCGGCATCCTCGGCGCAGAACACGTCGCCCGAACCGATAACGGGAATCTCGACGGCGTCGGCCACCTCATCGACGACCGACCAATCGGCCTGGCCCGTATAGAGCTGCGTGGCACAGCGACCATGTACCGCCACCGCAGCGGCCCCTGCCCCCTCGAGCATCTGGGCAAACGTCGCGGCATTGCGGTCTTCGGCGTAAAAGCCCTTGCGGATTTTTACAGTCACGGGCACGTGCGCCGCGCCCACCGCTGCCTCAACGATCTTCTCTGCCAGATCGGGCGTGCGCATAAGCGCCGAGCCCTCGCCCTTGGTGACGACCTTGCGAGCCGGGCAGGCCATGTTGATATCAATGAGCGACAGGCGATTGCCCACACGCTCCTCAACGGCGGCGACGGCGCTCGCAAACTGATCGGGCTTGGAACCAAAGAGCTGTACGCAGATCTGCTGCTCCTCGTCGGCCGGTAGCACCAGGCGCCACGTCTTATTGCTGGCATAGGCAAGGCCCGCCACGCTCACCATCTCGCTGTAGGCAAGATGGGCACCGCGGCGGCGGCACATGATGCGGTAGGCGGGGTCGGTCACGCCAGCCATGGGGGCCATAAGGAACGGCTGCTCGGCATAGGCACCCAGCAGCCGCGTACTGTATTCAGAAAGCGCCATGGAAACTACTCGTCCACCTTGAGGATCGCCATAAAGGCCTCCTGCGGGACCTCGACCGAACCGATGGCCTTCATGCGCTTCTTGCCCTCTTTCTGCTTCTCGAGCAGCTTGCGCTTACGCGAGATATCGCCGCCATAGCACTTGGCCAAAACGTCCTTGCGGCGCGCCTTGACGGTAGAGCGGGCGATAATCTTGTTACCGATGGCACCCTGAATAGGCACCTCGAACAGCTGGCGCGGGATGATTTCCTTGAGCTTGTCGCACAGGCCGCGAGCCAGGCCATAGGCCTTGTCCTTGTGCACGATAAACGACAGCGCGTCCACCTCGTCGCCCGAAAGCAGGATATCGAGCTTGACGAGCTCGGAGGGACGATACTCGTTGAACTCATAGTCGAGCGAGGCGTAGCCCTTGGTACGGCTCTTGAGCTGGTCAAAGAAGTCCAGGATGAGCTCGGCAAGCGGCATGTCAAAGCGCATCTCGACCGATTTGCTCGTGAGATGGATCATGTCGGTCGTAATGCCGCGGTGCTCGATAGCGAGCTGCATGACGGCACCCGTATACTCGGGCGGGCAGATAATTTTGGCCTTGAGGAAAGGCTCCTCAATGCGCTCGATGCGCGTAGCCTCGGGCAGATCCTGCGGGCTGCGGACATCAATCATCTCGCCGTCGGTCTTGTAGACGTGATAGTCCACCGAAGGGCTCGTGGCAATGAGGTCAAGGTTGAACTCGCGCTCCAGGCGCTCCTTGACGACCTCCATATGCAGCAGGCCCAAGAAGCCCACGCGAAAACCAAAGCCGAGCGCCACCGAGGTCTCGGGCTCCCACACCAACGACGGGTCGTTGACATGCAGCTTATCGAGAGCGTCGCGCAGGTTCTCGTAATCCTTGTTGTCGATCGGGAACAAGCCCGTGTAGACCATGGGCTTGGCCTCGCGATAGCCGGGAAGCGGCTCGGGGCAGGGATTCGACGCCCAGGTAAGGGTATCGCCCACGTGCACGGCCTCGGGATCCTTCAGACCCGTGACCACGTAGCCCACCTCGCCAACCGTCAGCGCGTCAACCGGCGTCTCGGCGGGGCGCTTGACGCCCACGCCATCGACCAAAAAGTCGCCCTCGGCCTGCATCATGCGCAGGGTATCGCCCTTTTTAATGGAGCCGTCAAAGACGCGGACCGTGGCGACGACGCCGCGGTACTCATCAAAATATGAATCCAAGATGAGCGCCTTGAGTGGCGCGTTTGCATCGCCCTTGGGCGGAGAGATCAAAAAGACGATTGCCTCCAGCAGGTCGTGGATGCCCTCGCCGGTCTTGCCCGATACGCATACGGCATCGTCGGCAGGAATCGCCAGATCATCCTCGATCTCGGTCTTGACCTCGTCGGGGTGTGCCGACGGCAGGTCGATCTTGTTGATAGCGGGCACGATATCCAGGTTGGCATTCATGGCGAGCGTCGCGTTGGAGACAGTCTGCGCCTCGACACCCTGGGTGGCGTCGACGACGAGCACCGCACCCTCGCAGGCGGCCAGCGAACGCGAGACCTCGTAGGTAAAGTCCACGTGACCCGGAGTATCGATCAGGTTGAACTGATACGTCTCGCCATCGTCGGCGTCATAGGACACGCGAACGGCATTGGACTTGATCGTGATGCCGCGCTCGCGCTCGATATCCATGGTGTCGAGCAGCTGCGACTCCATGTCGCGCTCGTCGACGGTATGGGTGAGCTCGAGGATGCGGTCACTGATCGTGGACTTGCCATGGTCGATGTGCGCAACGATCGAGAAGTTGCGGATGTGGGAAATGTCAATTGAAGTATTCATGCGGACTATCTTACCCGAGCGGTACAAAAAATGGAGCCTGTTCCATAAAACAGGCTCCATTTATGCGCGTAATCTGTGTGGTGTGAAATTTACAACTTAGGCGTTGATGCTGTTCACGAGCTTGGAAAGACCAGACTTGCGGTTGGAAGCCTGGTTCTTGTGGATAACATGCTTGGCGGCAGCCATATCGAGACGCTTGGTGACGGTCTTGAGGGCAGCCTGCGCCTTCTCGGCGTCGCCCTCGGCGACAGCGGACTGGACGTGCTTGGTCAGCGTCTTGAGCTCGGACTTGACAGCCTTGTTACGCATGCGAGCTGCCTCATTGGTGCGGATACGCTTCTTCTGAGACTTGATGTTTGCCACTTCTGGAGTTCCTTTCGAGTTCCTTGCAAAAAATGTATGACACCTCTGAGACACGGTGAGGTCATGCAAGCGACTACTATAGCACGCTCCCCCTCAAAGGGATAGAACGAATTTGTCAAATAAGCAGGTATCATCACGATTTTCTCAAGATGTTCGTAATCCAGAGCAAAAGCGCGGTCTGGGAATCGGCCGAACCCTTCAGTGCGAGCTCCACGTCGACCGCGCCCTCGAGCGCAGCAACAAGCTCCGCCATAGAAAAGCGGCGCGCCCAGGCCAGATGATTCTTGACCTGCCAGGACTGGAGCTTAAGCGTGGCGGCAAGCTCGCGACCTTGTCCACGCGCATCAAGCGCCTTGGCAACGATAAGCTCGCGAATGCGTCCGCACAGCAAGGTGTAGGTCCACACATAGCTCTTGGCGGGCAGCAGATTAAAGAGCTCGAGCGATCGCCGCATATCGCGGGCCGACACTGCGTTGAGAAAGTCCCAAGGTTGGACCTCGGCCGTGCGCACGATCCAGCGCTCCACATCGGCGAGCTCAATCTGAGACGCCTCGACCATCTGGGCAAGCTTTGCCAAGTCGTTATCGAGCATACGGGTGTTTTCGCCCGAGCGTGAGACGAGCTCCTCAGCGGCTGCCATGGAGATGGACTTGCCGTGTTGCGTCGCCATCTGCTGTACGCGACGCGGCAGCTCCCAGCGTTTGGTGCCCGAACAGTCGATCACGGCCTTCTTGTCAATCTTGGCGATCGCCTTATACAGGCGTGTGTTCTTGGCGAGTGAATCGGCTATGACGAGACAGACCGTCGTGGGGCTGGGACTCGCCAGATACTCAACAAGCGGCTCGGAAATCGCTTTGGCGAGTTTTGAGCAGCCGTCAAGGATTACCAGACGAAACTCGCTGCCCATGGGAAAGGTGTTGAGCGATCCGATAATCGACTCGATATCGGGGTCTTTGGTCATATCGCGCTCGTCGAGGTTGAACTCGACCATGCCCGTCTTTTCCAGACGCGCCTTCATACGCGAGACGGCGTGGTCGCGTTTGACTCCGTCGGTACCGACAATCAGATATGCCGGCAGCAGACCGGTTTCGGACATCGCGCTCCCCTCCCACAGGCTCTCGTGTTCGTACCGTGCCATTCTATCCCACGGGTTGGTCCCGCGCCAACGGCAGCATCACGGTCGCTGACATCGCATGGCAAATCCGGTTACGGTCGGCGAGACGGTGATGTCTCCTTGTTCGATGGTGCATGCGAACGCGCCGCCCGCATCGCGAACGGCATCGATGCAGGCATCGGATGGATGGCCGTAGCGGTTGCCCTCGCCCGCACTCGCGATAGAGAGCTCGGGCTTAAGCGTTTCTAGCAGGTCTGTATCGACAGAAACTTTTGAGCCGTGATGCCCCAGCTTGAGTACATCGATATCGCCCACCTCCTGTACAAATTCGCGCTCCTGATCGAGCTCGGCATCACCAGTGAGGAGCACGCGCAGGCTCTTGCCTTCCCTAGCATAGGAAAGCAATAAGACAAGCGAGTCCTCATTGCCCTCGCCATCCACCGTGTCAAACGGCCACATCACACGAACCCGAAATGCGCCGATATCGACCGTGTCTCCGTGAGCCACCTGCCGATACGTTACGCCGGGGCGATTCAGGACCTCAACAGGCGCGCCGTCAAGCGCATCGGCCGCGACCGCAATGGTTCCAACCGAAAAACGATCGAGTACGTCGGGAAGACCGCCCCAATGGTCTTCGTCCCAATGCGTCACGAAGACGGCATCGATATGGTGGACGTTATTGCGAACCAACGCCGACGCCACGCGGTCATCGAGACCACAGTCGACGAGCGCCACGGCGCCACCCTGACGAACCAGAATCGCATCGGCCTGGCCAACATCGAGGACCGTTACCGAAGGCGGCGCACATCGATCCCAATAGACATACGGAACGCCCGCTGCAAGCATCAAACACAGCAGCCCCACTGCCATGCTCCGTACGCGGGGGCGTGGCCACCAGACCAGGAGGACCGCCAGCGCAAACGGCACAACGTACACCAAGAGCGTATCGGGTGGCACGCTTACGGATGCGCCCGGAACGGCAGCAAAGAGCTGCTCAAAGAACAGGGCACAGCGAGCGACAATCATAGGCATCACGAGCGCCCCGTGACGCAGCAGCGGCACAAGCGAGCAGGGCACCAGCACAACCGATACAGCGAGCAGCACGCTTATCACCGGACCGATCACGGCATTTGCAAGCGGGGCAATGAGCGAAAACGTCTCAAATGCGGGAATCGTAACGGGAAGTGTCGCCAGCTGCGAGCACAGCGTGACGGACAAAATACTGGCGACACCCGGTGGCACACCCAGCTCGTCCAAGGCGTAGGTGGCGTAGGGGCAAAAACAAAGGATGGCAAAAACACTGGCGCACGATAGTTGAAAACCCATCTCGAACAATACCGTCGGTCGCAGCAACACAAAGATTGCCATGGTCAAAAATAGAGCCGAGAGGCCATGCCGACGACGTCCGGCACCGTTGACGACAAGCGTCACCGCCACCATACAGCACGCGCGCACGGCCGAGGGCGAGGCGCCCGTAAAAACGGCATAGGCAGCGAGGGCCAGCAACAACAGTCCCCGCTGCAGCCCACGAGAGAGGCGCGTCTTTTGCAGGGCGCTCTCAATCACAAACCCCACGATGGCAAGATGGCTGCCCGAAACGGCGATAAGATGCGCAGTGCCCGTTACCGAAAACCAATCACCCGCCGGTTGAGCGCGCAGCTCGGACGAGCGTCCGCAGACAACGCCGGCAATGAGCGAGCGCGCCGGGTCGGTCGCGGGCGCGATAACGGCAAGGAGCTCGTTTCGAAGCCAAAGCAACGGCCCCAGAGTGCCCTCGTCGACCGATACCAACCGGACGACTTTAACCTTTCGAAGCTCCCCCCGAAGCACGCGTGAGCGCCCATACGCATCATTCTCAAAGCGCGAAATTCGCCCGATAGCACGTACATGCGAACCGGCGCCGAGCTCTCGATCACACGACAGCCGCACCTGACCCAAACGCTTTCCGCCCGCATACGCATCGCAGGTAAAGGAGTACACACCGTCATTGATGGACGGATCACCCTGTACATAAAATTCGAGACTGCTCGCAGCCCGATTATCCAGTGCCTTCGATGCACGCAGCGCCCCTATCGCCCAAGCCGTGGACACGGCCGCTCCCGCCACGAGGCCGAGAGCCGCGGCATACAGCCATCGCCTCCACCGCACAAGGCGCATGCAGGACCGAGCCAATACGATGCACGCCGCAGCCGCAACGGGAATGGCCATAAGCAATGTGGCGGGCGCTTTCCGCTCTCCCAGCAGCACATCGGCTGCCACGTTAAGCACCAAGCCACAGCTCGCACACAAGCCGGCACAAAGGGCCATGGTCCACGGCATCAATGGGCGCGGTGGCATCACATGCTCGCGCTCGGTCGCACTCATACGCAGATGCAATCTTTGATTTTGGCGAGCTTCTTCTCACCGATCCCCGATACGCGCATAAGGTCATCAACCGAGGCAAAGGCCCCGTTTTGCGTCCGTTCGTCGATAATCGATTGGGCCATAGAAGGCCCGATGCCCGAAAGCGTCTGCAGCTCCGCCGCACTTGCCGTATTGATGTTCACGAGCCCCGACGAAGACCCCGCACCAGAAGCCACGGCAGCACCGCTTTCGACCCCGTCGACCGCCGCAGTCGCTTGTTGCTCCCCTACCGTCGGCACATAAATCTTTTGACCATCTGTGATCTTGGACGCACGATTAAGCCCTGTCACATCCGCCTCGGCCGTAAGCCCTCCGGCAGCATCGATCGCTTGGGACACCCGCGCTCCATCTTTGAGCCGGTACACGCCGGGCCTCACAACGGCGCCATCCACATCGACGTACACCTCGGCAGCAGAAGAGCTCTTGGCAGACGACTCAACGGCATCGTCAGGTGCCGCATCCCCGGCCTCACGCACATCTGAGGAGCCCGTCTCATCACTACGCTCAAACGACACGTTGCTGGAGTGGCCACCAAAACTTGCCATCGCCAAGCCGCTCGCGGCGGCAATGACAACCAGAATCGCCACGACCACCGCCTTATGGCCGAGCAGCTTTTCTGCCCAGCGATCCATCCGCTTAACCCGTTCGTGTTGCTCGCGCTGCGCCATAGCAAACACCTCCCAACACCATCGTGTCAGGAAACGAGCGCCGCAGCCTCCGCACGCCCACACCGTTTTTCGCGGTCAAACCAAAAGCTGACCAAAACCTTGCGGAAAAGTGTCCATTTATTCAGGCACACGTCGACAGATGAACCGTTTGTCGCCTAATGCCCAGATAGAAAAAGACCGACAATGCAAATGCACCGCCGGTCTATACACAACATTATTCGTAATCTTGGTAAATCTCACGTGGAGCGAGCTCGGAATGCTTGCGTTTTAAAGTCTTAGGGGCCTTATACGTGTTGCTCTCGAAGTCGATGTACTCGGTCTGCTTGAGCAAGCGCTCAATCATCTCCTCGTGATCGAACAGCTCCCACGCCTCATGCACGGCATCGAGCTTGGCGTGCGTCTCGGGGCGGCGCGGCATAAACAGCGTGCAGCAGTCGGGAGCGGCCTCGGTCGAGATATCGAACGTACCGATCTCCTCAGCACGTGCAATGATCTCCTGCTTGTCCGAACCGATGAGAGGACGGAACACGGGGATCTTCACGGCCTCGTTGACGGCCATGATATTCTCAAGCGTTTGGGAGGCAACCTGACCGAGCGATTCGCCCGTCACGATGGCCTTGGCGCCCTCGATGTGTGCAATGCGCTCGGCAACCGAATACATAATGCGGCGATACATAATCACGCGCAGGTTGCTGGGACAGGTGACCGAAATCTCACGCTGGCAGTCGCCAAACGGCACCACGTACAGGCGGCCGATCTGGACACCCGGCTCAAGCGCACGGATGATGTCCTGCACCAAATACTCGCTCGTATCGGGCGTCTGTGGACGACCGGAGAAATGTACCGGCACGCACACCGCGCCGCGACGCGCGAGCATCCAGGTCGCCACCGGAGAATCGATACCCGACGACAGCAGCGTCACGACCTTGCCGGCAGAACCCACCGGCAGACCGCCCACGCCGCGCTCGGAGCGCGCATACACGTAGACGCTACCCTGGACCACCAGTACGTGCACCATCGCGTCGGGATCGTGCATCTGAACCTTTTTATCAGGAAACGCCTCGCACAACACCTCGCCCACCTGACGATTGATGTCAATCGAGGTGAGCTCATAGTCGGTATTGGAGCGCTTGGCGTGCACCTTAAACGAATCGAAGGAACCAAACTCGCGCAGCGCCTTCACGGCGGCGGCGCAGTACTCCTGCGGGTCGCGGTTGGTGTGATACGCCAAAGACACACGAGCAACGCCGGGAACGGTGCGAATGACACGCGCCGCCTCGTCGGCCTGATGCTCGTTAAAGGTCACGAGGATATAACCGGAAATTCGAGACACGGCATTCACGGAAAAGGCGGCCAAGGCCGCCTTGATGTTATCCATGAGGATATGCTCAAAATGTGCGCGGTTCTTACCCTTAAGTCCAACCTCGTGATAGTGGACCAGGCAGACGCGAGCCGCCATTTAGGCTTCAGCAACCTTGTGGCCGAGCGCCTTCTCATAACGGGCCTCGTCGTAAGAGATGTCGCCGTCGACAATCTCGTCCATAGCCATCGAGATGGTATCGGCACCGGAAAGCCCGATGGTGATGTCATCGACATCCTGGACGGCAAGCACGCGGTTGTGCTGGCCACGCAGCATGCTATTGATGTCGCAGGCGCGCTTGGAGGCAAGCGAAGCGAGCAGGAAGCGGTTGTGATCGGTCTTCTCCAGAAGATCGTCAATGCAAGGCTTTACAACGGACACGGACCTCAGATCCTTTCATGCATATCGAGAACGCGAACGAGCTCATCGGTCGCGCGGTCGAGATCGTCATTAACCACGACGTCGTCGTAGTGGTCGGCAAGGGCAAGCTCATCGGCGGCGTTTGCCATACGCAGCTCAATCGTCTCGGGCGTCTCGGTACCGCGACCGACTAGACGCTCGCGGAGCACCTCAAGCGAAGGCGGCTTGATAAAGATCAGCACGGCCTCGGGGAAACGCTCCTTCACCTGCAGGGCGCCCTGGACATCAATCTCCAAGATCAGAGACGAGCCCGAGGCAAGCTTGGATGTAACCTCGCTCACCAACGTGCCGTAGCAGTTACCGTGGACCTCGGCCCACTCAACAAACTCACCGTTTGCCACGCGGCGGTCGAACTCCTCGCGCGTCAGAAAAAAGTAGTTGACGCCGTCGACCTCATCTTTGCGTGGTGCTCGCGTGGTAGCCGAAACCGTCAGGCCCAGGTTCGAGCGGCGCTCGCGCACACGAGTGACGAGCGTACCCTTGCCTGCACCTGACGGTCCAGAAATCACAAAGAGCTTGGAATCCTGAGCGCTCACTTATTTGGTCAGCTGCTCGAGGAGCTGCTCGCGCTGACGGACGCCGAGGCCCTGGACGCGACGGGTAGCGGAGATACCGAGCTCCTCCATGATCTTGGCGGCCTTGGCCTTGCCATAACCAGGGAGAGACTCGATGAGGGTGGAAACCTTCATGCGGGAAGCAATGGGGTCATCGGAGTTGAGCACGGACTCGAGGGACTTCTCGCCCTTCTTGATCTGCTCGCGAAGCTCAGCGCGGGCGTGACGTGCGGCAGCAGCCTTCTCAAGAGCCTGCTTGCGCTGCTCATCGGTAAGCTGAGGGAGTGCCATTCGTACCTCCAAAAAGTTGGGTTATATCTGATTCAATAATTGGCATTTTAGCACGTAGAACGTACAAAATGCCCAATCGCGGCTCCATAGGTTAGACGATACCCGCAAAAAGTGCAATATACTGCGCCCAAAGTTAAGCCCCTGACCTGCGATTCCACACAAAGGATGGGAAAGTTTACGCAGGCACAGGGGCTATTTTGTGCTAATGAGACCCAAAAGTGGTGACTTAGGGGAATCTTTTACGCGACGTTTTCGACCAGCTCGGCGACGATGGCGTCAAAGGCGGCAACCGGATCGTCGGCGCCGGTGATGGGACGGCCCACCACAATGTGGCTTGCGCCACGCTCGATAGCCTGGGAAGGCGTCGCCACACGGGACTGGTCACCAAGGGCGGCACCCACAGGACGCACGCCCGGAGTCACGATCAGCGCGTCGGGGCCGAGCAGCTCGCGCATGTCATGGGCCTCCATCGGCGAGCATACGATGCCGTCGATGCCGTTGGCCTGGGCAAGCTTCGCCAGGCGGGCGGCCTCCTCGGCCACGGGCGAATCGACGCCGATCTCGGCCAGCGAATCCTGGTTCATGCTCGTGAGCACGGTGATGGCAACGAGCTTGGCGCGGTCCTCGCGCGCCTCCTCGGCACCCTCACGGCACGCAGCGAGCATAGCGCCCGAACCCAGGCCATGGACCGAGAGTAGGTCGGCACCGGCAAGCGAGGCCGAACGGGCGGCACCGCGCACCTGATGCGGAATGTCATGGAACTTGAGGTCGAGGAAGACCTTAAAGCCCAAGTCCTTGAACGTCTTGACGATCTCGGGGCCCTCGGCGTAATAAAGCGTCATGCCCACCTTGAGCCAAGCGGCATGACCAGAAAGCTCGTGGGCGAGCTCGAGCGCACGCTCACGGTCGCAGTCGAGGGCGACGATAACACGGTCGCGGGCATCGGTCTCTAGCATTCGAAAGCACCTACCAGCTCGTTGATGTCCTTCACGCCCTGGGACTCCGCCCAGGCCTCGAGCTCGTGCGCGATCTTGAGCGAAGCGCACGGATCGACAAAGTTGGCCATGCCGACCGACACGCAGGTGGCGCCGGCCAGGATAAACTCGGCCGCATCCTCGCCGGTCATGACACCGCCAACGCCGTTGATGGGGATATCGACGGCCTGGGCAACCTCCCAGACCATGCGCACGGCGATGTGGTGGCACAGCGGGCCCGAAAGGCCGCCCTTGGGCTTTGCCACGCGGGACTTGCGGGTATGGACGTCGATGGCCATGCCCTGGATGGAGTTGATGACCGAAAGGCCGTCGGCGCCGGCGGCCTCGAGAGCCTTGGCAATCTCGGCGACGTTAACCGGAGCCATCTTTACGAACAGCGGCTTATCGGTCACCTTACGGCAGGCAGCCATAACGGCAGAGGCGCCCTCGGGCGAGGAGCCCATGGCGGCACCGCCGGCAGCAATATTGGGGCAGCTGACGTTGATCTCGTAGCCGGCAGCCCAGGGGCACAGCTCGACATACATCTCGAGCGCGCGGACAAACTCCTCGACGGAGTGACCGGCGACCTGGCAGATGACCTGGCAACCGTCCTTGGAGAGCTGCTCGAGCCACGGACCAGACTCACGGGCAAAGGCGGCCACGCCGGGATTCTGAAGGCCCACGGAGTTGATCATGCCGCCCGGGATCTCGGCCATGCGAGGCGCGGGGTTGCCGGGCCAGGGCTCGGCGGCGCAGCCCTTGGTGGTGATGGCACCCAGCTGGGAGACATCAAAGAAGTTCTGGAACTGCCAACCGTAGCCAAAGGTACCGGCTGCGGTGTTGATGGGGTTCTGCATCTTGACGCCGCCGAAATCGACGGCCATGTTCACGGTACCCACTAGAAGACCACCACCTTGGAAGCATCGAACACGGGGCCGCACATGCAGGCACCCTTCATACCGTCGACCGTCTCGACATTGCAGGTGTTGCAAGCGCCAAAGCCGCAGCTCATCATGCGCTCGAGCGACACCTCGCAGTACGCACCGGCCTCGGCGGCAGCGGCGGCAACTTTCTTCATCATGACGGCGGGGCCGCAGCTGGCCACGTAGTCGTAGCCGCCCTCGCCGAGCAGCTCGGCGGCAGGATCGGTGCAAAAACCGTGCGTGCCGAGCGAGCCGTCGTCGGTGCACACGTTGACCGTAGCTCCCAGCGCGCGGAACTCATCAATGCCCACGGCCTTGGACGCGGTGCCAAAGCCCAGGCACACGTCGACGGCCACACCCTGCTCGGCAAGCTTGTCGGCAAGGCACAGCACAGGCGGAACACCGATGCCGCCCGCCACGAGCAGCGCCTTCCTGGTGCCCTCGGGCACAAGCCAGCCGCGGCCGCCAGGGCCCAGCAGATTAGAGGTGGAACCGGGGGCCATCTGCGACAGACGACGGGTGTCGTCGCCCACGACGGCGTACCACAGCTCGACGGTGCCGGCCTGGGCGTCGGCGCGATAGAAGCTCAGGGGCACGCGAAGCAGCGAGGACGCATCGCCGGGCACGGCAATGTTCACAAACTGACCGGGCTTGAGCGCACTTGCAAGCTTGGGGGCCGAGATGACGAGCGAGAAGATGCCGTCGGCGATCTCCTGGTTCGAGACGACCTCGAAGTCGTGCATGCGTGCAGTGGAAGGTGTGGGCATAGACGCTCCAATCCCCCATGCGGTTGCATGGTCAAAACGAACAGAAAGCGCGGCACCGCAAGGGCACCGCGCACAAAAGCGATAAGGCTATGCTAGCAGATGCAGCCGTCGGCGAGCGTCTGCTTACCGCCGACAAACACATCGGTGGCACGACCGGTGAGCGTGCGGCCGGCAAAACCGGAGTTCTCAGCACGCGACTCGTAGCCGTCCTCGCCGACCGTCCAGGTTGCGGCGGGGTCGAACACGGTCAGGTCGGCAACGGAGCCCGCCTTGACCTGAACCTGGTCGAGGCCCAGGATCTCACGCGGCTTGATGGCCATGAGCTCGACCATGCGGCCCATGCTCATCTTGCCCGTGTTGACCAGCTCGGTGAGCACGAGCGACAGCGAGGTCTCGAGGCCGATCATGCCAAAGGGCGCGAGCTCGAACTCGCGAGCCTTTTCCCACGGGGTATGGGGAGCGTGATCGGTGACGATAACGTCGACGGTGCCGTCGATGACGCCCTGACGGATGGCCTCGGCATCCTCGTCGGTACGCAGCGGCGGGTTGACCTTGAGCGAGGTGTTGTAGGTCTCGTCCAGGTCGTTCTCGGTCAGGAACATGTGGTGCGGGGTGGCCTCGCAGGTAACCTGAACGCCGGCGGCCTTGCCGGCACGCACGATCTCCAGGCCATGGGCGGTGGAGATGTGCTGGATGTGCAGCTTGGCACCGGTCAGCTTGGCGATCTCGATGTCGCGGGCGATCTGGAGCTCCTCGCCGGCAGCCGGCCAGCCCTCGAGAGCAAGACGGGTCGAGACCTTGCCCTCGTTGATCTGGCCGTGGCCGACCAGGTCCTCGTCCTGGCAGTGGCTCATAAAGACCTTGCCGAACATCTTGCCGTAGTCCATGCAGCGACGGAGCATGCCAGCGCCCTGCACGCCGCGACCGTCGTCGGTGAAGGCGACGGCGCCGTGAGCGACCATATCGCCCATCTCGGACATGGCCTCGCCCTTAAGACCGCGGGTCATGGCGCCCGACGGATAGACGCGGCAGTGGCCAACCTCGGCAGCGCGGGACTTGACGAACTCCACGACAGTGCCGTTATCGGTTACGGGATCGGTGTTGGGCATGGCGCACACGCCGGTAAAGCCGCCCTTGGCAGCTGCGCGGGTACCGCTCTCGATGTCCTCTTTGACCTCGTAGCCGGGCTCGCGAAGGTGAACGTGCATATCCACCAGGCCGGGGACGAGGTACTTGCCGGAAAGGTCGCGGACCTCGGCTCCCTCGACGGCGAGATTCTCACCGACCTCGGCGATCTTGTCGCCGTCAATCAGGACGTCAACGACACCGTCAAGCTCGACGGACGGGTCGACGACGTGGGCATTCTTAAGAAGCAAGGCCATTATCGGCACCTCCAAGCAGCAGATACAGGATAGCCATACGCACGCAGATACCGGCGTAGACCTGCTCCAGGATGACGGAGCGTTGCGGGTGGTCGGCCATATAGGAGTCGAACTCGACGCCGCGGTTGATGGGGCCCGGGTGGCAGATGATCGCGTCGGGCTTCATGAGCTTCTCGCGGTCCTTGGTCAGGCCGAAGAGCTTGTGGTACTCGCGAATGGTCGGGAACGGGGCACCCTCGAGACGCTCCTGCTGCACGCGCAGCATGTAGACGACGTCCAGCTCGGGCAGGACGGAATCGAGGTCGCTCGTCACGTGGTCGCAGCCCAGGACCTCGGGCGCCGGCGGCAGCAGCGTGCCGGGGGCGACGGCGTAGGTCTCGCAGCCCATGATCTTAAGGGCGGGGATCAGCGAGCCGCAAACGCGGGAGTGGGCGATATCGCCGACGACGGCGACCTTCAGACCGTGGAAGTCACCCTTGTGCTCCCAGATGGTGTACAGGTCGAGCAGGGCCTGCGTGGGATGGTTGTGCTTGCCGTCACCGGCGCAGATGACGCTTGCGGGCGAGTTCTGCGTGACGATGTAGGGAGCGCCGGCGTGCTTGTCGCGCACGACAATGCAGTCGATCTTATAAGCGTTGAGGGTCTCAACGGTGTCGACGAGGCTCTCGCCCTTGACCGTGGAGGTCGAGGAGCCACCAAAGTTAAGGCTGTCGGCCGAAAGACGCTTCTCGGCGAGCTCGAAGGAGCTACGGGTGCGCGTCGAGGGCTCGTTGAACATGTTGACAATGGTCTTGCCCTTGAGCGTGGGGACCTTCTTGATCGCACGCTCGTTGACCTCGGAGAACGCCTTGGCGGTCTCGAGGATGAGCTTGATGTCCTCTTCGGAGTACTCGGTAATGTCGATCAGGTGCTTATGGTTGAACGCCACGGTACTACTCACCTCCCAGCGGCGCGGAGCCCACGTGGGAACCCGGCGCGACGTCGTTAATCTCGACGGCGGTGTGGCCGTCGACTTCCTTCATATATAGGTGCACGTTCTCCTCATGCGACGAGGGAACGTTCTTGCCGACAAAGTCCGGCGAGATGGGGAGCTCGCGGTGGCCGCGGTCAACGAGGACTGCCAACTCGATGCGGCTCGGACGACCCAGGTCCATGACGGCGTCCAGAGCGGCACGAATGGTACGGCCCGTATACAGGATGTCGTCCACCAGCACGACGCGCTTGCCGTCGACGCTAAAGGGGATGTTGGTGGCGTGGATCGCGGGAGCGAAATTGGTAGCGTAGTCATCGCGGTAGAAGCTGATGTCTAGGCTGCCGAGCGGAACGTCAACGCCCTCGATCTCCTTGATCTCCTCGGCGAGCTTCTTTGCCAGAAGGTCGCCGCGCGTGACGATGCCGACCAGAGCGAGGTCTTCACAGCCCTCGTTGCGCTCGAGAATCTCGTGCGCGATGCGGGTCATCGCTCGATTGACGGCGGTCTCGTCCATGATGACCGCCTTGGGGGAAGTCGTGCCCATCGATCTCCTTCCTCACATGTCTTGACTGCTGACACAGTCAAAAAAATAGATGCCCGACCGCTTAAAGCGGACCAGACACCCACAGGAAGGACTGCTCTTTGGCAGCTATGTAATTCCATGTGGGTATCTCGTACCCCTTTAATGGTCAAGGGATAGTGTAGCCAACCTCGAGCTTAATTGCGAGCATAAATACAGGGCAATCCGTAAACGCAGCCCAATGCTCAATAAACCTATATATATATTTGTGGGACGAGCTTGAAAACGCACGAACGAGCTGGCATAATCCCCTCTGCTGCACGCAAATCGGATCTACGTCCAGGGCCGTGGCGTGAGCACTATCGCCAAAAGAGAAATATCTCTGTGTAGATTACGCACAGGGAGCTGCTTCTGTGCTATAGTTCAGGCTTGTTTGTTAACGCGACATGTTCGTTTGTCGCCCAAGGAGGGTCAGTTATGTCCAAAGTTTGCGAAGTTTGCGGTAAGCACCCCGTTGCCGGTCGCTCCATCAGCCACTCTCACCGCGTCACCAACCGTAAGTTCCGCCCCAACATCCAGCGCGTCTACGTCGTCGTCGATGGTCACCGTCGCAAGATGAACGTTTGCTCCACCTGCCTCAAGTCCGGCAAGGTTGCGCGCTCCTAAATAAGGTCTTACCAACAAGTACCTCGGACTCTCCGGGTCAAAGACCTCGCGTTCATATAGAACTTACCAAAGGCGCTCTCCCCTACGGAGGGCGCCTTTTTGCACTCATTGGCACTCGGCACTCATTGGGGACAGACTTACATGAGTGCTTTCACGCAATTGGGACAGACATGACGCGTGCCGGCAGCGGTTCGTCCCCTACCTCACGCAGCCTCCTTCCAGCCTGCAGTGGCCTTGGTCACGCTTGTAGCGCCGATACCGGTGATACGGGCAATTTGCTTGACCGTGAGATGAGCCCGCCTGAGCCTCAGCAGACAGGCATCGCGTTCGGGGCGTGGCAGGGCCTTGAGCAGCGCAGGATCTATGCTCGGCAAAACTTCGCGCGCAACGGAAAGGGCGTCCTCATCGGGGATCCGTCGGCGCGGAAGAATCTCCACTGACCAGATGCGCCCGGCAACTTCCTTGAGATGCTCGCAATAGCAACGGGAGCCTCCGACAATATCGAGCATAGGGGCCGCATCACAGATGTCAAAGGGGTCGTAGCCCAGCTGATATGCCTTGAAGCTTGACCAGCGGTACGCCTCGAGCGAGTCGAGCGCACCTCTCACGGGATTGAGATGGATATAATCGAGCAGCTGCACCGCCTGCGTGTCCGACTCAACCGCGACCCGCGAATAGCGATTGTCAAACAGATGCCCCGTTCTCCCCGTTTTCCCATTGAAGTACTTAGCATATGCCGTCAATGCGCACTGCATTGCCTTTGAAAGATTGTCAAATGGGTCATCAATCATCAAATGGAAGTGGTTGTCCATAAGGCACCAAGCCAACACCGCTACTTTATGGCGCGCAAACCTGTCCGAGATATCCGATAGGAAACGATAACGGTCGGAGTCATCTTCAAAAATAATCTGTTTGGAGTTGCCACGGTCAAAGACGTGGTAATAGCCGGTGAGCGAAACGGTGCGGGCGCATCGAGGCATAATCTCTCCTTTCAAAGCTGTACAGGCAACGCCTAATTAGAGAGAAGCAACGCGAAATGCTGAGCCTGCAACCTATTTATAACCAATGAGCAGCAATAACAGGCCCAGAACGGCAAAATGGCAAATCGATGTCTGTCCCAAATGAGTGAAAGCACTCATGTAAGTCTGTCCCCAATGAGCGGGGCGATGGCAAGCAGATAGTTTTAGTTAAAACGTTTCATTATATTGAAGCGTTTTAGTGTGCCTTTTACGGGAATCTTACCGTTCACCGAATCATTTCTTGCTATCATGCAAGGCGTAGGGTAAATCTCCGATCGCAAGGAGACACAAATGGTGAAAAAGTCACCGGAAAACACTACTCCCGCAATTGTGGACAACGTAGAGGCGCTTGAGGCTAAGCTCGCTCAGATGCGAGAGGCCCAGGCGCTTTTTGCTACGTACACGCAGGAGCAGGTCGACAAGATCTTCTATGAGGCCGCCATGGCCGCCAACAAGGCTCGTATCCCGTTGGCGAAGTTGGCCATCGAGGAGACCGGCCGCGGCGTTCTTGAGGACAAGGTCATCAAGAACCACTACGCCGCAGAGTACATCTACAACGCTTACAAGAACACCAAGACCTGTGGCGTTCTGGAGCGCGACGAGGCTTACGGCATCACCAAGATCGCCGAGCCCATCGGCATCGTGGGTGCCGTCATCCCGACGACCAACCCCACCTCCACTGCGATCTTCAAGACGCTGATCTGCCTGAAGACCCGCAACGCCATCATCATCTCCCCGCACCCGGCTGCCGCCAAGTGCACCATCGCCGCCGCCAAGCTCGTGCTTGACGCTGCCGTCAAGGCCGGCGCCCCCGAGGGCATCATCGGCTGGGTCGATGTCCCCTCCATCGAGCTGACCAACATGGTCATGCGCGATGTCGACATCATCCTCGCCACCGGTGGCCCGGGCATGGTCAAGGCCGCCTACTCCTCGGGCAAGCCCGCCCTGGGCGTTGGCGCCGGTAACACCCCGGTCGTCATCGACGACACCGCCGACGTGTTGCTCGCCGTCAACTCCATCATCCACTCCAAGACCTTCGACAACGGCATGATCTGCGCTTCCGAGCAGTCCGTGACCGTCATCGACACCATCTATGACCAGGTCAAGGCCGAGTTCCAGAAGCGCGGCTGCTACTTCGTCAAGCAGGGTGCCGAGATGGAGGCCCTACGTGCCGCCATGTTCAAGAACGGCGCCCTCGATCACCGCATCCCCGGCATGGCCGCCGCCAAGATCGCCGAGCTCGCCGGCATCGAGGTTCCCGCCAAGACCAAGATCCTGATCGCCGAGGTCACCTCCACCGACCCCGCCAAGGAGGAGTTCTCCCACGAGAAGCTCTCCCCGGTCCTGGCCATGTACCACGCCAAGGACTTCCAGGAGGCCGTCGACAAGGCCGAGCACCTGGTACTCGCCGGTGGCCCGGGCCACACCGCCTCTCTGTACGTGCACCCCGCCCAGGCCGAGAAGATCAGCCTGTTCGAGCACGTCATGAAGGCCTGCCGTATCGTCATCAACACCCCGTCCTCGCACGGCGGCATCGGTGACCTGTACAACTTTGGCATGAAGCCGTCTCTGACCCTGGGCTGCGGCTCCTGGGGCGGCAACTCCGTCTCCGAGAACGTTGGGGTGAAGCACTTGATCAACGTTAAGACTGTGGCCGAGCGCCGTGAGAACATGCTGTGGTTCCGCGCTCCCGAGAAGGTCTACTTCAAGAAGGGTTCCACGCCCGTCGCCCTCGACGAGCTGGGCAACGTCATGGGCAAGAAGCGCGCCTTCATCGTCACCGACCAGTTCCTCTTCAAGAATGGCAACACCCGTGCCATCGAGGCCAAGCTCGACGAGATGGGCATCGCCCACGACTGCTTCTACGACGTCGAGCCCGATCCGTCGCTGCAGTGCGCACGTCGCGGCGCCAAGCAGATGGCTCTCTTTGAGCCGGACGTCATCATCGCCGTCGGCGGCGGCTCCGCTATGGACGCCGGCAAGATCATGTGGATGATGTACGAGCACCCCGAGTGCAAGTTTGAGGACATGGCCATGGACTTCATGGACATCCGCAAGCGTATCTTCACCTTCCCCGAGATGGGCAAGAAGGCCTACTTCGTCGCCGTCCCGACCTCTTCGGGCACCGGCTCCGAGTGCACGCCGTTCGCCATCATCACCGACAAGGAGACCGGCATCAAGTGGCCGCTCGCCGACTACGCGCTGCTCCCCAACATGGCTATCGTCGACGCCGACAACTGCATGACCGCCCCGCGCGGCCTGACCGCTGCCTCCGGCATCGACGTCATGACCCACGCCATTGAGTCCTACGTCTCCATCATGGCTTCCGACTACACCAAGGGCCTCTCCGAGCGCGCTGCCAAGCTCGTCTTTGAGAACCTGCCCTCCAGCTTCACGAACGGCGCCAAGGACCCGCACGCCCGCGAGGAGATGCACAACGCCTCCTGCATGGCTGGCATGGCCTTCGCCAACGCCTTCCTGGGCCTCAACCACTCCATGGCCCACAAGCTCGGCGCTTTCCATCACCTGCCCCACGGCCTCGCAAACGCCGTCATCCTGACCCGCGTTATGCGCTACAACGCCGCCGAGGCTCCCGTCAAGATGGGCACCTTCTCCCAGTATCCTTACCCCAACGCGCTGCACAACTACGCCGAAATGGCCAAGTACTGCGGCATCGAGGGCAAGGACGACAAGGAGGTCTTCGAGAACTTCATCACGAAGCTCGAGGAGCTCAAGGACTTCATCGGTGTCAAGAAGACCATCGCCGACTACGGTGTTGACGAGCAGTACTTCCTCGACACCCTCGACGAGATGACCGAGCAGGCATTCAACGACCAGTGCACCGGCGCCAACCCGCGCTACCCGCTCATGAGCGAGATCAAGGAGCTCTACCTGGA
>CAJMPK010000002.1 GCA_905215205.1 uncultured bacterium | reverse complement strand
CAATATTCAAGACTGTTAGGCGAACGGTTAGGCAAAAGCGGACGAAAGGCGGCAAACGCATGGACGACACGCACGCAAATACCCCTGTGGTCGACGCCACTCTTGCGTCCGATAGCGCGGCAAAGCGCTTGACGGGCGACGAACGCCGTCGCGAGATCCTCGCCGCCGTGCGCACCGTGAGTTCCGAGCTGGGTGTATCCCATCTTTCGGTCTCTGCCGTGACCAAACGAGCCGGCTGCACGCGCTCGCTGTTCTACCACTATTTTGCCGATATGGACGCCGCTGTCACTGCCGTTATGGACGAGGCGATCGACGGCTTTATCTCCGAGCTCGAGCAGTGGAATGCCAACCGCATCGTCGGTGATATCGAGGGAGCACTCGACACCGTCGCCCCGCTCTTTAAGCGCCTGGTCGCCAGCGGCCACGAACTGCCGAGTACGCTCACCTCAAGCAGCGGCGCGCTCTACGGCGGCTTTTTGCACAACGTGGTCCAGCGCGTGGCGCAGTATATCTGCGACACCACCGTGGTGGATTTTGTCGCCCATCATGAGCTACGCATCGACCATGTCTACGAGACGTTCTACACCCTCATCATGGGGTTGTTGATGTATATCCGCACGCACCCCGATGTGCCCGACGAGACGGTCAAGGAAATCATCGCCTCGACACTCCACATCGAGGGCTATACCGCCAAGTATCCGGAGCGCAAGCCCCAGAACTGACGACATTTGGCCAAACTGCCCGCGATCAGAAGAGGGGCCGCGGGCGTGTGAAAGGAGAGCAGCATGCTGTTCGATGTTTGGGGTAGCGATACCCTTATCCACTGGGCCGGCTGGGCCATGGTCTTTATTGGCCTGATCGTGCTCAACGAGGTCGGCCGCCGCACCAAGCTGGGCGCGGCAATCATCTTTGGTGTGGCTCCGCTGGCCATGACCATCTACTGCGTCGCCATCGCCATCGGCGTCTCGCAGGGCGCCGAGTGGGCGCTCACCAACCCCACCCATGTGTACCAGAACAGCTGGTTCCACTACGCCAAGGTATACGCGGCGCTGGCGGGTTGCTGGGGCTTCATTGCCATTAAGTACCAGTGGGGCAAGATCGGCAAGGCGCACTGGTTCCGCGCATGGCCGTTTGTGATCGTCGCCATCAACATCATGATCGCCGTCGTGTCCGACTTCGAGAGCGCCTATCACTTCTTTGTTCTGGGCGAGTCCACCTGGGTCACCTCCGAAGGTGCTACGCAGCTGGCCGGCTGGAACAACGTGTTCAACGGCATCGCCGGTATCATCAACATCTTCTGCATGACCGGTTGGTGGAGCGTCTACGCCTCCGAGGATCAGACCGACATGCTGTGGCCCGACATGACTTGGGTCTACATCATCGCCTACGATATCTGGAACTTCTGCTACACCTACAACTGCCTGCCCACCCACTCCTGGTTCTGCGGCTTTGCGCTGCTTCTGGCGCCCACCGTCGCCGCCTTTATCTGGAACAAGGGCGGCTGGATCCAGAACCGCGCCTTTACGCTGGCCATTTGGTGCATGTTTGCCCAGGTGTTCCCGTACTTCCAGGAGGAGTCCATCTTTGTGACCCACTCCACGCTCGACCCCGGCGCCGCCACCGCGGTCTCGATCGCCGCACTGGTCGCCAACGTCGCCGCGATCATCTACATCGCCTACCGTGCCAAGAAGCTCGGCCGCAATCCCTACAAGCAGGATGTCTTTGAGGGCACCAGCGATTGGGAGAAGGCTACTGCTCGCCGCGCCAAGGTTGATTACGCGCACGCCGAGTAACATACCCGGCGCAAACGCCGCTTAAATGTGAAGCCGCCTGGCCGGCTCCGCGCAATGCAACGTATTGCATGCCCCCGGAAAGCGATTTGTCCGCTTTCCGGGGGCTTTTTGCTGTTGCGAGGATGCGGCCGAACGATGCGCTCAGGTTAAATCGGATCTTATATTTCGTATGCGCTTTATATGGCTCCATTTTTGGGTACAGTGTTGAGCCGATATTGCATTGGGGGATATATGAGCGATGAGACGTATGGCCGCGAGGATGCGGCCCAGGATGCGGAAGCATGTGCCGAAGCCCTGGAGAGCCTTGACCGGATCGCGCTAGACGAGCTCTCGTTTAGCGATTCGGCCGTCGACGCGCAGGACGAGGTGCACGAAGACACTGAGGACGAAGGCAGCGACGCCAAAGACGCTCCTGACGAAGCCGAAGAGGACGAAAGCGAGGCCGGCAATCAGCCCGAATCCGACACGGGCGAGGAAACCGTCTTGCTCGACAGCTTGCCGGCCGAGGATTCGCTGACCCGCGAGCTTCCTGGCCTGGGTTCCGCACCAGCCGTGGATGAGACCATCGCCATGGGCGATATTCCCCTGCCGTCCGTTCCCTCGGCACACGAAGCCGAGGTCCGCCATCGCAAGATGTCGCCCAAGCGCCGCAATCTGATGGTTGCCGGTGTCGTGGCCGTCGCGCTGGTCGCCGGCGGTGCAGGCTATGCTGCCTGGAACGGATATCAGCAAGAGCAGGCTGCCGCTGTCGCCGCCAATGCCCACACGATGATGTCAGTGCAGATTGGCGTGCATGCCGCGGGCCTCGACTGTTCCACCGGCTCCAAGATTCCCGTACAGGTGAGCGGTCAGGATTCTGACGGCTCCTCCGTGAGCGAAACGCTCTATGTTGACGAGCACGGCCGCGGCATCAAACTGCTGCCCGGCGATTACACGCTCTCCATCGCTGCCTCCCCCATCGCGGCCGACGGCACCATCTATACCGTCCCGACCACCAAGACGCAGGTCACCGTTAAGAGCGATGGACAGGATTTGAGTGCCCAGGCCACCTTTAAGCTCAAGGTGCCTTCGGCCGACACGGTAACTGACGACCAGATCGATGCCGCCGCCAAGTATGCCGAGGAGGGCGGTGCGAGCTCCGCCGCGGCTGCCAAAGTGCTCCAGCAGGCAGCAACCGCGCGGCGCGACGCCGCCGTCAATGCCGTGAGCGCGCAAAAGGCACAGGCGTCCCGTGATGCTGACGCTCGCCACAAGGCAACCGACCTCTACCAGCTCGATATTCCCGTCGAGTGGTACGGCAAGGTCGCAACTTGGCAAAACGGCAGCACGCTATGCATCTATCTTGCCGGCGACAGCAATACGCCGATCGTGACGCTCGTCGCGGTGCGCGAGGGCGAGAGCTTTACGCCCGATGAGGGCGATGCGGTTTTGGGTGCGGCCAACCTAGGCAACGGTTATACCGTCTACGTCAGCGGCCCCGTCTATCCGTACGTGGTGCCCCAGACTATCAACGGGCGCACCCAGGATCCAGTGTCGACCTACCCCATGGACACGGCCATTGAGCTTGTCGAGCTGACGACCGGCAACCGCTATACGTATAGCCAGATCAAGAACGACCTGGTGGGTAAAGACGGCAAGGCCGATGGTGCCACTAAGCTCGAAACCGACTACCTCGCGCAGATCCTGCTGCCGAGCATCAAAGCCCAGGACTAGCCTGGCGCAGCAAGGTGCTCCCCAACTGTGATGAAGGATCCAGGAGGTCCTGACCCCACAAGTCCATAGATGATTAGGCAAGGAGCCACTTCCATGCGGGCACAACGTGTACCGCACCGTGCTCGCATGGAATATCGGCCTGCTCATCCATGGCAACGATTGCCGACTCGCCAAGATCGAACTGGGCCATCGAGGCATCAAGCGCGGCAATTTCGCGCTCGCGCGTTTTCTCACTTGCCATATCCACACTCACCTGAATCAGGCTATAAGCCCGCATGAGAAGTGCGTCCCCAGCCACAAAGTCCACCTCATGGCTTTTGCTCTTCTCTTTGATCAGCAGGCGGCAGACCGATCCGACCCTCACCGCGGGAGTCCTTCTTCTTAGCGCGTTGAACACTGCGGTCTCGAGCCTCTGACCCTGGTCCAATGCCGATGCGGGAGAGAATGCTCCAAACATCGCAGGATCGACAGCGTAGACCTTAGAAGCAGACCGCATGTTATTTGCCAGTGAACGCGTGAACTCCGGCACGGAGAACAGCAGGTAGGCATCCTCATAATACTCAAGTAAGTCGCTGAGCGAATTACGACTGACGGGTATCTGCCTGCTCTTGAACTCGTTGTACACTTTGTTCACCGACAGCTCTCGTCCCGAAGATGCCATACACCGCGTTAGGAACAGCGATGCCAGGCGAGGGTTCTTGACGTCGTAACGCTCAACGACGTCCATAGCGACCGTTCGCGAAGCATATTCCTGTAGCAGCTGAATCGCGTCTGCGGGCGTCTGCTCAAGCGTCGCGATGAATCCCCCTCGTTCAAGATATCCGATCAGATGATGTCGAAGCAGCGCTGCATCGCTTGGGGAAAAGGTCGCATCTGGCTCGAAAACGCTCCCCGTCTTATATCGAACGTATTCCGAAAAACTCAACGGAAAAAGCTCCCGTATAAGAGAACGACCCCTGAACTCGCTCTTAAGCTCTGAGGACAGCATCTTAGAAGAAGATCCCGTCACATAGACGGTCGCTTTCTCCGTATCGACTACACGCCGCAGAAACGCACCCCATTCGGGAATTTCCTGAATCTCGTCAAAGAAAATGTAAGCGCCCTCGGTTCGAGCAGCAGGATACAGCGCATAGAACGTGTCGAGCACGTCCGCCAGCAGCGATGACTCATACGGGCGCAAGCGCTCGTCCTCAAAATTAAAGTAAAGCATCCGGTCAAGCTCGACGCCCCGGCCCTGAAGCCGCTGCATCTCCTGATACAGGCGATACGTCTTTCCACAACGGCGGGCCCCCACAATCACATTTACGATGTTGTCGCGCTTTGGCTCCGGTGGGTTTCCTAGATCAAGGTCTCGCTCAAAGACCTGCGGAACCCCCTGCTGTTCAAAGTCCTTTATTTTCTGGGCGATCAAGTCGTTGAATGCCATGATTCTCCAATCTTGCTCTCTAGCTAATCAAAATTATACCTATTCTTGATTAATCAGAGAGCAAGATTTTGTCTGACTTGATTAACACTTACGCAAGTTTTTTCACTATTACTGCTCGAAGGATGCCGAGTGGCTGAGAGGACAACCAAGCTCGAATGCGACTCCCCGAGCAGTCGATTTGGGACGGGGATATTATGACCACCCTACAAAAGTTAGCGCCACGGGTCGGCTTCGAACAGCGGCTCGCGCTCGGGGCGGCGATCGCTGTAGGGATCGTAGCCGTCATCGTCCTCGTTCTCGGCACGGATGTAGGGGTCGCGCGGCTTGGGCGCCGGCTTAGGCACAGGCTTGGGTGCGGCGGGTGCGACATCGGTCGCCGGCGTGTTCGTCTTGTTCTTGTCTATCATCTGCATATCTCCTTGCCATGTACTCATGCTCAACATCATCGATTGTCGCACGAAAAAGGGCGGCGGACCCAATTGGATCCGCCGCCCTTGGCGTTTAGAGACGACTGGTAGATTTTAAGGCATGTCCCAAAAATCTACTCGGCGTCGGGGACCTCGTAGGTGGCCGCCGGCGTGTTGTCGCACACGACGGTAAAGCCGCCGTCCTTGTCGACATCGACCGTCACCTGATCGCCCTCGCGCACCGTGCCGTCGATGATGGCGGCGGCGATGGCGTCCACGACCTCGCGCTGGACCAGACGCTTGAGCGGACGGGCACCGAACACGGGGTCCAGGCCGCCCACGGCGAGCATCTGCTTGGCCGCCGGGGTGATGGCAAGCGTCATGCGCTCCTTGGCCAGGCGTGCGCGGACGTCGGCAAGCTGGATGTCGACGATTTTCTCGATCTGCGCCATGCCGAGCGGATGGAATACCACGATATCGTCGATACGGTTGAGGAACTCGGGGCGGAAGGTCTGAGCCATGGCCGCGTCAACCTGATGGCGCATCTCCTCCTCGTCTTTACCCGAAAGCTCGGCGATAGCCTTGGAGCCCACGTTGGACGTCATGATGATAATCGTGTTCTTGAAGGACACCTGGCGACCCTGGCCATCGGTCAGACGGCCGTCGTCAAGCACCTGCAACAGCACGTTAAAGACATCCGGATGGGCCTTCTCCATCTCGTCGAGCAAGATTACGGAGTACGGACGACGGCGCACGGCCTCGGTGAGCTGGCCGCCCTCGTCGTAGCCCACGTATCCCGGGGGCGCACCGATCAGACGCTGGACGCTGAACTTCTCCATGTACTCGGACATGTCGATACGCACGAGCGCGCGCTCGTCATCGAACAGGCACTCGGCAAGCGCCTTGGCGAGCTCGGTCTTGCCCACGCCGGTGGGGCCCAGGAAGAAGAAGCTGCCGATGGGCTTGTCCGGATCGGAGAGGCCCGCACGGCTGCGACGCACGGCCGCGGCGACGGCGGAGACCGCCTCGTCCTGGCCGATGACGCGCTTATGCAGCTCACCCTCCAAGCCCTTCAGCTTGTCGAGCTCGCCCTGCATCATCTTGGACACGGGCACGCCGGTCCAGGCGCTCACGACCTCGGCGATCTCATCGGAGGTCACCTGTTCGTTGAGGCCCTCGCCGTCCTGCTGCTTTTGTGCCTCGAGCGCAGCCTCGGAATCCTGAATCTGCTGCTGCAGACCCGGGATCACGGAGTAGCGCAGCTCGGACGCGCGGCCCAGATCGCCGTTGCGCGTCGCGCGCTCCTCCTCGCTCTTGGCCTCGTCGAGCTGCCCCTTGAGCTCCTGCACGTGGTCGATGGCGTTCTTCTGGTTGAGCCAGCCGGCCTTTTGCACGTTGAGCTTTTCCTGGACCTCGGCAATCTCTTGGCGCAGGGCCTCCAGACGCTCCTTGGAGGCGTCGTCGGTCTCCTTCATGAGCGCCTGCTCCTCAATCTGCAGCTGGGTGAGTTGACGTGTGGTGGCGTCGATCTCGACCGGCATGCTGTCGAGCTCCATGCGCAGGCGGCTTGCGGCCTCATCGACCAGGTCGATGGCCTTGTCGGGCAGGAAGCGGTCGGCAATGTAGCGGTCGGAGAGGTCGGCGGCAGCCACGAGCGCGCTATCGGTGATGTGTACGCCGTGGAAGATCTCGTACTTCTCCTTCAGGCCACGCAGGATCGAGATGGTGTCCTCGACGGTAGGCTCGCTGACCATCACGGTCTGGAAACGACGGGCGAGCGCCGCGTCCTTCTCGATGTACTTGCGGTACTCGTCGAGCGTGGTCGCGCCGATCGCGTGCAGGTCGCCACGAGCGAGCGCCGGTTTAAGGATGTTGCCGGCGTCCATGGAGCCCTCGGTGGCACCCGCGCCCACGATGGTGTGGAGCTCATCGATGAACAGGATGACCTTGCCCTCGGACTTCTGCACTTCCTTGAGCACGGCCTTTAAGCGGTCCTCGAACTCGCCGCGGTACTTGGCGCCGGCGACCAGCGCGCTCATGTCGAGCTCGATAAGGTCGCGGTCGCGCAGGGTGCTCGGCACGTCGCCGGCCACGATACGCTGGGCGATGCCCTCGACGATAGCCGTTTTACCGACGCCCGGCTCACCGATGAGCACGGGGTTGTTCTTGGTGCGACGGGACAGGACCTGAATGGTACGACGGATCTCGTCGGTACGGCCGATGACCGGGTCGAGCTTGCCGGCGCGGGCGAGGTCGCAGATGTTGCGTCCGTACTGCTCCAGCGCCTCAAACTGGGTCTTGTCCTCGGCAGACGTCACGCGGTCATCGCCACGCAGCTCCTCGTAGACCTGCTCGATGCGCTCCTTGGTCACGCCGGCGTCGCGCAGCACGCGGCCCGCCTCGCCCTTATCCTCGGCAAGTGCCATCAGCAGATGCTCGGTCACCACAAAGCTGTCGCCCATCTTGGTGGCCTTCTTCTCGGCCTTCTCGATGACGCGGACGAGCTCATTGGAAAGGCCCATCTGCTGGCCCTCGCCCGAAACCTTGGGCGCGTGGTCGATGGCGTCTTGCGTGGAACGCGCAAGCTGTGCCGGGTCGGCACCGATGCGCTCGATGATCACGGAGATATTGCGCTCGCCGGCACCGAGCAGGGCAGACAGCAGGTGAATCGGCTCCACCGCGCCGGCCTGCGCGTCAGCGGCCGTGCTCATGGCGGTCTGCAGCGCCTCGCGCGACGTCATTGCTAGCTTATCGATTCTCATGGAATCACCTCTCTTGGGGCGGCCGCCCTACGGGGCGGCTTCACGTTGTTCGAGAAGTATTGTTGCCAGCTTTGTACGATCTTATACACAAATCTAAGTCTCTATATATAAGATTTTCTGAGTGATTGAGAGATAGGGGATAGAGATGTCGGCCCGCTGTGGCCCCGGCGCGCTACCGTCTCGATCTGTAACATCTAGCGACTGTTTATGGCTCCAAATGTTACAAATCAAGATGAAATGACCAACGGCGCCCGTTTGTCTCAATCTGTAACATCTACTCGGCAAATAGAGCTCTATCTGTTACAAATCGAGACGAACAGAAGACACCTGAATCGAAAATCTAAATCTGTAACACCAAGCCCACTTTGAGCGGCCAAGATGTTACAGATCGAGACAAACCAAGAACCACCACAAAGGGGACAGGCACCTTCGTGGTGGTCCAACAAAGAAACCGCCCCAATAAAAAGAGGAGGCATCAAGCCCAGTTTACGTTTGGCGATCCCCAGACCCAACGAGAACGCAGCGATGGAATCGAGAACCGACAATAGCCCGTTCGCACAGATAGAGGCAGAGATTCAAGGTCAGAGTCCGGCTTAAACGGCTTAGCTATCGCACGCCACATTGTTCTCGTCGTCCTCCCTATCGTATTTATAGTGCTTATAGTGAAAATAGCGAGTTTAGTGAGAATAGTATCGCTCAAGACTCGTGGACTCAATTATTGACCTCCCGCCCAGAATGAGTGGGGCAATTATTTCTATTAGAGGTCAAATCGAAGCCCAATAGGGCCTTTTAGCCCTCTCATTCCGGGCGGTCGCTTTCTTTTGAATATTGTCGTAAGCTTGTATCATTTATCTTAATGATTGCATATTGCATGAGAGGTGCCCCACCGTGAAACGCTCCACCTATATCGGCCTGCTCGTCTTAGCGTTTGCAATTACCGCAGTCGGCGTGGGCATTATCTATCTCGCATTTCTCCCTGCCTCGGCAACGCAGGCGGCGGTTGAAACCGTAAGCTACCCCATCGAAATCCTCACCGATATCGTCAAACCCGATTCAATCACCGTCGATTTCGACGGTACGCCCGCAGCGCTTGGGGTCAGTAACTATCCCCGAATCGAACTTGGAGCCACGCGCTATACCCAAGATGAGCAGCTTATCGGCAAGGCAACCAGCTTACTCAAAGGCAAGACGTTTAAGCGATGGTACGGCGCCGCAATATATCGAGCCAAGAAAGGCCAAATGAATGGCGGGTATTATTCGACCCTTGAACTCGATGCGGCAAACGGGAGCAGACTGTGCAACGTTTCATACGACCCCGGCTACGTGGACAACGAAGGGCCGGGAGTCTATATCTCGGATGGCAACGTGATCTACGTCATGGAAGGCGACCAGACGGCAGTCGTCGATTTTATGGATCGGTGTACCGAGGATGCCTACGAACAAACTTGCGAGCCCGATCCACAGACAGCGCGCGACAGTGGCTCAGCACGCACTTGGCTATTTGACGATGAAATAACCTGGACCCCATCGAAATAAGGACCCGCCGGGCAGGCACCTTTGTGGTGGTTTTCGACAAAAAGAAACCGCCCCAATAAAAAGAGGCGGCATCAAGCAAGCCTATTTATTAGCGTCCCTCAAGACCCAACGAGAACGCAGAAATGTAGCCCGGGGCTTACCCTTTCCCGAACGCGACCCTCGCGAAGCGCGTGAGCGGGCGGGAAAGGGTAAGCCCCGGGCGGACAATTAAGTGCGTTACTCGGCAGCGGCCTTGAACTTGTTGTAGTTGATCAGACAGCCGGCCTTGACGATGGCACGCTCCTCTGCCGTCATATCGGCAATGTAGAGCTCAATCTGCTCAACCGCACCGTCGGCGCGCACCACGTAGGCGGCGATGTCCTTTAGGTCGCCATCGAGCGCAGTGCGAATCCCCGGCACAAAGACGTAGTCGCCCACCTCAAAGTTGGGCTCGGCCTCCATCTGGAAGGGCACCATGCCCCAGTTCATCACGTTGGAGCGATAGCGCTTGGTGGCGTACTCGTGGACGATGTTGGCCAGGCCACCGATCACGCGCTGGCAGCTCGCAGCCTGCTCACGGGCAGAACCGTCACCGGGCTTCTTGGCATAGAGCATGGAGCCGTACTCAGTCGCCTTGGCATCGACCGCGACACCCGCGCCGGTCAGTGCCTCAAACACGCTGGCAAGCTCGGCATCGAGTGCCGCCAGGTCGCCCGCGGCCTCGCCGGCCACGCGGCGCTTTTCCACTGCGTCGACCTCCTTGGAGCGGCCCACGTAGGCCGGGTCGCGACGGCTGAGCGTAAACTCGGCCAGACCCAGCGGGTTGGAGCGGAAGGAGCTCGTCTCGCCCGAAGGAATGAGCTCGTCGGTCGTGGTGACCGGGTCCATGATCTTGGAGCACACCTTGAGCAGGATATCGTCGCCGAGAGGCTCCATCGCGGGCCACGGCTTGATGTTGGGACCCTCGACCAGCTCGTCGGCAGGCTCCGCCTTGCCAAAGCCCCAGTACACGCGCTTTTTGTACGGCGCGTCGTCAAAGGTGTACTCGCAGGCCTCGTCCCAAGTCTCCTCGGGCAGATCGGTCGCCGGCGTCAGGACGCCGCCGTTGGCAGCCGTCGCCGCAATGGAGCGGGCGTCCATCAGGGCCACGGCGCTCAGCTGGCCATTACCCGGCTTGGAACCCTCGCGGTTGGGGAAGTTGCGCGTGGTGTGACGGATGGACAGGCCATTGTTGGCAGGCGTGTCGCCGGCACCGAAACACGGGCCGCAGAACGCCGTGCGCACGATCGCGCCAGCCTCCATAAGGTCGTAGATATAGCCGCGGCGTGTAAGCTCGAGTGCCACGGGCTGGCTCGTGGGATAGACCGACAGCGAGAACTCGCCGCAGCCGGTGTTGGCGCCCTTGAGCACGCGGGCGGCCTGGACCACGGAATCGTAGTTGCCGCCCGAGCAGCCGGCGATAACGCCCTGCTGCACGCGCAGCTTGCCGTCGACGATCTTGTCGAGCAGCCTAAAGTGCGTCTTGCCCTCGCCGATCTTGGCGGCCTCAAGCTCCACCTCATGCAGGATGTCCTCGAGGTTCTCGTTGAGCTCGTCGATCTCAAAGCCGTTGGAAGGATGGAACGGCAGCGCAATCATGGGCTTGATGCTGGACAGATCGACCTCGACGCAGCCGTCGTAGTAGGCAACATCGGCGGGCTTGAGCTCACGATAGTCGTCGCCGCGGCCGTGCATGGTCAAAAACGCTTGCGTGTCCTCGTCGGTGGCCCAGATGCTCGACAGGCAGGTGGTCTCGGTGGTCATGACATCGACGCCGTTGCGGTAATCGGTCGTCATGCTCGCGATGCCGGGGCCCACGAACTCCATGACCTTGTTCTTAACGTAACCCTTGGCAAAGACGGCACGGATGATGGCGAGCGCCACATCGTGCGGGCCGACGCCGGGGCGCGGGGCGCCCGTGAGGTAGATGGCGACAACGCCGGGATAGGCGACATCGTAGGTGTCGCGCAGCAGCTGCTTTGCCAACTCGCCGCCGCCCTCGCCCACGGCCATGGTGCCCAGGGCGCCGTAGCGGGTGTGCGAGTCGGAACCCAGGATCATCTTGCCGCAGCCGGCGAAGTTCTCGCGCATAAAGGAGTGGATGACCGCGATGTGCGGCGGGACGAAGATGCCGCCGTACTTCTTGGCAGCCGAAAGGCCGAAGACATGGTCGTCCTCGTTGATGGTGCCGCCCACGGCGCACAGCGAGTTGTGGCAGTTGGTGAGCACGTAGGGCAGCGGGAATTGCTCCATGCCCGAGGCGCGCGCCGTCTGGATAATGCCGACGAAGGTGATATCGTGGCTCGCCATGGCGTCGAAGCGAATCTTGAGCGCCTCGGGGTTGCCAGACGTATTGTGTGCCTGAAGGATCGAATACGCGATGGTGCCGCGCTTGGCATCCTCGGGCGTCTGCGTAATGCCGCGCTCGGCGGCCTCGGCCGCAGGCACAACCTCGCTGCCGCCACGCAGGTAGATGCCGTCCTCGTACAGCTTGACCATACTGTCTCCCACTCTGCCCAAGAGATTTGGGCGCATAGCATACATTCGTTCAATATCGTGCCATAGAACAGTTGCAAGTGAGTTACGAATCTACACGTTCACTTTATCTCGGTAAAGCATAGAACGAGCCTAGTGTGAGCCGGAAGATTTTGCGCAAGAGTGCCCCTTTCAACTAGTCATTTAAGAACGTTCCCAATGACTACCCAACGACTACCGCATCCGGAGCAAGGCAACGCCGCAGGTAGAGGACGGACAGCGAGCGACGTCCAGAGCGAACAAGTTGGCATGAAAAAGGCAAGGCATAGACCTTCTGGTCATGCCTTGCCTTTTGAATGACAAATTGTCGCTCTGGACGTCGCACAGCGTCGAGCCGTTACGCCGTTCGGCAGAACGGCGTAACCTACAGATCCCCGCCTGCGCCCAGCAGCTTGCGCATGACCTGTTCGGGGTTAACCGAGCCGTCGCGCGGGGCCAGAGCGGTAATCTTCTTCTGCATCTTGTACTCGTGCAGCTCGTCCTCGAGCTGGCGCACGCGAGCACGGAGCTTTTCATTCTCGCGCTCGCGCTCCTCGGCACGCTCCTTCATATCGAGAATGCGCACCACACCGGCAAGGTTGATGCCCTCGTCGGTCAGCTGGTTGATGAGCTCCAAGCGCTCGATATCGGCACGCGAATACAGGCGCGTGTTACCGCCCGAGCGCTGGGGGTTCACCAGGCCCTTGGACTCGTAGACGCGCAGAGTCTGCGGATGCATGCCGGTCAGCTCGGCCGCCACGCTGATCATGTACAGCGGTTTGTTCCTATTGTCCTCGGCCATGCTACCTGACCCCTTTCCGTCTCGTTATCGTCCATCATAAGCCTGCGGGCGTGGGCGTGCGCCGCGACCGCCCTAGTACGTCGCCTTGTAACGGTTGACCTTCTCGCGATAGTCGCGCGTGTCGGCCTCGCGCAGCTTGGTCATGGCATCGCGCTCGTCGTCCGACAGGTTCGTGGGAACCTGCACCTTGATCTCGACGAGCAGCGCACCGGTGCGGCCACGGTGCTTAACGTCGGGCGCCCCCATCTCCTTAAAGCGGAACTTCTTGCCCGTCTGGGTACCCGCGGGCACTTTCAAACGGACCGTCGCACCGCCGGGCGTGGGCACGTCCACCGTGCAGCCGAGCGCCGCCTCGTAGACCGAGACCGGTACCTCCATGGTCACATCGGCGCCCTTGCGCTTAAACAGCGGGTGCTCCTCCACATGCGTGGTCACGACCAGGTCGCCGCGCTCACCACCCGCAACGCCATACTCGCCGCGACGCTTGTAGCGTAGCTTGCCGCCGTCGACCGCACCCGCAGGCACCGAGACCGTGATGGTCTGCTGCTCGCCCGTCGAGGGAATGCGATAGGTGACCTTGTGCGTCACGCCGCGAAACGCGTCCTCGGCCGTCACATCGACGGTCAGCGACAGGTCGCCGCCCTTGCGAGCGCGGCTGCGACCTGCACCGGCGCCGGCAGCGCCCGCAGCCCCGGCAAAGCCCGAGCCCCAATCGCTGCCCCAGGCGCCGTTGCCGCTAAAGATGCTGTCGAAGATGTCGCCCCAGCCGCTGGCACCCGCGCCGGCACCGTAGCCGCCGCCATACGCGCCGCCCGCGCCCGGCATGCCGCCAAACATGAGCATCTGGTCGTACTCTTTGCGCTTCTTCTCGTCCGAAAGCGTCTCGTAGGCCTCGCTGATCTCCTTGAACTTGGCCTCGTCGCCGCCGGCATCGGGGTGATATTTTTGCGCGAGCTTGCGAAACGCGCTCTTGATCTCTTTGTCGGAGGCGCTCTTGGATACGCCCAGGATGTCATAGAAGGTTTTGCCTGCAGCCATCGTAGCTCCTCTCCTGTTTCATCCGCCGCCCAGCGGGCGGCGGCTCATGCTTTCATATGGCACTAGGCCAGAAAGGGCCCCGGGTGTTGCCCCGGGGCCCTTCTCAATTACTCCTCGGTGCTCTCGGCCGTATCGGCCGCAGCATCCTCGGGCGCCGCTTCGGGCTCCGGTGCGGGGCGCTTCTCGCCACCGTAGGTCACCGTCACCATCGCGGAACGCAGGATGCGATCCGCCATGCGGTAGCCCTTCTGGTATACATCGTTGACGGTCTCGTCGTACTGCGATGCGTCCTCGACGCGACCCACGGCCTGATGCTCGAGCGGATCGAACGCCTCGCCCTTGGGGTCGATGGGCTCAACGCCCTCGTGCGCAAACACATCGAGCAGCTTGGCATGTACCGCGTCAACGCCATCGACGAACTGCTTAAAGTCGTCGGCAAGCTCTTGACTGCGGGCATGGTCGATCGCGCGCTCGATATCGTCGATCACCGGCAACAGCGCGGTAACAAGCTTCTCGGTCGCGCGCTCGCGCTCGGCGATACGCTCATTGGCGGTGCGGCGACGGAAGTTCTCCCAGTCGGCCTGCAGACGGGCGGTACGCTCGGTGGCGTCCTTCGCCTTGTCCTCGGCGGCCTTCTGGGCCTCTGCCGCAGCATCGAGCTCGTTGCGCACGTCGGCAAGCTCCTTCTGGGCCTGCTCGAACTTGAGCTTAAAGTCGTTGTCGGCGGCTTCTTCACCGGCGCGGATAGCGGCTTCCACCATCTCGTCCTCGGTCATCGTCGCCTCCTTGTTGGAATCCTCTACCTGGTTCTCGGCAGCCTCGGCGGCCGGGGCCTCGTTGGCCTCGGTATCGTCAACGGCCTCTACGGGAATCTTCACGTCCTTCTCCTCAGAGTCAACGGGGGCGGCATCAACGGCGGCCGCCTCCGTGCGAGCTTTACGGGCGGACATGATTACTTGTCCTCGTCGTCCACAACCTCGTAGTCGGCGTCGACGACGTCATCGTCGGCAGGCTGGGCGCCGGCGGCACCGTCGGTCTGCTGCTGAGCATCGGCGTAGACAACCTGAGCCAGCTCGTAGGCCACGGACTGCAGGGACTCGCCAGCGGCCTTGATGGCCTCGACGTCAGAGCCCTCGAGCGCCTTCTTGGCGTCGGCGATAGCGGCCTCGGCCTTGGACTTCACGTCGGCGGAAACCTTGTCACCGAGCTCGTTGAGGGTCTGCTCGGTGGAGTAGCACAGGCTGTCGGTCTGGTTGCGGACCTCGACCTCTTCCTTCTGCTTCTTGTCCTCCTCGGCATGAGCCTCGGCGTCCTTGACCATGCGATCGACTTCGTCGTCGGACAGAGCGGTGGAGCCGGAAATGGTGATCTGCTGCTCCTTGCCGGTGCCCTTGTCCTTAGCGGAGACCTTGACGATGCCGTTGGCGTCGATGTCGAAGGTGACCTCGATCTGCGGCACGCCGCGGCGGGCAGCCGGGATACCGGTCAGCTGGAACTTACCGAGCGACTTGTTGTCGCGAGCAAGCTCGCGCTCGCCCTGGAGCACGTTGATCTCGACGCTGGTCTGGTTGTCGGCAGCGGTGGAGTAAACCTCGGTCTTGGAGGTCGGGATCGTGGTGTTGCGGTCGATCATCTTGGTCATGATGCCGCCCATGGTCTCGACACCCAGCGACAGCGGGGTAACGTCGAGCAGCAGGATGCCCTCGACGTCGCCGGTAAGCACGCCGCCCTGGACGGCAGCGCCGTCGGCAACGACCTCGTCGGGGTTCACGGACATGTTGGGCTGCTTGCCGGTCATGGTCTTGACGAGCTCCTGGACGGCGGGCATACGGGTGGAGCCGCCGACGAGGATGACCTCGGTCAGATCGGAGAGCTTAAGCTTGGCGTCGCGCAGGGCGTTGGTAACAGGCTGCTTGCAGCGCTCGAGCAGGTCGCGGGTAATCTTCTCGAACTCGGCGCGGGTCAGCGTGTAGTTGAGGTGCAGCGGGCCGGACTGGTTCATGGTAATGAACGGCAGGTTGATGGTGGTCTGCTGGGCGGCGGAGAGCTCCTTCTTGGCGTTCTCGGCGGCCTCCTTCAGACGCTGCAGGGCCATGGGGTCCTGACGCAGGTCGACACCGTTCTCCTGCTGGAACTTATCGGCCATCCAATCGATGACGCGCTGATCCCAGTCATCGCCGCCCAGGTGGTTGTCGCCCGAGGTGGACAGAACCTCAAACACGCCGTCGGCGAGGTCGAGGATGGAGACGTCGAAGGTACCGCCGCCCAGGTCAAAGACCAGGATGCGCTGGTCGGTGCCCTGCTTGTCCAGGCCATAGGCCAGAGCAGCAGCGGTCGGCTCGTTGACGATACGCTTGACGTTGAGGCCGGCGATCTTACCGGCGTCCTTGGTGGCCTGACGCTGGGCGTCGTTGAAGTAGGCCGGGACGGTGATGACGGCGTCGGTGACGGTCTCGCCCAGATACTTCTCGGCGTCGGCCTTCATCTTGGCGAGCGTCATGGCGCTCACCTGCTCGGCGGTGTAATCCTTGCCCTCGATGTCGACGACGGCACGGCCACCCTGGCCCTCCTTGACCTCATACGGCACGGTCTTGATCTCGGAGGTGCACTCGGAATACTTGCGGCCCATGAAGCGCTTGATGGAGAACACGGTGTTCTTGGGGTTGGTGACAGCCTGGTTCTTAGCGGCCTTGCCCACGACGCGGTCGCCGTCGGCACGGAAGCCCACGACAGACGGGGTGGTGCGGTCGCCCTCGGCGTTCACGATGATGGTCGGAGAACCGCCCTCGAGGACGGCCATAGCGGAGTTGGTAGTACCAAGGTCGATACCAAGAATCTTGCCCATTAGAAATTCCCTCTCTCTTGTGCGTTTGCACCGACTCGGCGGTCTGCCGAGCGGTGTTTCGGCTTGTCTTTCAGGATGTAGTGTATCCCCTTATGGGCCGGAATATACAAAATCTAAGTCAATTCATATAAGATTTCTTATTGCTGAGAGTTTAGGTTCTTAAATGTGCAGGTAGATGCGCTGATTGAGTTCTCGGCAAATCTATCGAGATCTATGTAGAGATGGCTGAGGTGCGGGTCTGAAGCCGTGTCCCGTTTTGGACGTGGATTACGGGATGCGGTTTCCGCAAGCACGCTCAATCGCCCTATATTTCAAGTCACCTATAGCTAACATTTGCGCAGCCCAACGGCCTCACCTGCATGTTTTTTAGTAAGCCGCAGCATACTCGGCGAACGGTATGAAGATGCCGGTCAGAGGGTATTGCAAACGGTCGCTCCCGTGGTATGTTTTTGCCCGAATCAAACCGACGCACATCGCCTGTAGCGTCGGTCAACAGAGAGGAAACTACCATGGCTCATCCCGTAATTGATGCCGACGAGTGCATCGCTTGTGGCGTTTGCGTCGACTCCTGCCCCGCTGGCGTTCTGGAGCTCCAGGACGTCGCTACCGTCGCTGACGAGGACTCCTGCGTCGCCTGTGGCGCTTGCCAGGACGCTTGCCCCGCCGGCGCGATCACCGAGATCGTCGAGGAGTAACAACTCCCCCACTTGCACACTCACAAGTACACCGTGCACAAAAAAGGAGGCCTCCGCATCGCCGCGGAGGCCTCCTTTTGCATGTGTGGGCAGCTAATTTGGAGCGGGACCCTTGGCAGTTGCGGTGGAATAGTTCCTGTTTTATGGCTTGGATGCCGATTTTAGGAACTATTTCACCGCAACTTATAGATGCGGCGTCGGCTACGATAGATCGTCCTCGTAGGGCATCAGGTCTGCTAGGTAGCCTTTCTCCTTGAGTATGGCCTCGATCTCGTCGAGGGTCTGTTCGTCCTCCGCCGCAATGCGATGGAAGTGATAGCCGCTCGTCACCGTTAGCAGCGGAAAGCTCTTGCCGCTCTCGATATCGCGCAGATAGCGCTCGACATCGCGGCGGTTGCGGATGTCCAGGTCGGCCGTGATCTTGCCGTACACACGATGGTTGACGATCACGTTGAGCACGGCGCCACCCGCGTCGACGATACTCGTAAGCTCGTCGCCCGCCTGCTCCACACTGTGGCGCACTTTAACAAGACGCGTGGGCACGGCGGGGCTACTCGCGGCTTCCTGCAGCACGTAGCCGCGATTGGTCGCCACGATATCGTGCCCATCGGCGCGCAGCAAGGCGATGTCTTGCACGACAATCTGGCGGCTCACACCCACCTCACGAGCAAGTGCGCTGCCGGAGACGGGGCTCTTGGCTCGCTCGAGCACGCCCATGATGGCACGGCGACGCTCGCGGGCGTCCATTATTTACCGTCCAGCAGACGCAGGTGCTTAAGCGAGAGGTCGAGAATCGGCGCAGAGTGCGTCAGCGCCCCCGAGCTAATAAAGTCGACGCCCAGGTCGGCGAGTGCACGGATATTGCTGGCGTCCACATTGCCCGAGCACTCGGTCTTGGCGCGGCCGGCGATAAGTTCAATCGCGGCGGCCATGTCGTCGTGGGTCATGTTGTCGAGCATGATGATGTCGGCACCGGCCTCCACGGCCTCGCGCACCATGCCCAGGTTCTCGCACTCGATCTCGACCGTCGTGGTAAACGACGCATGAGCGCGCGCCATCTCGATCGCGCGTGCCACGCCACCGGCGGCGTCGATGTGGTTGTCCTTGAGCATGACAGCCGTCGACAGGTTATAGCGGTGGTTGCTGCCACCGCCGATCTCGACTGCCGCCTTTTCAAACACACGCATGCCCGGTGTGGTCTTGCGCGTGTCGACGAGCACGGTCTTGGTGCCCTCGAGCGCAGCCGCCATCCGATGCGTGTAAGTAGCGATGCCGCTCATGCGCTGCAGGTAGTTGAGTGCCACGCGCTCGCCCGAAAGCAACACGCGCGCGTCGCCGCGCACCTGGCCCACGTGATCGCCGGCATGCACCTCGTCGCCATCGGCAACGTCGAGCAGCACCGAGCTCTGCGAATCCAGCAGCTCAAAGGTGCGGGCAAACACATCCAAGCCGGCGATGATGCCATCGGCCTTGGCGATAAGCTCAACGGTAGCGGGACGCGCCGTGGGGCACACGCTCGCCGTGCTCACGTCCTCAAACGTAATGTCCTCGCGCAGAGCCTGCAGAATCAGATCATCAACGACGAGCTTCATGGTAATGGGATTCATGGTCTACTCCTCCACGGCCTGCGCGCCGGCGGCACGGGCCAAATCATCGATTGCCAGGGTGTCGGCACTCAGGGCGCGGTGACGCCCGTCGAGCGCGGGCTCGCCCGCCTGCTCCACGGCAAGCGACTCGCCGGTACGCATGTACCACGCGGCGCGACGACCCCAGACCAGCGCCTCGAGCAGGCTGTTTGATGCAAGGCGATTCTTGCCGTGCACGCCGTTGCAGGCCGTCTCACCGGCTGCGTAGAGCTCGGGCATCGAGGTGCGGCCGTCCTTGTCGACCCACACGCCGCCCATAAAGTAGTGCTGCGTGGGCGTAACGGGGATGGGCTCGTCCAAGATGTCGCGGCCGTCCTCCAGGCAGCGTGCGCGAATGTTGGCAAAGTGCCCGGTCACCACGTCGCGTTCGACGGGGACAAAGCTCAGCCACTCGTGCTCGGTACCGTCCTGCTTCATCTGCTCGCGAATAGCGGCGGCGACCACATCGCGCGGCTGAAGCTCGTCGGTAAAGCGCTCGCCGGCAGCGTTGAGCAAAATCGCGCCCTCGCCGCGGCAGCTCTCGCTGATCAGGAAGGTGCGGCCCGGCTGCGGCGAGAACAGTCCCGTGGGGTGAATCTGCACGTAGTCCAGATGCTCCATCTTAATGCCATGCTCCTGAGCAATGTAGCAGGCATCGCCCGTGAGCTGCGGGTAGTTGGTCGAATGGTCGTATACGCCGCCGATACCGCCCGTCGCCCACAGCGTGTGGCGGGCATGGATCTTAAACGGCTCGCCGGCATGCACGCCCCCGGCGGCATTTGTCAGCTCGTCGGCGGGACGAACCGAGTTGTCCTCGTCCACGGGAACGGCGACGACGCCGGTACACACCGTGGCGCCGTCACGCTCGCCCGTCAGGATGTCGGTCATGGCCACGTGCTCCAAAATCTGCACGTTATCCAGCTTGCGAACGGCCTGGAGCAGCTTGGTCGTAATCTCCTTGCCGGTAATATCGGCATGGAAGGCGATGCGCGGACGGCTGTGCGCGCCCTCGCGGGTAAAGTCGAGGCTGCCGTCGGCCTTGCGCTCAAAATCCACGCCCATCGCTAGCAAGTCGTTGATGACCGAGCGGCTCGAGCGAATCATGATATCGACGCTCTCGCGGCGGTTCTCGTAGTGACCGGCGTGCATGGTGTCCTCAAAGAAGGCATCGTAGTCCGAGCCCTCGGGCAGCACGCAGATGCCGCCCTGTGCGAGCATCGAATCGCACTCGTCGACAGCGCCCTTGGAGAGCATGATCACGCGCGTGCTCGTCGGCAGGTTGAGAGCCGCGTACAGGCCCGCTACGCCGCAGCCGGCAATGACGACGTCGCACTCCATGTCGGGGTATTGCTTGGTTTCCATAGGAATCCTCTCCCTTGAATGTGACATAAGGAACCATCCCTCATGCCACATTGTTCTAGCGCGCTGCGTACTCGAGCATGCGGTCGAGCGTAAGTTTGGCCTGGTCGGCAGCCTCATCCGACACGCCGATCTGCACCTCGCCCTCACCCGTCTCCAGGCAGCGCACGAGCTTTTCGAGCGTGATGAGATCCATGTTGACGCAGGTGGGCTGCACCGCAGGGAAATAGAACTTTTTGCCGGCGCCCTCGCAGCGGCGCTCGAGCTCGTAGAGCACGCCGCGGACCGTCACGATGATGAACTCGCTCGCGTCCGACTCCTCGGCGTACTTGATGATGCCGGCGGTGGAGCCGATGTAGTCGGCCTCGGCCAGAACGTCGGCCTTGCACTCAGGATGCGCCAGCACGAGCGCGTCGGGGTGCGCCTCCTGCGCGTCGACGATCTGCTCGACGGTGATGATGTGGTGGCGCGGGCAGTAGCCCTTGTTGAGGATGACGTGCTTTTGCGGCACCTGTTCGGCTACGAAGCGACCCAGGTTTTGGTCGGGAATGAACAGGACATGCTGCTGCGGCAGCTCGGACACAATCTTGACGGCGTTGGAGCTGGTGACACACACATCACTCCAGCTCTTGATCTCGACCGTGGAGTTGACGTAGCAGACCACGGCAAGGTCGTCACCGTACTCGGCGCGCGCCGCGTCGACCGTCTCACGCTTGACCATGTGCGCCATGGGGCAGTCCGCGCCCGGCTCGGGCAGCAGCACGGTCTTGGTGGGGTTGAGCAGCTTGGCGCTCTCGCCCATAAACTCCACGCCGCACAGCACGATGGTCTGCTGCGGCAGGCTCTTGGCAAGCTTTGCCAGGTAAAAGCTGTCGCCGACGTAATCAGCCACGGCCTGTACCTCGGGCGCCACGTAATAGTGCGCTAGGATCACCGCGTCACGTTGGGTTTTTAGTTGCTGAATGGCCTCGGCGAGCTCTGCGGGCACCAGTGCCGCGCGCTCCGTTGCCGTCGTTGCCGATGCTAGGCCGGCCGCGATATCGCGTGCGAGCTCCGACGCATCCATGTTCGCGCTCTGTGCCATCAAGGCCCCTCTCTTTTGGCGAATCTTGGGGCTTTAGTATGACACCTAGGTTTACAGCTGACAAGACAGCTGTAAACCTAGGTGTAAAGTTGAAATAAAGATTCAATCATGTGGCAGGTCCATTTTCGAACTGGCAAGCTGAGGATAGCCGAGCTCTCGATAGCGCAGGAGGCATCTTTCGCCACCGCAATACCGCTCGGCGCGAGTTGCGCGACGTGGGGCGCAAATGGGACACGCCTCCGCGAGCGGTCCGCACCCAATGTGGCAAAATCGAACTACTAAGGGGGGCTCAGAATGCTCAAGATTATTGCCTGCGACGACGACGTCGCTTTTCTAGATAGACTGCACCGGATGATCGACCGTTGGTCGACCGAGACGGGCACGGCGGTCGATGTTGCGCTCGTCACGCGCGGCGAGGACCTGCTGGCCCGCCATGCCGCATCGCGCGCCGACATCATTCTGCTCGACATGATCATGCCGCTCGTCAACGGCATGGACACCGCGCGCGAATTGCGCCAGGCCGATACCGCCGTGCGCCTGGTGTTCCTCACCTCGTCGCCCGAGTTCGCACTGGAGTCCTACGAGGTCCGTGCCTTCGACTATCTGCTCAAGCCCGTGACTTACGAACGCCTGGCGCAGTTGCTCGACGAGCTTTCGAGCATGCGCCCGGCGGCAACCGACGAGCTCGTGATCAAAACTTCCTTTGGCTACCACGCCCTGCGCCTGTCCGACATCGAATATGCCGAGGCGCGCAACAAGCACGTGGTCTTTCACCTGCGCGACGGACGCGATATCGAGGCACTCGAGTCGTTCCGCAGCGTCGAGGACCGCTTGGAGCAAAACGCAGTCTTCTTTAAATGCCACCGCAGCTACCAGGTCAACCTGCGCAATATCGATCACTTTGACCGCACGGACATCGTCATGCGCTCGGGTGCGTGCATCCCGCTTTCGCGCAGCTGCAAGCAGGGATTCCAAGACGCCTACTTTGCGGTTCGCTTTGAGGGTGGGAGACACTGATGGTCTCCTCGGTCGAAATGGTCCTTTGGGCAATCCACCACGCCACGACGCTGCTCTTTGGCGTCTTTGCCTCGGCGGCGCTGTGCGGTATCGAGATCAATCGACGCCATGCACTCGAGTTGGTGGGGGTCGGAGCCGCAACCGGCGCTGCCTTTTCGATCGCCAATGCCGTCGGCGGCGAGCTTTTCGCCCGCCAGGTATATCCGCTCGTCGTGCATCTGCCGCTCGTCATCTATTTGTGCGCGCGCTACCGCCTGAGCCCGCTGCTTGCCGTGCTCGGCATTACGAGTGCCTATCTGAGCTGCCAGTTCAGCAATTGGATGGGCATCGCCGCATTTGCCGCAACCGATTCTCAGATCGCGTACTATCTGGCGCGCATCGCGACCACACTCGCCGTCTTTGCCGTCCTGTTGCATTGGGCCGGCGACATCGGTCCGCGCTTGGCGATTAAAAGTACCACCGAGCTGGGCATCCTTTTAATCCTGCCGCTCGTCTATTATGTCTTTGACTATGCCACCAACGTCTACACCACGCTGTTCCACTCGGGCTCGGTGGTAACGGTTGAGTTTTTGGCATTTGCGCTCTGTGCCTTCTATCTTATGTTTCTTGCCGTTTACCTGCGCGAATACGAAGAAAAGGAAACCGCCGAGCGAGAGCGCTGGATGCTTGAAACCCGCGACAGCGCCGCCATTAAAGAGCTCGAGGCCTGGCGTCAATCTGGGCGCGAGCTGTCGATTCTTCGCCACGATATGCGCCACTTCCTACGCGGCCTGGCCGCTTTAATTGAGGAGGGCCACACCGACGAGGCGCTCAAACGCATCGACGAACTCTGCGAAGCCGGCGACCGCACCGCCGTACGCCGCTTCTGCGCCAACGAGACCGTAAACATCGCGCTTTCGTCATTTAACTCGGATATCAATAGAAACGGCATTACCGCCAACCTGCGCGCCGCCGTACCCGAAACCGTCCACGTAGGTGACGCCGACCTGTTTAGCGTGCTCTCAAATGCCTTGGAAAACGCTATCACCGCCGCAAGCACCGCACCCCAAGGAAAGCGATTCGTCGACTTTGACCTGCGATTAGAGGACGGCCAGCTGCTGCTGTTAGTTTCCAACACGTTTGACCGCGCGCCGCGCATGGTCGACGGCATGCCCGTAGCCGGGCACACCGGACACGGCTTTGGAACCAAGAGCATTAAGCTTGCCGTCGAACGCATGAATGGTAACTGCCAGTTCCGCATTAACGGCGATCGGTTTGAGCTGCGCGCTGTGATGTAGAAGTGCGGCGCCGATCTCGAGGCGCGCCTTGCCCGCCAGGCAATCGCTCGCCGGCGCCAATCCGCTACAGCGGAGCGGTCGCCGGAGTCAGCTGCTTGATATAGGCCCACATGCGCTGCTTAGCGGCCTTGTCGGTGAGTGCCGCCTCAAAGCCGTCGAGCGCGAGCACGCGGCGGCCCTGCACATGGGCGACCAGGCCGGGCTTGAGCATGGCGGTGTCGAAGTCATCGATCGCCACGAGCATATCGGCGTAGGTCTCGCGCATGGCATCGGCCGCGTTGTTGTCGAGCAGTAGCACCGCCTCGGGGTCCAAGGCCTCGAGCGCCTCGCGGAACAGCTCGCACGGCAGAGTCTCGCCCACCGCGACCGCTCCGTCACCCACGCCGGCGACGCTTGCCAGCACGCAAAAATCCTCGGGCGCGTAGCCGATGGCCCCAAGCGCCTTGCGCAACGCCGCGCCATCCGGGCCGGCGGCAAGCTCGCCACCCGAACGCTCGGCCTCGTCCAAATCGCCTTTGACCAGCACGATCGGCGAGCACGCGTTGCCCGCGATACGCACGCCACGGACCGCAAGCGATGTGAGCTCCTGCTCGGCCGCCTGGGCGATGGCTTCTTTTTTCTGGCTTTGTGACATGGACATGCGCTCTCCAATCGTTTGCGTGCCCACCATTATATAAAAGAGCTGCCCGCGAGTGGTTGCTTTGCGGGCGGCTGGGTATAAGCACGGTCGTACTGAGTTTTACGCGGCTGAGCCGCGTCACATTATGGAGGTCACCATGGCTGACATTAAGCAGATTACCCCCGAGAACTTCGATTCCGTCGTTAACGACAGCCTGCCCGTGCTGGTCGATTTTTGGGCACCGTGGTGCGGTCCCTGCCGCTCCCTCTCGCCCATCGTTGACGAGGTTACCGATGAGCTGGCGGGCAAGCTTGCCGTTGCCAAATGCAACGTCGACGACAACCAGGACCTGGCCATGAAGTATGGCGTCATGAGCATCCCCACGCTGATTGTGTTTAAGAACGGCGAGGAGATTGACCGCTCGGTTGGCGCTCTGCCCAAGGCGAGGCTGCAGGCGCTGCTGGAAAAGCATCTGTAATACGCTTGTTACTTACCCGCCGTCTATGAGCGCTTTTGCACCGCTCGCCGGACTTCTGGATGCACCGAGTGCAACCACGGATAGTATGGTAGTCACAAACAGCCCCCAGTGAACGGGTGCGGGTCGCACAGACTCGTACCCGTTTTCTTATGCAGCTGCACGCAGAGCGGGCGTAGTAAAATCTGAACCACTGAACTGCCCCATACAAAAGGAGATTTCCCATGCATGATGTTGGAATGAACATGAGCCAGCTTGCCATGAGCGTCAAGCAGGTCGACGACACCATCGAGCTCGCTCACGAATGGAGCCATCAGTTGCTGCATGCGACCGAGAATTTTGACATGGAGCGCATCGGCGCCAAGCTCGAGGCCGCCATGGCCGCGCTGCACGAGGCCCACGACGCACTCGAGGGCTACGAAGAGGCCATCGAGGCCGACCACAACTCCGTCGGATCCGTGAAGCTGGTGTAAGGTGGCCGAACACGAGCACGGCTGCGGGTACGAGCACGAGCATCCGCACGGGGCGGACGGTGACGCGGGCTGCCACTGTAGTGGCTCCGGCTCCGAGCTGGTCCGTTTTTCGGTTACCGCACCCGACGACCTGCTGCGCCGTTTTGACGAGCAGATCGCACGCCGCGGCGACGTGGCCAACCGATCCGAGGCCGTGCGCGACCTGATTCGCGCCTCGATCGCCAAGGAGCAGATGCGCACGCCAGATGAGCATGTTATCGGGTCGCTCACCATGATCTACGACCACCATACCGGCGACCTGACACGCCGCCTGGACGAGGTGCAGCACGACTACACCGACGAGATCGTATCGACCATGCACGTGCATCTGGATCACCACAACTGCTTGGAGATTCTGGCGCTCAAGGGTCGCGGCGAGCGCGTCTACGAACTAGCCGACCGCCTGCTGGGCCTGCGCGGCGTTAAGCACGGCGAGCTCACCTGCGCCGCCACCAAGCAAAGCCTGGGGCTATAGCGGGATTTCCCGCAGCGCACCTGCCAAAAAGGGACAGGTTTGTTTTGGCAGGTTTAGCGTTTTACCTACCAAAATAAACCTGTCCCTTTTTGGTCGGTTTTGATGAGGAGTGTCGCATGCGGCATGTGCATATTCATGTAACGGGCATTGTGCAGGGCGTTGGCATGCGACCATTTGTGTATCGCGAGGCCATGGCGCATGGCATTTGCGGATGGGTGCTCAACGCGGGCGACGGCGTGCACATCGAGGCGCACGCTCCGGCCGATGCGCTCGATGCTTTTGCTGCCGCGCTTTCTGAGCATGCGCCTGTGGCAGCTCGCGTTGAGCGAGTCGATATTGCGGATTTGGAGCCTGGCGGCTGGAGCGCTGCCGATGAGCAGGGCTTTCACATTGTGGCATCGCAGGACCAGACCGCGCACACGACGCTCGTCTCGCCCGATATCGCCACCTGTGACGATTGCCTGCGCGAGTTGTTCGATCCCGCCGACCGACGCTATCACTACCCCTTTATCAACTGCACTAACTGCGGCCCGCGCTTTACCATCATCCGGTCGCTGCCGTATGACCGGGCGGCAACCTCGATGGACCGTTTCCCCATGTGCCCCGCCTGCGCCGCAGAGTATGCCGATCCACTCGACCGTCGCTTTCACGCACAGCCCGATGCCTGCTTTGATTGCGGGCCGCATATTACGTGGCGCGAGGCTGTAAACGGCAATGCGTGCGGAAATTCGTCCGCGACACCAGCCGTCGGCACCACACGCGAGGCCAGCGACGCTATCATCGAGCGCTGCGTTGAGCTGCTGGCCAGCGGTGGCATCGTCGCCATCAAGGGCCTGGGCGGATTCCATCTATCCTGTGACGCTGCCAACGAGCAGGCGGTGGCCGAGCTGCGCCGTCGCAAGCGTCGCAGCAATAAGCCGCTTGCCGTCATGGTGCGCAGTCTTGCCGATGCCGGGCGCCTGTGCCATATCGATGACGCTGAGCGCGAGCTTCTCGCCGGCAGTATCCGCCCCATTGTGCTGCTGCGCCGGCGTGCTGTTTGCGGGAGCGACGGCTCCCCCGACGCCCTCGCGCTCGCGCCGTCCGTCGCGCACGACCTGCCCGAGCTTGGCGTTATGCTCCCCTACACCCCGCTTCAGCATCTGTTGCTTGCCACGGCAGAAGCCCGCGGTATGTACGCGCTCGTCATGACCAGCGGAAACCTGAGCGAAGAACCCATCGAGACCGACGACGACCTTGCCTGGGAACACCTCGTTGCCGCCGGCATCGCCGACGCGTTGCTCGGTAACGACCGCGCGATCCTCTCGCGCTACGACGACTCCGTGGTACGCGTGGTCGACGGCATCGTTATGCCCGTTCGCCGCGCTCGCGGATATGCACCCCAGCCGCTGCCGTTGCCGGCGCTCGACGGCGCTCCGTCCTGCGTGCTTGCCTGCGGGCCACAACAAAAGGCCACGATTGCGCTTACGCGTGAAGGGACGAACGGCGAGGCAACCTGTTTTGTGTCGCAGCATATCGGCGATGTTGAAAACGGCGGGACCTTCGATGCCTGGAACGCCGCGCGCACGCGCTTGGAAGATCTCTTTGACTTGGCGCCCGCCGCCTTGGCCTGCGATTTACACCCCAGCTATCTATCGGGCCAGTGGGCGCGCGAGCAGGCACAAAAATGCAATCTGCCGCTCGGCGAAGTGCAGCACCATCATGCGCATATCGCGAGCGTAATGGCCGAGGCCATCGCCGCGGGCCAGCTTACAACCGACGCGCGCGTCCTTGGCATCGCCTTTGACGGCACCGGCGCCGGCACCGATGGGACCATTTGGGGCGGCGAGTTTCTTATCTCCCGTCTCGCCGATTTTGAGCGCGTCGCGCATCTGCGCACCTGGGCGCTTCCCGGTGGCGCCGCATCCGTACACGATGCCCGCCGCAACGCCTTTGCCCTGCTCAGCGAGCTCGACCTGCTCGAGCACCCAGGTGCCGCTCGGCTTTTGGACAGCCTCGACGAGCAAACGCGCAGCGTGACAACCACCATGATCGAGCGCGGCATCAACAGCCCGCATACCAGCAGCATGGGACGTCTCTTTGATGTCGCGGCAGCGATTCTGGGCATCTGCGACAAGGCAACCTACGAGGGCGAACCCGCCATCGAGCTTGAGGCCGCCGCCTGGCGTGCGCTCGACGGCGAAATCGCCCATTTTCCCGACGACAACGCCGGCTATTTCACATCTGGCCCATCGTGGTTGGACGGTCCCTATGTTCTGGACCAGAAAGCACTCTTTAAGGCACTTTTGGAAGGAATTGAAGCCGGGGCGCCCGCCGGCAGGCTCGCGCTCGACTTCCATATCGCCGTCGTGCGTTCTTCGGCACGAATCGCACGCGAAATCTGCGCGCACGAAGGCATCGATACCGTCGCGCTCTCGGGCGGCGTGTTCATGAACCGACTTTTGCTCCAGCTCCTCACCCGCGAGCTCAAAAGCACGGGCCTTGCTGTCTTGGTCCCCCGCACCGTACCCGTCAATGACGGCTGCATCGCCTACGGTCAGGCGGCGGTCGCGCGCGCTCGTCTTGCGCAGATTGCATCGCAGTAGCTCGCTCTTGCACACCGCCGCGCTCAACCGTCTCACAGGCGTAACGCGTTTGCCCGCGAACCCCGCGAGCGCTACCATCAACTGATGGATTATTAAGCGCCCATCCAGCGCAAAGCGTATAAAAGGGGAACAATATGTGCCTTGCCGTTCCCGGCAAAGTAGTCAAACGCGACGCCGACCTCAAGGCCACCGTCGACATGATGGGCATCGAGCGCCCCGTGTCGCTGCGACTCGTGCCGACGGCGCAGGTTGGCGACTATATTCTCGTACACGCCGGCTTTGGCATCCAGATCGTCGACGAACAGGAAGCGCAAGAGACACTCGAGCTCGTTAACGCCATGACCGAGCTGGTTGAAGAAGACCAACTTGTCACCAACCCGGCGGAGGTTTACTAGTGGCGCCCGAACAGCCGGCTCGCTCCGGTATCGATTTCTCGGCATTCCGCGATCCCAAGCTGGCTCGCGAGCTCATCGAGCGCATTCATGAGCTTGTCGGCGACCGCGCCATCAACCTTATGGAAGTCTGCGGCACGCACACCGTGAGCATCGGGCGCTATGGCTTTCGCTCCATTATGCCGGCCGGGCTCAAGCTACTGAGCGGCCCGGGCTGCCCCGTCTGCGTCACCGCCAACCGCGACATCGACCACGCAATCGCGCTCGCCAACATAGACGACGCCATCATCACCACCTTTGGCGACATGATGCGCGTGCCCGGGTCGTCTACCTCGCTCGCCGCGCAAAAGGCGGCAGGGCGTGACATTCGCATCGTCTACTCCCCGCTCGACGCGCTCGACATTGCCGAGCAAAACCCCGATCGTCCGGTCATTTTTATGGGCGTGGGCTTTGAGACCACAACGCCCACCATCGCCGCCGCCATTTTGGAGGCCGATGCACGCGGACTCCAAAACTTCTCGGTCTATTGCGCCCACAAGACCACGCCGCCGGCGTTGCGCGCCATCGCCAACGACCCCGAGACCGCCATCGACGGCTTTATCCTGCCGGGCCACGTCGCCACCATCACGGGCTTGGCGCCCTTTAGCTTTTTGGTCGACGAGTTTAAGACTCCAGGCGTGGTAACGGGATTTGAGCCGGTCGACATCTTGCAGGGTATCTGCATGCTGGTCCAGATGGTTGTTGAGGGGCAACCCGCGATCGACAACGCCTACCGTCGCGGCGTCAATGCCGACGGCAATCCCGTGGCGCGCCAGCTGGTCGAGCAGGTATTTGAGCCGTGCGATACCACATGGCGCGGGCTGGGATCGATTGCGGCTTCGGGACTCGCCATTCGTCCCGAGTTTTCGCACTTTGATGCCAGCATGCGCTTTGACGTGCCCATCGAGCCGACGGTCGAGCCACGCGGGTGCCGCTGCGGCGACGTGCTGCGCGGGGCCATTACGCCGAGCGACTGCCCCCTGTTCGGCCACGCTTGTACGCCCGAGCATCCCGTCGGCCCCTGCATGGTGAGCTCCGAGGGCAGCTGCGCAGCATATTTCCGCTACCGAGGCTAATAGGTTCCGCCGTTCTAACGAACGGCGGACCAGTCGACGGTGCGCCTCACCCATATAATTCCACCCACGATTGGAGTTTTCGATATGTCCCATAGTGTCTCCGATAGCACTGTCTTGCTGGGCCACGGCTCCGGCGGACAGATGATGAAACGCATCATCGATGAGGTCTTTTTGGATGCCTTTGGGTCGCCCGAGTTGCTCGAGGGCAACGATGCCGGCGTCGCCGCGCTGCCCACGAGCGGGCACATTGCCATGTCGACCGACAGCTTTGTAGTCTCGCCGCAGTTCTTCCCCGGTGGCAACATCGGACGCCTTGCCGTGTGCGGAACCGTCAACGACGTCGCGACCTCGGGCGCCAACGTACGCTACCTATCGTGCGGCTTTATCCTCGAAGAGGGCTATCCCATGGATAAGCTCCACCAGATTGTGCAGACGATGGCCGAAACGGCGCGCGAGGCGGGCGTGTCCATAATCACGGGCGATACTAAGGTGGTCGAGTGCGGCGGGGCCGACGGCGTCTACATCAATACCGCCGGCGTGGGCGAGGTTCCTACGGGCGTGGCGCTCAGCGGCGCCAACTGCCGCCCCGGCGATGTCATTCTGGTATCGGGAACGCTGGGCGACCACGGCATCGCCATCATGAGCCAACGCGAGGGCTTGGCGTTTTCGAGCACGATCGAAAGCGATGCCGCACCGCTCAACCACCTGATTGCCGACGTTCTGGCCGCAGCACCCGACACACGCTGCTTCCGCGACCCCACGCGCGGCGGCCTGGCATCCACGCTCAACGAGTTTGCCCAGGCCAGCGATGTTGCCATGGAGATCGACGAGGATGCCGTGCCCGTACGCCCCGACGTGCAGGCAGCATGTGAGATGCTCGGCTACGACGTTCTGCAGGTGGCAAACGAGGGCAAGATGGTCGCCGTGGTGCCGGCTGAGCAGGCCGATGCCGCGCTGGCGGCCATGCGCGCCGCCCACTACGGCGAGAACGCCGCCATCATCGGTCGCGTGCTGCCGCTTGCCGAGGGCGCCCGTCCCGCCGTGCGCGTACGCACCGGCTGGGGATCGACCCGCATCCTCGACATGCTCGTAGGAGAGCAGCTGCCGAGAATTTGCTGACGGCGGCATCCGCGCGCCACCGCGCTCTGAACAATGAGCTTTTAACCGGCTCAGCACAAGAGACCACCGCGACCGAATCGAATCGGTCGCGGGGGTCCTTGCATTTGCGAGCTTTGCCGTTATCTACGCTCGGAACTTTGGATACGTCAGTAGCACGAGCGCGACGCTCACGCCCAGCTGTATGAGAATCTGGCGCACGTCGCCGACGCCTCCAAGCGCCACGGCGCGAACCAGGTTGGCGATGCCGAGCGGCATGCCGCCGACAAACCAGAGCGAGAGGCCCAGCAGCACCTTGTCGCCCATACCGGGTTCAAAGGGCACCGAGGCCACCACCGCCCGATATGCCCGCACCTCAGAGAAGATCAACGCCACGATAAGCAGCAAGGTAACGAACATCGACGCGATCGAAGCAGAGGACGCCGCAGAGCCCGTAAGCCCGCCCACGGTCGCGTCCATAAGCAGAACGCCGCCCGCATAGACCAGCGACATGACCCCCAGAGCCGTGAGAGCCGAGCGTGCCCCGGCGCGTCCCGTGCCCCTAACACCGACGTTTCTTGCCCCCATCGTTAACCTCCCTAAAGCAAGGGGCCCACCGGCACGCACCGGCGGGCCCGTCTATCTGGGGCCAACCCACTCCGGATGACCCCAAAAAAACATCGACGCGGCTTTTGCCCGCCTACTCCCCGCAGCCGCTCTCGATAAGCGCCACGAGGGCATCGACGGCGGCCGCCTCGTCGGCGCCGTCGGCTGCGATCTCAATCTCGCAACCACAGGCCATTCCCAGGCTCATGACCATCAGGATTGACTTGGCGTCTTTGGCGTCTCCGCCCACCTTGCCAACGGTAATCGAGCTCTCGTACTTGCTCGCCTCCTGCACAAACAGCGATGCAGGGCGCGCGTGGATGCCGCTCGGATTCTTGACGACCGTCGTCTTGGAAACCATCTCTACTCCTTACTCCACCACAATGTTATCAGTTGCGGTGTCGGCGCCGTTGCTGGCGATGAGCTTCTTGTAGTAGAAGAAGCTCTTCTTCTTGCCGCGCTTACCGGTGCCGTTGCCGTGGTCGTCCTGGTCGACCGAGATCTGGCCGTAACGCTTGGTCATCTCGGAGGTGCCGGAGCTGATCAGGTCGATGGGGCCCCACCAGGCATAACCAAAGACGTCGACACCGTCGAGAATCGCCTGGTGCATTTGCTCGACATGCTCTTTCATGTACTCGATATGCGCGTCGTCGTCGCAGTAGCCGTTCTCGTCGCGGTTCTCGGTCATGCCGTTGCCGTTCTCGGCGATGAAGATCGGCAGGTGGTAGCGATCGTAGATGTGGTTGAGCGTGATGCGGAAGCCCACGGGGTCGATCGGCCAGCCCCACTCGGTCATCTCGAGGTACTGGTTCTTGATCTCGGTAAGCAGCTTACCGCTCGGCTCGGGGGAGATCTTGCCCTTATAGCGCATGATGTAGGTCATGTAGTAGCTGATGGAGATGTAGTCCACCACGCCGGCCTTGAGGGTCTCGAGATCGCCGTCCTCCATCTTGATGTCGACACCGTAGTCGCGGAAGAAGCGCTTTACGTAGTAGGGGTACTCGCCCTTGGCCTGGATATCGGTGAAGAACCAGTTGAAGTGGTCCTCAAAGAGCACCTGGAGCTGGTCTTCCGGCTTGGAGGTCTCGGCATAGTTCTCAAGACGGCAGAGCATGTTGCCGATGTGGGCCTCGGGATCGATCTCGCGCAGCTTGATAACGGCCTTGGCGGAAGCCACGAGCTGGTTGTGAGCGACCTGGAACTTCTCGGGCCAGCGGCCGGCATAGGGGTTGGAGCCGTCTTCCTTCTCATCCCAGATCACGCCGCAGCAGGTACAGGGGTTGGCGTAGACATGGTTGATCTCGTTGAAGGTCATCCAATACTTGACCTTGCCCTTGTAGCGGCGGAAAAGTGTCTCGGCATAACGCTCAAAGGCGTCGACCACGTGACGGCTCGCAAAGCCGTTGTACTCCTCTGCCAGGTGAAGCGGCATGTCAAAGTGGTTGAGGGTAACCATGGGCTCGATACCGTGCTTATGGCACTCGTCAAAGACCTTGTCGTAGAAGGCCAGGCCTTCCTCGTTGGGCAGGGCGTCGTCGCCGTTGGGGAAGATACGGCTCCAAGAGATGCTCATGCGAAAGACGCCAAAGCCCATCTCACCCAAAAGCGCGATGTCCTCCTTGTAGGTGTGGTAGAAGTCGATGCCGCGGCGCTTGGGGAAATCGTAGGCCATCTCGTCTGCCTTGCGGGCTGCGAGCGACTGGCGCGTGACGGAGTTGAGCGGACCGCCCTCGACGATGCCCTCGCGGGCGCAGGTCTCACGGTCGAGCAGGATCACGTAGTCGGAGACCGCCGGGCCGCGGCCGCCCTCGTTCCATGCACCCTCAATCTGGTTGGCAGCGGTAGCGCCGCCCCAGAGAAAGCCCTTGGGAAAAGCCTCGTCAAAGTCATAGGTAGAAAGGTCAATCATGGTATGTCCTCATCTCTCTTGGTTGGGTTGGGATGCGGGCCGCAGGGGCACGGCCCATGATCGGGGGACGTATTAGCGGGCGGCCAGTGCGCGCACCACGGGCATCATTTTTTTGGCCATGTGCAGCTCGGCACTAATGGTCATAAGCGTATCCTGGGCGTGCACGAATAGCAGGGAGTACTCGACCTCCTCGCCGCCCGCCTGGCGCTGGATCATCTCGGTCTGCGCCTTGTGCGCATCGATGATCTTGACGTCGGCCTCGGCAAGGTGCGCGTCCGCCGCTTCGAAATCGAACTCCGCCAGAGCGTCCATCGCCTTGTCGATACAGGCGCGACCGTCACCGGCGTTGATGATGACGTTCATCGCGACTGCGGGAACGTTGATTGCCTCATCAGCCATCATGGCCTCCTTCTCTTGGGTGCCAGCCGCCTTCGCGGCCGGCACCGAATCATTTGGTAGCAACTAGGCGACGGACTCTGGGTCGCCCGTAGGGGTTTACTCGGCAGCGGCAGCGGCCTTGGCGGCCTTCTTGGCAGCCTTCTTTGCAGCCTTTTCGGCTGCTTTCTCTTCCTCAACCTTGCATTGATAGTTGTCGGCCGCCTTGAAGAACGGGAACCAGAGAATCGCGGCGATCAGCAGGTTCACGCAGACCAGGGCAACGTTGCGAATGTCGCCACCGGACATAAAGAACGCCGAGACAGCATTGGGCAGGAAGTTCATGTCGAAATTCTCAACGTGAAGGCTCGCCCAGCCCATGCTCATCCACAAATAGGCGTTGGCCGGCAGGATGATGGCTTGAAGCACCATGGGGATGAACATGAAGGGGTTGGCAACGATCGTGGAAAACACGAGCGGCTCGTTGATATTGAACAGGGACGGGACGATCGTGGCACGACCGAGTGTTTTGTTCTTCTTAGACTTGGCGAAAAGCATGTAGAAAGCCAGCGGGAGCGTGGCGCCCTCGCCGCCGATCATGATGTAGCGAGTGATGCCGTAGGCGTTGATGTTCGTCGGAGTGAGACCGGCGGCATATGCAGCCATATTCTCGGCAAGGGCGGACTTTTGGATGGACTGCTGGATGGGCGAGAAGACCCAGCCGGAGATGCCGAAGAAATAGAAGGTGTCCATGACGAGTGGAATCGCGATAGTGCCGGGGAGCGTCTGGGCAAAACCGGTAACGGGCGACAGGATGATCGCAACGGCGCCAAAGACGTCAACCTGAAGCATGTTGGTGAAAAGCCACGCAACGAAGAGCGACAGCAAGACGGCGATGATGTTATCGAACCAGTTCTTGACAAAGTGGGGACCATGCTGTCCTCCGAGAAGAACGTCATACGAGCCATGCGCTTGTAGATGAAGCCCACGACAAAGCCCACAACCATGGCGGTGAACATACCGCCTGCGCCGAACTTGGCCATCTGAAAAACGTAACCGTCTTCAGTGATCGTAGGATTCATACACAGCATGAAGGCGCCTATACCGGTGAAACCGGCAATCATGCTGCGGTCCTTGCGATCTTCCTTAACCGCGACGTTGTGCGGAATGATAAACGCCATGAACAGGCCAACGAGACCGAAGCTGAACGTCGTGAGCGGCGACAGATCGGGGAGCGTCGGGACAAAACGACGGATGATGTTCCAAAGGCTCGGGATTGCCGAAACCATAGAGAAGGGAACGATGTAGAGGACCGCGTCTGAGATGACGCCGAACCAATAAGTTGAGGTAAGCTTGTTCATCACGGGGACGACATGCTCGGTGATCCACGCCTGGACCGCTTCCATGAACTTTTGCAGCATGTTGTCCCCTCCTAGTCTTCGTCAAGCAGGTCGTAAGCATCCTCGAGGATGTTCTCGCCGTCGAGTGCCGCATAGTAATCCGGGTCGATGGCCATGACCTTCACGCCATGAGACGCCACCTGTGCCTGGATCTCGGGCACCTCGGAGGCGAAGTGCGGACCAAGCAGAAGAACGTCAATCTTGTCGGCGTAATCCATAATCTCGGACTTGCTGACTGCCTTAATGGTGCAGTCAAGGCCCTTGGACTTTGCGACCTTGCGCATGCCCGCCGCCATAAAGCCGGTCGAGGCACCGATGCCGCAAGCGAGAAGAATACGGACGGTGCCGTTCTCGTCTGCCATGGGGTACTCCTTTCCCAATAAGCGGGCCCAAGGCGGCTCCGATGCCGCCGCGGTCCCCGCCATGTTCTTGGGCGTCCGTGTCGACCCGGCCGCCCTTGACCGTGACTGCACTATACGCGGCAGAGGGTTCTTGCCGCCAACCGTCTTTTTGCCGCATGGCGGCAAGGCGGCAGATATTCCGCTTGCACGGCAAGCCGGGCGGTTTTCCGCTTGGGCGGCAAATTGAAAAAGACGCCCCGCCTTTCCCTGAGATACCATGGGGCGGTACACCCTATCTGCCGATCATCTCTGGGAGAAAAACCATGGCGAGCGCTAAGCAGAACCGCATCAACCGCATGATCAATGTGCTCGAAAACAGCAGCTCCTGGGTATCCTCATCTATGCTCGCCAGCTTATTGGGCGCAAGCGAGCGCAGCATCCGCAACTATGTTGCCGAGGTCAACGAGACCGGCGCACGACATATCGAATCATCTAAAGAGGGATATCGCCTCGCTGCAACAGCGTCGGCCGCCGACAATGCCCCGACCTCCCTCCCCGGCAACACTGATATCGCCCCCGCCGGCACCGATACGCGACGCGACTTTACCATCTCGCGCCTCGTCAACGCACGCGGTGGACTCTCCGTCTTTGATATCGCCGATGAACTCTTTATCAGCGAGAGCACGTTTCAGAGCTCCGTGATGCCGCAGGTGCGTGCGCTCGTGCGACAGTTTGGCCTCAATGTCGAGACGCACGACTACCGCATGACGCTCACGGGGCGCGAGGCCGACAAGCGCAAACTTCTCGGCCACATAGCCACCCACAACTCCTATGGCTACTTCACCTCGACCAAGACGCTCGAGAACATGTTTCCCAGCTTTGACGTGCAGGCGACCCTCTCGAGCCTGGTCGAGATCTGCCAGCGCTCGGACCTGTTTATCAACGACTACGCGTTCTCCAACCTGCTTATGCACCTGCTGGTGATCATCATCAGGCTCACCTCGAACAACGAGCTCAGCGAGGTGGACGGCCCCATCGACGGAGACGGCCTGGTGGCGCAGCTTGGGCAACGCGAGCAGATTGTGCACTGCGCCCAGCGCATCGCCGCCTACTTTGAGAAGGAGTTTGGCTGTGCCATCCCGCGTGCCGATTTTCAGCAGATCCTGCTGCTTTTGGCGCTTTCCGTCGAGCGCTGTGATTTTGGCGACCTCAACCGCGAGAAGCTCGCGAGCATCATCGACCGCGATTTTGTTGACATGGTCCTGGGGATTCTCGACGAGTGCGGCGAGCGCTACAACCTGCCGCGCTTTATCGACGAGCCTATGCGCCTGCAGCTCGTCCTGCATATGTTTAACGCCTACCAGCGCGCCGTCTACCACGTAAGCTACCCCAACCCGCTCGCCGCGCAGATCAAAAGCGAACACGCACCGGTCTACGACATGGCGGTCTATATCGCCCACCGTTTCTCGACCGCCATGAATGTTGAGGTAGGCGAGAATGAAATCGCGTTTATCGCCTTTCACATCGGCGCCTATTTTGAGAAGTTCTCCGCACCTGACGGTGCCATCACCTGCACGGTGATTATCGAGGAGTATCACGATTTTGCACGCAGACTCGTCGACGACCTCAAGGCCGAGTTTGGCGACGCCATAAGTGTTGTTGCCGTGATGAGCTGTGATGGCTACCTGGCCGATCCCCCCGAGAGCGACGTGGTGGTCACCACGATCGACGTGCCGGTTTGCGGCGGCAGCACCAAGATCTTGATCGGGCCAATCCTCACTAAGCAAAACGTGCGAAAGATCCGCGATCGGCTTTGCGCCATCCAAGAGCGACGGCGGCGTCTCTATGCCCAGGGCCTTTTGGGACGCCTGCTGCAGCCGGGGCTGTTTATGCGCAACGTAGACGCAAACGACGCCACAAGCTGCATCGACCGAATGGGAGAGCTTTTGGCCGCTCAGGGACTCGCAACGCCCGAGTATATCGCTGACGTGCATCTGCGCGAGAGCGTCTCGTCGACGGCGTTTACCGACAGCCTTGCCATGCCCCACGCGATCTCGATATATCCCGAGCGTTCGTTTATCGCCGTGGCCCACAATGACGCCCCGATTCCCTGGGGACGCCACAACGTGCGGTTTGCGCTGCTTATAGGCATCGCACAGGAGGACATGGGGCTCTTTAGAGATGTGCTCGACCTGATTATCGAGGTGTTCTCCTCGGTAGAGACAACGATGAGGCTCATGCAGACCGACACGTTCGAGGAGTTTCTGGCTGCGTTTACCGACGGTATCGGGTAGAGGGCTCGACCTGCATCCTCGACATGCTCGTAGGAGAGCAGCTGCCGAGAATTTGCTAGGGCGGAATTGCACGGCTGGCGCGATGTGGCTTGATAT
>CAJMPK010000001.1 GCA_905215205.1 uncultured bacterium | reverse complement strand
TGCCATCCATGTGTTCAAAAACGTCAAATGCGCGCGCAATGCCGTGCAGTCCGCGGCAGTTCGCTTGTGCATATGCACGCAATTCTTCACGCTCGACACCGTACTCACGAGCCAACCCGTCGACATAGCCTAGTGCATATCGAAAAGCGCTCGTTCGGGCGATGTCGACCACCGTGCGATATGGATCCGTTAACGTAAACGGGCCGAGCTGCCATACGTCGCCCGGCCGCCAGCGTCGATATTCAACGAATTCGTACATATCGCGTCTGGTGGAACGCGGCAGCAGCACTTGCACCTTGTCGAGAAGCGAATATGCAGAACCGATGCCATAGAGCAGTGCCGCAGTTGCTCCACAAAACACGGCATCCGGTTCAACGACCGCAATAGCGGATGCCAATTGAAAGATGCGATCTTCGACGTCGAGGTCATTCCAATACGCGGGATCGGCGTAGACATGGTTGTAGAGTCGAATAATCATCTCTTTTTGCATGAGCGCGTAGGCACAGCGTTCATCCCATTTTTTGGTAGCTACAAACAGATGCCCGCCATGATGGGCCTCGAATAACCGGAAGAACAGCTCTACTTGCGGTTTGGAACAGCGTTTATCATGACTCATTTTCGACCCCATGGTCTCGAGGGGGAGTGAATGACACTACGCTATCCCATATTTGGTCCGCCAGACCTTGCCATGAACTGACCAAAAGCTTGACGGGGCAGGTCAGAGTCATGAGTCAGAGCCAAACATATCGGCAAACGGTTGATTAGTGCCCCTCGGCGGCACTAAAAATCACCCTTATAGAAAGTTGCGGTGAAATAGTTCCTGAAAAGCTCGAATAAGCCTAAATCCAGGAACTATTTCACCGCAACTTAGGAGGGGATGGGGCTGAGGGGCGGGCGATGCCGTTGCCTGTCGGTTAGTGGCGACCGTAGTTGCGGAGTTTGTCGATGGTGGCGTCGGTGCTCTGGCTGCGGGCTTCGACGGCGCGGTCGCGGGCGTCGGCTGCGGTTTGGCGCTTGCGGCGGTAATCGATCATGCCTTGGATGATGGGCTTGCCAAAGCTCACGACATCATCGTTGTAGATGGCGGTTCGGGCTGCGAGGAGGCAGTCGGAAAAGTCCATATGGGTCTTGCCAAAGAGTTTGACGGCAAGGGCGACAACGGTGGGCTCGTCGACCATGACGTCATCGAGCAACCTTTTCATGGCCGCAGCAATCTCAACGCGGGGAACCTTATAGACGTCGCGCAGCGTGACCACGACGCGCGTGATGATTTCGGGGTAGACACGAGCGGTGCGCGTGGCGATGACCTTGGCGGCGCGCGGTGACAGGACCTCGTCGTCGTCGAGCAGATAGCGAAGGATGACGGTCTCGTCGATGATGGTGCTACTCATGGATATCTACTTCCTCGGGGCCCAAAATCGAATCGTCACTTTCTGTGGCAAGGTATTCAATCCAGGCATTGCGCTCCTCGGCGCGGCGATTGGGGTCACCATATGCTTTGAGCGATCCATAGGCGGCGGTGCCGTCCTTTGAGCGCACGGCGACCGGCTGAAAGGGGAGCTTGCGCATCAAAATGCTTTGCGCGACAAATAGACGAACGGCCTCGGCGAGCGATGTGCCCATGGCGTCGTAGAGACGCTCGGTATGCTGCTTGTCTTCCTCGCGAATGCGCACCTGCAGGATGGCTCTTTTTTGAGTCGATGACATCACTGGCCCCCTTAATGAGCGTGCAATATGAATGGTCAAATACAGCATTAGCTAATAATAGCCAATGCTATAACCACTGCTTTATTGCACTCAAGTTAATGAGCGCGAAATATATATATCAAACGTACTACATCCTTTATAAACGAGCGTGAAATCTCCCCTGGTTGTACGCATGTAATACACTCACCTTTATAGCTTCTAGAGAATAATTCCAACCTGCCAAAACCCCTGCAATACACCCGTATTGCAGGGCGCATGCTCAAGTTTGCCACCTGCAACTGCGTATATTTAACCTGTATATCGTTGGAGGAATTCTATCGAAGTGCCTGTTTCGCCGCATGCACTCGATACGTTGCCCCGGACCACGGGCGGTCCGGGGCAACGTCGACAGGGTCTCTCCGGCATGGGATTCAGGAGGGAGTGAACAACATGGGCAATAAACGAGTCGTAGCCGATTCCTCACGTTGCATTGGGTGCCAAACCTGTATGGCGGCGTGCATCGAGGCGCACGATATTCCCGGCAACATCGCCGCGCCGCGCCTGCGCGTGACGCGTACGTACGAGATTTCCGCACCGGTGGCTTGCCATCACTGCGAGGATGCACCGTGTGCCAAGGCTTGTCCCACGGGCGCCTTGTTCTTTGATCCAAAGAACCATCGCATCGGCGTCAACGAGGACAACTGCATCGGCTGCAAGAGCTGCGTCATGGCCTGCCCCTTTGGCGCCGTGAGCGTTGCGACCACGCAGGTCCCCGTCTTGATGGGTGATGTGCGCGTGGGTTCGCAGACCAAGAGCTTCGTGCTCAAGTGCGACCTGTGCGTGGACCGTCCCGGCGGTCCGGCGTGTGCCGAGGCGTGTCCGACCAAGGGCCTAACCCTGGTAGACGAGGAGCGTTTGGCAGAACTGACTGCCGAGCGTGCCCGCGCCACCATTGAAAACGAGGCGTAAGCGTCGGGCGACAGGCCCAATGATTGTCAAATAAGTACCGAGTATTCGGTAGCAGAGAAAGGAAGGAGGGTGTCATGGAGAAGCATAAAGTGATTTGCCCGTACTGCGGCGCCGGTTGCCAGTTTAACCTCTTGGTCCAAAACGGCCAGGTCGTGGGTACCGAACCGCTCAACGGCATCACCAATCAGAGCGAGCTGTGCCTTAAGGGCATGAGCGGCTACGACTTCATCAACGACACCAAGATCTTGACTCCTCGCGTACTGCACCCGATGATCCGCCGCACCAAGGGCGCGGATCTTGAGCGCGTAAGCTGGGACGAGGCACTGGATTTCACCGCATCTAAGATGCAGGCCATAATTGACGAATATGGTCCTAACGCTGTCATGACCACCGGCTCTTCGCGAGGCGGCGGCAATGAGGCGAACTACGTCATGCAGAAGTTTACGCGTGCGTGCATCGGCACCCACAGCGTAGACAACTGCGCCCGTACTTGACACGGCCCTACTGTCCTCGGTCTGATGGACACGGTTGGTTCAGGTTGCATGTCATGCTCCATCCCCGGTATGGAGGATGCGGGCTGCATTTTCCTCTTCGGCTATAACCCTGCCGATTCGCACCCCATCGTCGCAAGGCGTATCGTGCGAGCCAAAGAAAAGGGTTGCAAGATCATCGTCGCCGACCCGCGCCATATCGAAACCGCGCGTATCGCCGATATCTACCTTCCGATCAAGAACGGTTGCAACGTTGCGTTCCTCAACGCCTTTGCCAACTGTCTGGTCAACGATGGCCTCTACGACAAGGAATTCGTCGCCGAGCACACGAACGGCTTTGACGAATGGTGGGAGACCATCAAGAACTACACTCCCGAATCCGTACAGGACATCACGGGTGTCGAGCCCGCGTTGATCCACCAAGCTGCCGAGATGTACGCCACGGCGAAGCCCTCTGCCATCATTGGCTGGGGTATGGGCGTATGCCAGCAGAAGCAGAACCTGAAGACGGTGCACACCATCGCCTCCATCGCCTGCGTTGCCGGCCAGATCGGCAAACCCAATTCCGGCCTCGCGCCCGTGCGTGGTCAGAACAACGTCCAGGGCTCCTGCGATATGGGCATGCTGCCTAACCTGTACCCTGGCTACCAGAAGGTCACCGACCCGGCAGTGCGTGCCAAGTTTGCCAAGGCTTGGGGCGTGCCCGAGGAAAAGCTCCCGCTCGAGGAGGGCTACAAGCTCACCGACCTGGGTCACCTGGTCGACGAGGGCAAGGTGCACTGCTTCTACAACTACGGCGAGGACCCGGTGCAGACCGAGCCCGATTCGGCCGGTATGCGCAAGACGCTCTCCGAGCTGGATCTGTTCATTTGCCAGGACATCTTTATGACGCAGACGACCATGCTCGCCGACGTCATCCTGCCTGCTACCTCTTGGGGCGAGCACGAGGGTGTCTTTACCGCATCCGACCGTAGCTTCCAGCACTTTGACGCGGCCGTTCCGCCCAAGGGCGAGTGCCGTCACGACTGGGAGATCTTCGCGGACCTGTCTACGCGTATGGGTTATCCCATGCACTACGACAACACCGAGCAGATCTGGAACGAGTGCATTAGCCTGTGCCCCAACTTTGTGGGCGCAACCTACGAGAAGATGGCTCCCGAGGGCGGCTACGCCCAGTGGCCCGTCAAGAGCACCGATGTGAACGACCACGGTACGCCCGACATGTTCGCTGGTGGCAAGTTCACCACCAAGGACGGCCGCGCCAACCTGATGGCGCACGACTGGGAGGCGCCCTCCGAGCTTCCCGACGATGAGTACCCGCTCATCCTGTGCACCGTCCGCGAGGTCGGCCACTACAGCTGCCGTTCGATGACCGGCAACTGCAAGACGCTGGCGCTGCTTGCCGACGAGCCCGGCTTTGTCCGCATGAATCCCGCGGACGCCGAGGCACGCGGCATCAAGAATGGCGACATCGTCTCGATTCACAGCCGCCGCGGCCAGGTATACAGCCGTGCCGACGTGAGCGATCGCATCAACAAGGGCACGGTCTACATGACCTACCAGTGGTGGATCGGCAAGTGCAACGAGCTGACCATCCATAAGGTCGACCCGGTCTCGCATACGCCCGAGGACAAGTTCTCCGCCTGCCAGGTCGACGCTATCGCCGACCAGGTCTGGGCAGAGGGCGAGGTGGAGCGTCAGTACACCGAGCTCAAGCAGGCTCTGGTGGACGCCGCCGCTCCCCAGGACGTTGAGCCCGGCGCCGCCAAGTTCGATGACGAGACGCACGTGAACCAAATCGTGTAGTCCCGTTCTCGTTGGCTTTTTGGGCCGGGCGTCCCGTACGTTCGGGAGCCCGGCCCGTTATTTTGAAAGGAAGTGGGGATGAACCGCTTCATCGACATCAACCCGGAGAGGTGCATCGGCTGCGGAACATGCCAGTCCGCCTGTGCCGACGCCCACCGGATGCAGGGTCTTCAGGATACGCCGCGCCTGGCGCTCGTGAAGACCGGCGGTATTTCGGCCGCCCTTGCCTGCCACCATTGCGAGGGTGCCCCCTGCGCCGAGGTCTGCCCGGTGAATGCCATCGAGCACGATGGCGACCGCATCCACGTCAAGGAGCAGGAGTGCATCGGGTGCAGGCTGTGCGCCATCGCGTGCCCCTTCGGAGCCATCCATCCCGATGGCACGTCTATCGCCGGTGTCGCAGGCATGTGCGACCCGACGCCTTCGTATCCTAAGTCCCTGAGCAGCCTGCTTACGTGGGCTCCCGGCCAGTACACCTGCGCCGTCAAGTGCGACCTGTGCGCCTTCGATCCGGACGGCCCTCATTGTGTGGCGGCGTGCCCCACCAAGGCGCTGACCGTCATGGGCGGCGCGGCCGATCGCGAGCTCGACGAGGCCAAGCGCCTGCGCTCGATCGAAAACGGTCCGGCCGTCGACGTTACCGCTGTGGCCCAGGGCCTGTCCGAGAAAGCAGAAGGGAGCGTAAACAATGGATAGCATGACGCTGTTTATCGCATCGCTTGCCGTCTCGTGCATCGGTGCGCTCGCCTCGGTTCTGCTGATCAAGGCCGATAACGCCGCCAAGACCGCCGGCTGCCTTATCGGCGCCGTCGCCGCGGTGCTTTCGTTTGTGGCCGGTATCCAGGCCGTGCTGGGCGACGTCACGTCGGTCGACACCATCGTGTTCTTCCCGTTTGCCCATTTCCAGCTGCTGCTCAATCAGCTGTCCGGCCTGTTCGTGGCGCTCATCTCGATGCTCGCGTTTGCCGGTTCGATCTACGGTCTCAACTACTTTGATGAGTACCCGGGCAAAAAGGGCCGCGCCGGCTTCTTCTTTAACACCTTCGTGGCGTCCATGATGCTCGTCATCACCGCCGACAACGTGTTTTGGTTCCTGGTCGCCTTTGAGCTTATGTCGCTGACCTCGTATTTCCTGGTCGTGATCGAGGAGAACGAGAACTCCATCCATGGCGGTTGGCTCTACTTTGTGATTGCGCACGTGGGCTTTGTGCTCATCATGGCGAGCTTCCTCACCATGACCAACTTCGCCGGTGGCTCGTTTGCCTTTGCGGATTTCCGCGCCACGCAGTTTAGCCCCGCGGTCGCATCCGTGTGCTTCGTGCTCGCCTTCTTTGGCTTTGGCGCCAAGGCCGGTATCATCCCGCTGCACGGCTGGCTGCCCAAGGCACATCCCGAGGCACCGTCCAACGTGTCGGCCCTCATGTCCGGCGGCATGATCAAGATCGGTATCTTCGGCATTCTCAAGGTTGGTCTCGACCTGCTCTCCGCCTCGGGCGTTCAGGTCTGGTGGGGCCTTATGGTCATGGTCTTCGGTGCGATCTCGTCGGTCCTCGGCGTGGCCTTCGCCCTGCAGGAGCATGACATCAAGCGCCTGCTGGCCTATCACTCCGTTGAGAACATCGGCATCATTCTGCTCGGCGTCGGCGCCTCCATGGCCGCCATGGCGCTCAACTCTGTCGGCATCGCCGTCCTGGCTCTGATGGCCGCCCTCTACCACACGTTTAACCACGCGATGTTTAAGGGCGAGCTGTTCTTGGGCGCCGGTGCACTGCTGTACTCCACGGGTACGCGCAATATGGAGAAGATGGGCGGCCTGTTCCGTCGTATGCCGGCAACGGCCATCTGCTTCCTTATTGGCGCGCTTGCTATCTCGGCCATCCCGCCCTTCAACGGCTTTGTGTCCGAGTGGTTTACCTACCAGTCGCTGTTTAACGCCGCCATGCAGGGTGACAAGGCCGTCATGATCGTGGCCGTGTTCGCTGCCGTCGCGCTTGCCATTACCGGCGCGCTGGCCGTCACGTGCTTCGTCAAGGCCTATGGTGTCTCCTTCGCCTCCGCGCCCCGCTCCGAGGCCGCGGCCAATGCCAAGGAGGTTCCCGCCCCCATGGTGTTTGCGCAGGGCCTGCTCGCGGCCATCTGCGTCGTGCTGGGCATTGGCGCTCCCGTGATCGCGCCCGTGCTGGTCGATGTCGCCGCGTCCGTGCTGCATCCGTACGGTGGCGTGTTTGCCGCCGAGGGCATGGAGCTCATGAACCAGTACTCCGGCGCTGCCACCTCCACGCCCGCGATCGCCATTGCGCTTGTGGTCCTTGTCGGCCTTGCCTGCGGTTATCGCAAGCTCAAGACCGTCGGTAAGGTGCAGAAGTCCCAGCCGTGGGCATGCGGCTATGCTCCCAACGAGCATATGCCCGTCGTGGCCACGACCTTTGCCTCCGAGGTGTCCTGGTTTATGCAGCCGCTCTACACGCTGCGCGACCGCTGCACGGCCGTCTGCTGGTCCATCGCACACTTCTTCCAGAAGCTCACCGGTGTGGCCGAGGCTGTGGAGCCCGTACCCGACAAGGTTCTCGTCGATGCCCCGCATAAGGGTGTCGAGAAGCTCGCCGACCTCGCGACTAAGCTCGAGGGCGGCAACTACAGCATCTATATCTGCTATATCGTCGCGGCACTCGTGGTGTTCCTCGTGCTCGCCGTGCAAATGGGTTAAGGAGGGGAGAGCATGAACAACATCGTACTTGCCGTTCTGCAGGGCGTGGTCGTTATGGCCGTCGCGCCGTTCTTCTCCGGTCTCGGTCGCGTGATCCGAGCCAAGATGCACAACCGTCGCGGCCCCAGCATCATGCAGGACTACCGAGACCTGGCCAAGCTCTTTGCGCGCCCCGAGTCCCAGAGCGAGGACGCGAGCTTTGCGCTGCGCATTATGCCGCCGCTGTTCTTCGCCGTCGCCTTTATGCTTGCGATGGGTCTGCCGCTCTTTACGGCACAAAGCCCCATCCCGGTCTTTGGTGACGCCATCACCATCATGTACAGCCTGGCGCTCGCCCGCTTCTTCTTCGCCCTTTGCGGTGTGGATTCGTCCAACGCCTACGCCGGTATCGGCGGCGTCCGCGAGCTGCTCATGAGCGTGCTCATCGAGCCGTCCATGCTGTTGGCGCTGTTTGCCGCCGCCCTGGTGTGCGGTTCCACCGACATCGCCACCATGGGTCAGCACATCATGACAGGCGCCATCGACGCGCCGGTCGCCGTGATCCTTGCCGGCATCGCCTTTGCGATTGCCTGCTACATGGAACTCGGCAAGCTGCCGTTTGATCAGGCCGAGGCCGAGCAGGAGCTTCAGGAAGGTCCGCTTGCCGAGCTTTCCGGCCCGTCGCTCGCCATGGCCAAGCTTGCCATGTCCATGAAACAGGTTCTGGTCGTCGCTTGGTTCTGCGCGATCTTCGTCCCCTGGGGCGAGCCCGCGACCGTGGGCGCCGCCGCTGCTCTGGGTGCCGTCATCTTCCTGGTGAAGTGCCTAATCGACTTTGTCGTATGCGGCGTGATCGAGAACTCCTGCTCGCGCTCGCGTTTTAAGGTGCTCGGTAATCAGACCTGGGCCGTCGTTGGCATCGCCGTTCTGGCGTTTGTCTTCGTGGTCGTCGGCGTGTAGGAGAAGGGAGAAACAATGTCATTTGCAGTCAGTCTGTCCCTTCTCGGCTTGGTCGCTATCGCGGCCCCGATGGTGGCCTCGGTGCTCGTCGCCCTGTTCCCCCGTCCGTACGCCAAGTGGTTCAGCGTTTTGGGTGCCGCCGTTTCGACGGTCTGCACCATTGCCCTCGCCGCGAATTTCGCTGGCGCCGGCATGCCCGACACGCAGGTCCCCCTGATCTCGTTTGGGCAGACCCTCGTCATGGGATTCACCTTCGATCGCATGAGCACGCTGCTCGCGCCCGCCTTTGTGGGTATCGGCCTGCTTGTCGTGATCTATTCGATTCCCTATATGAGCGAGAATAACCGTGAGCATCCCGATGCGCCGCGTCGTCGCTTCTACGCGTACCTCGCGACCTTCATCGGCGCCATGGCCGGCCTCGTGTACAGCTCGACCCTTTTGGGCCAGCTCGTGTTCTTTGAGATCACGGGTGCGTGCTCTTGGGGCCTCATTAGCTACTACATGACACCTACGGCCAAGAAGGCCGGCATGAAGGCCCTGATCATTACGCATATCGGTGCGCTCGGCCTGTATCTGGGTGCCGCCATCGTGTTTGCCCACACCGGTACCTTCGCCATCACCGCGATTGCCGGCCTCGACGCCAAGCTCAAGGCTATCGTCCTTTTGCTCGTACTGTTTGCGGCCTGGGCCAAGTCCGCACAGGTCCCCATGTACATGTGGCTGCCTTCGGCCATGGAGGCGCCGACGCCTGTTTCGGCCTACCTGCATGGCGCCTCGATGGTTAAGGTCGGCGTGTGCGTGTTCGCGCGTGCACTCGTCTCTGCCGGCGAGATCCCCGAGATCGTGGGCTGGGTCGCCATTATCGACGCCATGGTCACCATGCTCTTCGGTTTCCTTATGTACCTGCCGCAAAAGGACATGAAGCGCCTGCTGGCCTTCTCCACGATTGCCCAGCTCTCCTATGTGTTCTTTGGTCTGGGCCTTTCGGTCTTTGGCAGCCAGCTGGCCTTTGACGGCGCCGTGTGCCACATCTTTAACCACGCCTTCGCTAAGACGCTGTTCTTCCTGATCGCCGGTTCGTTCTCCTTTACGCTCGGCACGCGTATGCTGCCCAAGCTTCGCGGCATCGTAAAGAAGTACCCGATCTCGGGCGTGGGCTTTGGTGTCGCGGCACTCGCCATTGCCGGCGTGCCGCCCATGAACACGTTCTTCTCGAAGTTCCAGATCATCGCCGGCGGCTTTTCTGTAGGTGCCGGCAACGTCGCGATCCTGGTGCTCGTGTGCATCATGGTTGCCGAGACCGTCGCCACCTTTGCCTGGTTCCTTAAGTGGATGGGCTATTGCCTGCCCGGCGAGCCGAGCGAAGAGGTCGCTGCGGGAGCCCCGCTTCCCCGCGCGATGGCGTTCGTGTTCATCGTGCTCATCATCATGGTTATCGTCAGCGGCCCGCTTTCGGCCAGCTGGATCGGTTAGGAGGTAGAACGACATGGGTTATTCGATCGTCAACATCCTTGGCGGCCTTCTGATCGTCACGTCCACCATGGTGGTCGTCTCCAAGAACATCAAGCACGCCATCAGCTGGTATGCGGTGCAGTCGCTGGTGCTCGTGGGTCTGCTCGCCACGCTCGGTGTCACCACCGGTGCGCAGGAGCTGCTTATGTGGGCTGGATCTGCCTTTATCACCAAGGTCGTCCTGGTCCCTTATATCCTCAACCGCGCATACAAGAAGATGGGCAAGCCGAGCGACGCATCGCTCAAGGCCGGCCTTAAGCCCGCGTGGGCCATCTGCATCATCGCCGTCGAGGTCGCGATCTGCTTTGCCGTCGTGACGCAGATCAGCCCGCCCACGGCCGAGGTCGCAACGCCTGCGCTCGCTATTAGCTTTGCTCACTTCTTTGTGGGCCTCACCTGCATCATCTCGCAGCGCAACATCATGAAGCAGATCTTTGGATACTGCCTCATGGAAAACGGCAGCCACGTGACGCTCGCGCTTTTGGCCCCCACCGCTCCCGAGATCATCGAGATCGGTATCGCCACCGACGCCATCTTTGCCGTCATCATCATGTCCATCGTCGTGCGTCGCATTTGGGACGACTCCCACTCGCTCGATGCGCGCGACCTGTCCGAGCTGAGGGGGTAGTCCATGGAAACGTTGATTCTCGCCCTGCTCGCGACTCCTTTGGTGTTCTCGCTGGTCATGGCGTTTTTGCCCAAGAACACGTCCTATAACGTGTTTGCCGGTCTCAACCTGGTCTCCGTCGCAGCCGTCCTGGTGCTGTCGATTATGACGGCCGGTGACGTCCTTATGAGCGGCGACACCGCGAGCGCTCTTGGCCTGTGGTTTCACCTCGATTCGCTGGGCGCCATCTTTGTGCTGCTCATCGGCTTTATCGGTTTTCTTACGGGGCTGTTCTCGCTGCCCTATGTAAAGGCCGATATCGAGGAGGGCTCCATGCCCGCCGAGCGCGCCAAGCAGTATTTTGCGCTGTTTAGCCTGTTTGTGTTCACCATGCTGCTCGCGTGCCTGTCCAACAACATGATCCTCACGTGGGCCGCCGTGGAGGCAACCACGCTTTCCACCGTGTTCCTCGTGGGTATCTACAAGAACAAGACGGCCCTCGAGGCTTCTTGGAAGTATGCGATGGTCTGCACCGCCGGCGTGGCCTTTGGCCTGTTCGGTACGCTGCTGATCTACGCCAACGCCGCCGACGTGATTCCCAACGCCCACGAGGCCGCGTTCCTGTCGTGCGTGCTGCCGTATGCCGACCAGTTCGACCCGACGCTCATGCGCCTCGCCTTTGCGTTTATCGTGATCGGCTTTGGCACCAAGGCCGGCCTGTTCCCCATGCACACTTGGCTGCCCGATGCCCACTCCCAGGCTCCGAGCCCCGTCTCGGCCCTGCTCTCGGGCGTGCTGCTTAAGTGCGCCATGCTCGTGATCATGCGCTTCTATGGCTTTACCATTCAGGCCGTGGGCGCCGAGTATCCGCAACTTTTGCTGCTGATCGTCGGCACGCTGTCCATTTTGGTGGCGGCGCTCTCGATGTTCCGTCAGGACGACCTCAAGCGCCGCTTTGCGTACTCGTCTGTGGAGAACGTGGGCGTTATCGCCCTGTGCCTGGGTATCGGCGGCCCGCTGGGTATCGCCGCGGCCCTGCTGCACTGCGTGTTCCACGGCTTTACCAAGACGCTTGCCTTCTGCGTGTCCGGCAACATCCAGCACGCCTTTGGCACGCGTAGCCTGGCCAAGATCCAGGGCGTCGTCGAGGTTGCCCCCGCAACCGCCGCGCTCGCCGTCCTGGCGCTGCTCGGTCTTGGCGCCTTCCCGCCCTTTGGCATGTTTATCTCCGAGTTCCTGACTTTTGTCGCCGGTGTTACCGCCGGTCCCATGTGGCTGGTCGTCGTGGTCGCCCTCGGTCTTACCGTGGCCATCTCCGCGCTCACCCGCATCGCACTCAAGTCGGTATTCGGCCATGCGCCCCAGGGCATGGGCAAGCATGAGGCCCCGGCGCTCATGCTTATCCCCGAAATCATCCTGGCTGTCATGATCTTGTGGTTTGGCATCGCCACCCCGCTGCCCCTCGTGCACGGTGTGGAGACCGCGACCGGCATCGTACTCGAGCAGAGCACCGAGGAGCTTCACGCGACGCCGATGTACCGCGCTGTGTTCGGTACCGAGACCGCTCAGAGCGAGGTGGAGTAACGAATGATTGAAACTGAGAACAAGGTGTATGCCCGTCGCTGCGAGAGCCATGTCGAGGCCCTGCGCCGCGCCGTTCCGGGCTGCATCGAGAAGGTCGAGTGGCAGTGCGAGGACCAGCTGACGATTACCGTCAAGCAGGACAAGCTGCCCGAGGCCGTCCACTACCTGTACTACGAGCGCTACGGCTGGATTCCCGTGATCATCGGCAACGATGAGCGCAGCCTGTGCGGCCGTTACGCCGTGTACTACGTCATCTCCATGGAGGGAGAGGACCCCGGCTGGGTGACCGTGCGCACCGAGGTCGATCCCGCCAAGATGACGTTCCCGTCCGTGACGCCGTTCGTCCCCGCCTGCGTGTGGGGCGAGCGCGAGCTGCGCGACATGTTCGGCCTGATTCCCGAGGGTCTGCCCGATCGTCGTCGCCTGGTACTGCCCGACGATTGGCCCAGCGGCCTGTATCCGCTGCGCAAGGACTCCATGGACTACCGTTTCCGTCCCGCTCCCGCGAGTGACATGGAAAACTACGAGTTCTTGGCCGACACCAAGGGCAAGGAGACGACGCTCGTCCCCATGGGCCCGTTGCACATTACCTCCGACGAGCCCGGCCACTTCCGCCTGTTCGTCGAGGGCGAGACGATCGTCGATGCCGACTACCGTCTGTTCTACGTGCACCGCGGCATGGAGAAGGTCGCCGAGACGCGTCTGAACTACGACGCCGTGACGTTCCTCGCCGACCGCATCTGCGGTATCTGCGGCTGCGCCCACTCGGTGGCCTATGCCGAGGCCGTTGAGCGCGCCCAGGGCATTCATGTCCCGCCGCGCGCCCAGTACATCCGCGCTATCATGCTCGAGGTCGAGCGTCTGCATTCGCATCTGCTCAACATTGGCCTGGCGTCGCACTACACGGGCTTCGACTCCGGCTTCCAGCAGTTCTTCCGCGTCCGCGAGAAGTCCATGGACCTGGCCGAGAAGCTCTCCGGTCACCGCAAGACCTACGGCCTCAACGTGATCGGCGGCGTGCGTCGCGACATTTTGGCCGAGCAGAAGCTCTCCACGCTCACGACCATCCACCAGCTGCGATCCGAGGTTCAGGAGCTCGTCGACGTCTTGCTCTCCACGCCCAACTTTATTGAGCGTACGAGCGGTATCGGCATTCTGGATCGCAAGATCGCTCGCGACTTCTCGCCGGTCGGCCCGCTCATGCGTGGCTCGGGCTATGCTCGCGACGTGCGCTTTGACCATCCCTTCGACGGCTACGCCGATCCGGATGTCCAAAAGATGCACGCCGCTACGGCCGACACCTGCGATGCCTTCGGCCGTACCGCCGTTCGCATCCAGGAGGTCTACGATTCGATCGACATGATCGAGACCATGCTCGAGAACTGCCCGTCGGGCCCCATCCTCACCACGGATTGGGAGTACACCCCGCACAAGTACGCCATCGGCGCCACCGAGGCGCCGCGCGGCGAGGACGTGCACTGGGCGATGCTCGGCAATAACCAGAAGTGCTACCGCTGGCGCGCCAAGGCCGCCACGTACAGCAACTGGCCGGTCCTGCGCTACATGTTCCGCGGCAACACCGTGGGCGACGCGGCGCTGATCGTCGGCTCGCTCGACCCTTGCTACTCCTGCACCGACCGCGTGACGGTGACCGATGTCGCCGCCAAGCGCGACCACGTGCTTGACAAGGAGCAGTTCGAGAACGTCTGGCGCGACAAGTCGCCGCTTGCGGGCGAGGGCACTATGGCCGCCCCGCTCGATGAGGAGGCGCTCTAATATGCTGAAGCTTTGGAAGGTTAACGCCAAGGCCGGCGACGCGACGGTCAAGTACCCGTTTGCGCCGTTTCCCACCAACAAGGACATGCGCGGCAAGCCCGAGCACAACGCCGAGCTCTGCATCGCCTGCGGTGCCTGCGGCGTGGCATGCCCGGCCGATGCCATTCGCATGGACACCGACCTTGCGGCCGATACCATCACCTGGTCGATCGACTACGGTCGCTGCATCTTCTGCGGCCGCTGCGAGGAGGCCTGCCCCATGGAGGCCATCAAGCTCACCGAGGAGTTTGAGCTGGCCGTCATGAGCAAGGACGACCTCACCAGCAAGAGCGTCTACACGCTCGAGCACTGCTCGCGCTGCGGCAAGCCGTTTGCTCCGCATAAGGAGATCGACTACGCCAAGCGCCTGCTGCAAAAGGCCGGCGGCATGGAGGCCGAGCAGGCCGCCCGTACCGTGCGCGTGTGCCAGGAGTGCAAGCGCGAGCTCGACGCCCTGCGCGCCGCCTCGGCCGTTAAGACCGGCAACGCGCACGGCATGGCTGCCAACGAGACGCTTGCGTCCGGCGAGCCCCAGGGCCCCGGCATGGAGTATCTGGGCGGCCACGGCGTGAACCCGGAGTATATCGACCGCGAGATCAACCCCGATGCGCCCGAGATTCCCGCCGGTCCGGCGCCGGTCGAGGGCATCATCATGGATTTTGATACGAAGGAGGAGTAACCATGGCCGAACCCACGCTTTTGCCCGAGCGGCTTCAGTACCGCCCGACCAAGATCGAGCTCGACGAGAGCATCGAGAAGGCCAAGGCGACCCTTCTTAAGAAGATCAAGCGCTCGGTGTACGTCTACCGTGTTGACTGCGGCGGCTGCAACGGCTGCGAGATCGAGATCTTCGGTTCCATCACGCCCGTCTTCGACGTCGAGCGCTTTGGCATCAAGGTCGTGCCCTCGCCCCGTCACGCCGACGTGCTGCTGTACACCGGTGCCGTGACGCGTGCCATGCGCATGCCGGCCCTGCGCGCCTTTGAGGCCGCACCCGATCCCAAGATCGTGGTGTCCTATGGCGCGTGCGGCTGCACCGGCGGCATCTTCTACGACAACTACTGCGTCTGGGGCGGCACGGACAAGATCTTGCCGGTCGATGTCTATATCCCCGGCTGCCCGCCCAGCCCCGCGCAGACCATCTACGGCTTTGCCATGGCGCTCGGTCTGCTGGACCAAAAGCTCCATGCCGAGACCACGGTGGAGGCCGCCGGCGAGCAGGCCGATATCCTGCACCCCGGTGTGCCGTACAAGCTGCGCGTTGCCATCGAGCGCGAAGCTCGCGCCATGAGCGGCTACCGTTACGGCCGTGACCTGGCCAATGAGTTTATGGATACGCTCGAGGGCGCGCCCAAGGGCGATATCCGCGGTGCTATGGCGCTGCTCATCGACAAGCAGGACGATCCGCGCCGCGTTGAGGTCTACTCGGCGCTGCAGGATCTGGTGCTGGCCGGAGGTCGCTAGATGGAGCTCACGGACCGCTCTGGTTACTTTGCGGGCCCCGGCATGCTCGGCGGCTCCTTTGGCGATGCCTCGCGCGCAAGCGACGAGGCCGCCGAAGGCGTCGCCGACCCCTGCCTGGGTCATGCGCCCGACCAGGTGGTCTTCTATGAGCTCACGCGTAAGTTTGTGGAGACCGAGGAAGACGTTCCCCAGGAGGCCTGCGACGTGCTGTACTACACGCTCGCCGTGGGCCACCACACCGGCGTGCTCGACTGCTTTGAGCCGCGCCTGTCGGTGCCGGTGAACGTGTTCTATTCGCTCGTCGACGTGCTACCAGAGGGGGAGGCCAAGACCAAGTTCGAGGCCATCCGCTCCTTTGGCGAGTGCCAGCTCGACAAGGCGGCGGTGCCGTCGCTGCTCGAGGCCTGCGACACGCTGCTCGACGAGCGCGGTTTTCGCGGCTCGGCCAAGGCTGGCATCTCGGTGTTCGATGACGACTTTGGCCTGCATGCCCAGCAGGTCGCGTTCTTAATGAAGTTTCGCGATCTGGTTGAGCGCGTGCGCGACGTGTCGGGCGTGTATCTGACGGGGAGGTTGCAGTAATGGGTCGCGTTGTGGATGGACGCGTGAACGGCGCCCCGTTTGCGGGTATCGTGCTCACGGCGGGAAGCGTGCTGCGTGCCGACGATGCCACCGGCCCCGTGCTCTCCAAAAAGATGGAAGACGCACCCATCGCCGGTTGGTACACCATCGACGGAGGCCAAACGCCCGAGGACGACATCATCGAGGTCAAGCGCGAGCGTCCGCCGCGTCTGGTCTTGGTCGATGCCGCCGACATGGCGCTGCCCGTCGGCGCCATCCGCTTGCTCGACAAACGTGATGTGGCCCGCAAGTCGATGTTCACCACGCATTCGCTCCCTTTGTCGATTCTGATCGAAGAGATTGAGCAATCGTGCGAAGATATCGTCTTCATAGGAATTCAGCCGGGCGATACGGAGTTCTACAACCCCATGTCCCCGGAAGTCTTTGACGCCGTCGACGCCGTGTACGACGCCGTGGCCGCCAACGACTTTTCCCACTTTGTCCGCTTGGGGCAAGAGCAATAGGAGCGCTTGTCCCTGCTGATTAGGAAAGAAGTGATTGACATGGCAGATTCCAAGGTGGAGTACCCCGCTCCCGATTGCCTGGCGCCCGCTGCGATCGAGGCCAAGACCGAGGCCGCCGGCGTGACCAAGGCCAACCTGCCGGTCGCAAAGGCCTTTCTGTTGGCAATGTTCGCCGGTGCGTTTATTGCCTTCGGCGGCCTGTTCTTTACGGTGTTTTTGAGCGACAGCACGCTGGGCTGGGGTGCCCAGCGTGTCGTGGGCGGTCTGTGCTTTTGCCTGGGCCTGGTGCTCGTGCTGGTGTGCGGCGCCGAGCTGTTTACCGGCAATTCGCTTATGGTCTGCGCGCTCAAGAGCAAAAAGATCACCCTGGTCCAGATGCTCAAGGCCTGGGTTGTCGTATGGGTCGGCAATTTTGTCGGTGCCCTGTTCATCGTCTTTTTGGTGTACATGGCCGGCATCTATAAGCTCAACGGCGAGGCGGTCGCCAACTCCATGGTGAGCGTCGCCGCCGGCAAGGTGACGATCGACTGGGTGACGATCTTCTTCCGCGGCATCCTGTGCAACATCTTTGTGTGCCTTGCCGTGTGGATCGGTACCGCCGGCAAGACCGTGGTCGATAAGGTCGTGGGCATTCTGCTGCCCATCGCCGCCTTTGTGGCCTGCGGTTTTGAGCACTGCGTCGCCAACATGTACTTTTTGCCCATGGGCGCCGTGATGCATGCATGCGGTTACGGTGCCGACGTCGCCGGCGCTGATGCGCTCAACGCTGCGGGCATTGCGTTTAACCTGTCCGCCGCCACGCTGGGCAACATCGTGGGCGGCGCGGTTCTGGTCGCGCTCGGCTACTGGTTTATCTACGCCAAGAAGTCCGAGGCGTAAGGTATCGTCTGTTTGACGTTGGGCCTCCCGCGGGGCATTGCCGTGCGGGAGGCTTTTTGGGTCTGGGGTTCGTTGCCGGGCTTTTGGCCTGTTGTGTTTGGCTGATGAAAGGGGTAATCGAGATGGCATCTGCTGTGAAGCGTGACGGTCGCTCCGTGGTGACCACATGCGGGGGATGCTATGCCGATTGCGCCTTTGCGGCCCATGTTGAGGATGGGCGTGTGGTGGCCGAGCTGCCGGTGCCGGGTCATCCGTGCGCGGCGCGTGCCCTGTGCGCCCGCGGACGGCATCGCCTGGACATGCCGTTTGACGAGCGCGATCGCATTGTGCACCCCATGCGCCGACGAGCTGATGGCTCGGGGTTCGATGTGATTTCGTGGGACGAGGCGTTCGCGCAGATTGCAGCGCGCCTTTGGGGGATTGTTGACGGACATGGTCCGCGCGCGCTGGGCATGACGCTCGGCGTGCCCTCGTTCGACCGTTACTGGGCGTATCGCTTTATGCATGCGCTGGGCTCACCCAACGTGTACGGTGCCGACGGCGCCTGCGAGGTGAGCCGTCTCACCGGTTGGGAGCACAGCCTGGGCTACAGCCCCGCCTCCGACCTGGCGCATACCGATTGCATCATGTACCTGGGGCGTTCCATCGTCGATTCGTCGACGATGGGGGCCGTTGATGCACTCAACGATGCCCGTCGCCGTGGGGCGAAGATTATCGTGGTCGACCCCCGGCGCAGTGGCTCGGCTGCGCTTGCCGACCGCTGGCTGCGCGTGCGCCCGGGCTGCGACCTGGCCTTGCTGCTGGGCATTGCACATGTGCTCATTGCCGAGGGCCTGTATGACCACGAGTTCGTGGACCGCTACACCACGGGTTTTGACGAGCTGGCGCAGGCGGCCCGTGCTTGGACGCCCGAGTGGGCCGAGTCGATGTGCGACGTGCCGGCCGCAGAGATCGCCGCCACGGCGCGCGATCTAGCTGCCGCGGCGCCTGCTGCCGTGGTGGACGCCGGCTTTCATGGCGGTATCGGCATCGCGTATGCTAACAGTACGCAGACCGCGCGAGCTATCTGCATGGTTGATGTGCTGCTGGGCTGCATCGGACACGCAGGCGGCGCGCTCAATCCGCCCACGCCGCTTGTACTGGGCGACTTGGACCCTGTGCGTTTTGCGACGCCGTCAGTGCCGCGTGAGCCTAAGTTGGGGTCCGAACGCTATCCACTGGTCGATCCGGTGCGCGGCCTGTGCACGACCATCGGTCAGTCGATTCTTGCCGGCGATTTGCGTGGGCTCATCGTCTATGCCAGTAACCCCGGTGCGGGCTATGGCAATGCGCAGGCTTGGTTGGGCATCTTGCAGCAGCTCGACTTGCTCGTGACGATTGATATTCGCTGGTCCGAGACAGCGCGCGCTTCCGACTTCGTGCTGCCCGATGTGACGTATCTGGAGGCCGACCGCGGCGTGGGCACGGTCGTGGGCCGCAACGACGCGCGCGCGTTCTACCGCAACGCCGTGCTGCCCGTGCAGCATGACGACACACGTCCCGGTCGGGAGATTTTTGCCGGTCTGGCGCAGGTGTATGGCGTGGGTGAGTACTTTCGGTTTACGTCCGACGATCTGGCGGCTGCCCAGGTGGCGCCTTTTGGGATCAATCTGGACGAGCTCAAGGAGCGCGGCTGGGCCGACACGGGTGTTGCGTTGCCGTCGCGTACGGGCGAGCCGGCGATTCCCTTGGATGGCGGCAAAATTGCGCTGGCAAGCGACGTATGGGAGCGAGCCGGTCTGGGTCGTTTACCCGACTGGATCGCTCCCATGGTGGAGCCCGGCCCGGGGATGTTTCGCCTCATTAGCGGCAACCGTCCCTTTGAGTCGCATACCTCGCGAAGGCTTGCGGCCCAAGGTGCCGCCGAGGCGGGGTCGGACTTGGATGCCGTGCAGATGAATGCCGATGCCGCCGCTCGCATGGGTATCGCCGATGGCGAGGTCGTCGAGCTTGTGAGCGACATGGGCCGCGATCGCGTGCGCGTAGAGACGACGCCCTATCTGCATCCGGCGTGCATCTTTACGTCGGCCGCCCCCGGCGGACGCGCATTGGGTGCTGAGGGTGGTGGCCGGCAGGCCCTGGGCGTCGGGCCGCTCGACCACACGCCGCTGCGTTGGGACCCGTTGACGGGCGCCGCGCTCACCCAGGAAAACGCCGTTCGCGTGGAAAAGATTGTCGCGCGCGGGGATAATGACGAGTAATTGACTCAGCTGATGTATTCGACTGATCCACGTTTCTTTTGAAAGGCTGCACATGAGCGATAGCCAGAACATGTCCGATGAGGTACGCGCCCGCCTGCGCGCCATTCCTTCCGTCAACGAGCTGCTCGCAGAGTGGCCTGTTGTGAAAGCGGCGGGGGAGACCTGCGACGCGGTGGTGCATGCCGCCGTCACGGCCGAGCTCGACGAGGAGCGCGCCGCCATTCGCGCCGGCGCCGCCCCGCGCTCTAAGCGCGACCTGGCTTCGGCCATCGAGTGGCGTGCGCACCGCTCCGCGCTGCCGAGCCTGCGCCCAGCAGTTAATGCCACGGGTGTGGTCATCCATACCAACCTGGGTCGAGCCCCGCTCGCGGAGTCGGCGGCAAAGGCCGTGGCCGAGGTCGCGCGCGGCTACAGCACGCTCGAGTACAGTGTGGACACCTGTTCGCGCGGGTCGCGCAAGGAGCACGCCGCGCAACTGATCCGCTCGCTCACCGGTGCCGAGGACGCGCTTGTGGTCAACAACAACGCCGCCGCGGTGCTGCTGGTGCTGGCGACCCATGCCGCAGGCAAAGAGGTCATCGTCAGCCGCGGCGAGCTTGTCGAGATCGGCGGCAGCTTCCGCATCCCCGATGTCATGGCGGCTTCGGGCGCCAAACTCGTCGAGGTCGGCGCCACCAACCGCACGCACCTGGGCGACTACGAGCGCGCCATCACGCCCGATACGGCCATGATCCTCAAGGTTCATCCTTCCAACTATCGCATCGAGGGCTTTCACGAGGAGGTGGGCTCTCGGGAGCTTGCCACCCTGGCCCACAAGCATGGCCTGCTGTTCTACGAGGACCAGGGCTCGGGCGCGCTGTTGCCCGACGACATCTTGGTGCGCGGCGGCGAAGAAACCACGCCGGCTTCGGTTTCGGCAGGGCTCGATCTGGTGTCGTGCTCGGGTGATAAGCTGCTGGGTGCCGCGCAGGCGGGCATTATCATGGGCCGTCGCGATCTGGTCCAGGCCTGCGGGTCACATCCGCTTATGCGTGCCCTGCGCCCGGGCAAACTGGCTCTGTCGGCGCTCGAGGCCACGCTGCGTATCTACATGGACGGCGCCGATGTTGCCCATCGTGAGGTGCCGGTGCTCAGCATGCTTACGCTTCCGCAGGCTCATCTGGAGCGTCGCGCACGCAAGCTGAGCGAGTTGATGGTGGCAGGCCTCGATAAGGCTGGCTGCCCGTGTGCCGTGCAGGTGGAAATCGTCGAGGAGTCGTCGACTCCCGGCGGCGGCTCGCTGCCTACCGTCGAGCTGCCCACCATGTGCGTTGCCGTGCGCCTCGTTGATGAGCGTCTTTCTGTCGACGCGCTCAAGCGCTCGCTCGTCCAGGATTTCGACACGCCGGTCGTCACGCGCGCCTCGCACGATCGCGTCCTGTTTGATGTGCGCACGCTCGTGGGTGACCGCGATATCGAGACGGCGGCATCGACGCTCGTCGCGTGCGTTAAGAAGGCGGTTGCACGATGAGTGAGGTTCAGGCGCTGGTGGAGTGTCCCGTTATCGTTGGCACGGCGGGCCACGTCGACCACGGTAAGTCGGCGCTGATCGAGGCGCTGACCGGCAAAAATCCCGATCGCCTGGAGGTCGAGCGTCGTCGCGGCATGACGGTGGAGCTGGGCTTTGGCGAGCTGGCACTGCCGAGCGGCAAGATCGTCGGCCTGGTCGACGTGCCGGGGCATGCCCACTACCTGCGCGCCATGGTGCAGGGTGCGACAGGCATCGACGTTGCCGTGCTGGTGGTCTCTGCCGTCGAGGGCGTAATGCCGCAGACGCGCGAGCACGTGCACGTGTTGGAGCTGCTGGGCGTCACGCATATGGTGGTGGCGCTGACGATGTGTGACCTGGCCGATGCCGAGATGACCGAGCTTGCCGAGCTCGATGTCGATGACTTTTTGTCGGGTACCGTGTTTGCGGGCGCGCCCATTGTGCCCGTCTCGTCTAAGACCGGCGCGGGGATCGACGGGCTGCTGGCTGCGCTCGACGAGCAGGTTGCCGCTTGTTGGGATGCCTGCCGCGCCCGTGCCGAGCTCACCGATGCCGCGCCTCGCCTGCCGATTGACCGCTGCTTTACGATCAAGGGCGTCGGTACCGTAGTGACGGGAACGTTGCACGATGCGCCGGTTGCGGTGGGCGACGAGCTGACGGCTTTGCCGTCGCGTACGGTCTGTCGTGTGCGCGGGATTCAGGTGCATGGCGATACGCCGCGCGCGCTGCCTGGGCAACGCGTGGCGCTCAACCTGGCTGGTGACGGTGTCACGGCGCTTGACCGTGGCGAGATGCTGGGCGTAGCGGGCCGCTTTGGCCAGACGATGCGCTTTATGATGGCGTTTACGTATTTGGGTCGCGAGGGCGCCAAGCCGCGCGTGCTTGAGTCGGGTGCGCGTGTGCACGTGATGGCGGGTACGGCCGAGGTTGTCGGCCGCATCATGTTCATGGAGGGCGAGGCCCCCATGGCGGTTGGCGAGACCCGTACCGTACAGGTGCGCTTGGAGGAGCCGCTGCCGCTGCGAGCCGGAGACCATGCCGTGGTGCTGTCGTATTCGCCCGTGATGCTTATTGGCGGTGGGCGCGTGCTGCTTTCGCGCTGCCGTCGCTCGCGCGAGCTTTCGGCGGGGGAGCGCGCGCTGCTTGCGGCACTTGAGGCCGGCGATGCCGTCGCTGGTGTTGAGGCATGGCTGGCGCTGCAGGCGCTGCCGGTCGTGGCTGCCGACGTTGCCGCAGCGCTAGATCTTGTTTCCGGTGTAGCCGATGCCGCGCTGAACGAGTTGGTGGCGCGAGGTGTTGTTTGCGAGCTTGCTGGCTCGGGCGATGCGCTGTATGTGAATGCCGCCGTGCTCGACGCCGCGATGGGTGCACTGGCGGCGACCCTGTCAGCCATGCACGCGGCGGCTCCTAAGGAGACGGGCTTTACGCCCGGCGCGGTCGCCCATGCCGCTTGGCCCGCTGCGGATGAAGCCGTTGACGCGGCTCTGATTGCCGAGGGCTGCTCGCGTGGCGTGTGCGCCACCGAGGGCGCCGAGGTATTCGATCCGCATTCGGCCGCCGCAGCGGCACGCGTGGTGCGAGAGGCTTGCGAACGGATCGTCGCGCTGCTTGACGAGGCCGGCCTGGATGCACCGGCGCTTCCCGAGGTGGGCGAACAGCTGCAGCTCGGCCGCGACACCATGACGCGTGCCCTGCGCGAGCTTTCGCTCAACCGTTCCATCGTGAAGGTCGAGCGCGACGTTGCCTTGTCCGCTGCCGCCGAGGCCCATGCGCGCGAGCTCGTCGCCGCCGCCATTGAGGTAGCCGGCGGCGCTGCCACCACGAGCGTACTGCGCGAGGCTCTGGGTGTGTCGCGCAAGCGTGCCATCAGCATCTTGGAGCATCTGGATGCCGTGCGCTTTACGGTGCTCGACAAAGACGCCGGCGGCCTGCGCTCCCTGCGCTAGGCCGGTCACCCGCCCCCGCCTCCTTAGTTGCGGTGAAATAGTTCCTATTTGGAGGCTTTGGCAGCAAATACAGGAACTATTCCACCGCAACTTCTTGTTCGTCTTTTTGGGATGGAGCCGTTTCGGTTTGGTAAAATACCGCCGCACTTGGGAACGGATGGGCTCCGGTGGGCTCCGCGGTCCTCAAAACCGTTGCGAGGCGTGCAAAACGTCTTGGATGTGTTCGATTCACATACGTTCCCGCCATACGCTACCAGCGCTTTTGTGCTCGCGGTCTTGCTGCGTGCCGCAAAGGCGCTGTTTTGTTTTTGCATGGGTTTGCCGTGTCGTCTGCCTTGTTGCCTACGGTAATTGGTCCCGTGCGTTGGGCTTTGAACGTGCCGATGGAGGTGTTTTGCCGTATGACTACCGTAAGACGGGCCGATCTTTCTTGCGTCGTCCAAGCGGGCGGGCTGTCCTCACGCATGGGCTGCGATAAGGCGCGCATGTCGTTTTGCGGCGAACCGCTTATCGAGCGCGTGCTGGGTCGGCTGGCGCCAGTTGCCGGCGAGTTGGTCGTGACGACTTCGCGTCCCAGTGAGCTTGCCTATCTTGAGGAGCGCGCGTTTGGCGGCCTGGTGCCGCGAATAGTGCCGGACCTTGAGGGGTCGGCGGGCGCCATGCGCGGCATCGCGAGCTCGCTGGCTGCGGCTCGGCTTCCTCTCGCGGCTATCGTCGCCTGTGATATGCCGTTTGTCTCGTCGGAACTCATCGGCGCGCTTGCCGATCGTGTTGAGGCCGAGGCGCTCGACGTGTGCGTGCCGCGCGAGGAGCGGGGGATTGAGCCGCTTTGTGCCGTCTGGCGCCGTGACGCGTGTGCGCCGGTTGCCCAAGAACTGCTCGCCGGTGACCGTCAGCGCATTCGCTGCCTGATCGACCGGGTGAACGCCGGGTATTTGGACGAGTCTCAGATTGTCGCGGTCGCAGGCTCGACACTCTGCTTCGAAAACGTCAATACGCCCGAGGAGTTTGCGGCAGCCGAGCTGCTCGCCTAGATCTGCACACATCAATGACGGGAGATGCCGTGTCACATGATATTTGCCCCGATACTGGGGAACCTTGCACTTGCGATGGGTCCGAGTTTTGCACCTGCGGCTGTGGCGGCTGTGGACATACGGCCGAGGAAGAGGCAGCGGCGGCTGCGTATCGCGAGTCGCACCGCGAGGCCTCGTTTGGCGATGCCCCTGATCACGAGCGCAAGATTATCGTATCGTTTGACAGCACCTTCGATGTGATGGAATGCGAACAGCTGTGTCTTGCCGCCGGTGTGCCCGGGCGCATCATGCCGCTGCCCGGCTCCATCACAGCCGGCTGCGGGCTGTGCTGGGCCATGCCGTTCTCGGGCGATGCCCTCGCCGCCTTCCGCGCCGCCACCGAGGGCCGCGTAACCCCCGCCGACTACCACCAGCTCGTCCTCTAATCACCAAAACCACCACAAAGGTGCCTGTCCCCAATGTGGTGGTTTGGAACACGTGGACGAAACAGGTTTGAAACACGGGTTTTGCGCGTCAGACACTCAAAAACGCTTCTACCTGCATCGTAATCAAAATGAAACATCTGCTCGTCGGCTTATGCGAAACTTTGCTGCAACAGTGCGATATTATCCATACTCGATAAAGTTCGCGGCGCATAGGGTGCCGCGACCGACACTTTTCGTTTCCCATCATTGGAGGAAGTATGAGCTACACGCAGAAAGTTCTCGAAGAGCTCAAGGCCCGCTATCCCGAGCAGCCTGAGTTCATCCAGGCCGCGACCGAGATCCTCGGCACCATCCAGCCGGCACTCGACGCCCACCCCGAGTACGAGGAGGCCGCCCTGCTGGAGCGCCTCGTCGAGCCCGAGCGCATCGTCATGTTCCGTGTTCCCTGGGTCGACGACCAGGGCAAGGTTCAGGTCAACCGCGGCTATCGCGTCGAGTTCAACTCTGCCATTGGACCCTACAAGGGCGGCCTGCGCTTTAACCCGACGGTCACCCTGGGTATGCTCAAGTTCCTGGGTCTGGAGCAGATCCTCAAGAACAGCTTGACCACCCTTCCCATGGGCGGCGGTAAGGGCGGCTCCGACTTTGACCCCAAGGGCAAGTCCAACAACGAGATCATGCACTTCTGCCAGTCCTTCATGACCGAGCTCTATCGCCACATCGGCCCCAACACCGACGTTCCCGCCGGCGACCTGGGCGTTGGCGGCCGCGAGGTTGCCTACCTGTTCGGTCAGTACAAGCGCCTGACCAACGAGTGGACCGGCGTCCTCACCGGCAAGGGCCTCTCCTTTGGCGGCTCGCTCGCCCGTACCGAGGCCACCGGCTACGGCCTGGCCTACTTTGTGGACGAGTACCTCAAGAGCCGCGGTGACTCCTTCGAGGGCAAGAACGTCGTCGTTCACGGCTCCGGTAACGTCGCTATCTACGCGGTCCAGAAGGTCTCCCAGCTCGGCGGCAAGGTGCTCGCCTGCTCTGATACCCACGGCTGGGTCGAGGATCCCGACGGCATCGACTACACCGTGCTCGAGCACGTCTACAACAAGAAGCGCTCCGGCCACGACAAGGGCGTTACGCTCGCTATGTACGTTGACGAGAAGCCCAACGCCGTGTGGCACGAGGGCGACGGCCGCGGCGTGTGGCAGCTGCCCTGTGACATCGCGCTGCCCTGTGCTCGCGAGAACACGCTGCTGCTCGAGGACGCCCAGGCGCTCGTCGCCAACGGCTGCAAGGTGGTCGGCGAGGGCGCGAACATGCCCACGACCATCGAGGCCACGACCTATTTCCAGGAGAACGGCGTCGCCTTTATGCCCGGTAAGGCTGCCAACGCCGGCGGCGTGCTCGTGTCCGGCCTGGAGATGAGCCAGAATGCCGAGCACCTGTCCTGGACCTTCGAGGAGGTCGACGGCAAGCTCGAGCAGCTCATGCGCGGCATGTTCCACAACGTGGACGACACCGCCAAGGAGTATGGCCAGGAGGGCAACTTCGTCATGGGCGCCAACATCGCCGGCTTCCTGAAGGTCGCCGACGCCATGCTCGCCCAGGGTGTCTGCTAAATCTTCGCTCGACATAGCATCGCAGAAGGCTCCCAGCCATCTTGGCTGGGAGCCTTTTCTATCCCGGAGGACTCCTCATAACTTGCGGTGAAATACGGACTGCTTAGCGTCCCATAACGGCTAATCAGTCCGTATATCACCGCAAGTTATGGATGGGTGGGTGGATTTTGTCCTAAAACGGTGTGCGGCCCCTCGTTTGGTACACTTAAAAGTACTGGACAAGTGGAGAGATGGGGGAGAACGTGCTCAAGTTCGGTACCTACGTCCGTGTTGGAAACGCGGCCGAAGCCTATGAGCTCTTGCAGAAGAACCGCAACAACAAGATTGTGGCCGGCGGCATCTGGATGCGTCTGGGTTCGCGTCGTGTGGCGACGGCAATTGACCTTTCGGCCTGCGGACTCGATCAGATCGAGGAGACCGAGACCGAGTTTCGCATCGGTGCCATGTGTACCCTGCGCCAGCTCGAGCGCCATGCCGAGCTCAACGCGCTTGTCAACAATGTCTTTGAGTTCGCCGTCCATGACATCGTGGGCGTGCAGCTGCGCAATACCGCCACGGTGGGCGGCAGCATCTACGGCCGCTTTGGCTTCTCGGACGTTCTCTCCGCCTTCCTCGCTCTTGATTCTTACGTTGAGCTGACGGGCGCCGGCCGCGTGCCGCTCGCGGAGTTCGTTGACATGGGCTACGTGCGCGACGTTATTGAGCATGTCGTGGTCGTCAAACACGACTACCGTGCGAGCTACGAGGCCGTGCGCAAGGCCGCGACCGACTTCCCCTCCTTAAACGTCACCGCCGCCTGGTGGGACAACAGCTGGCATGTCACCGTGGGTGCCCGCCCGCTGCGCGCGACCCTGCTGCAGGGCGAGGCATGCGGCCTTGCCGCCGAGCAGCCTTCCGAGGACGAGCTGCGTGCCCTGGCAGCGTCCGTGCGCTCGCTGAGCTATGGCACCAACCTGTGGGGCTCGGCTGACTACCGCCGCCGCATCTCGGCCCCGCTGGCGATTCAGGCCGTGCGCCGCGCCGCCGGCATCGAGCTTTCGGCCGCGCTTGCCCACGAGCTCGAGGGCGTGCAGATTCCTAAGTTTGCCACGGACGAGTATTCCTGCCGCCGCGTGCCCGGCGTCGATTCTAGCGAGGTGCGCTAATGGCTGCCAAACTCATCGATCTTTCCTTTACACTCAACGGCCGCAAGGTCAAGGTTCAGATTGCCCCCGACACCATGCTCTTTGCGCTGCTGCGCGAGCAGGGTTGCGCATCGGTGCGCTGTGCCTGCGAGACCACCAACTGCGGCCTGTGCACGGTGTGGCTCGACGGCGACCCGGTGCTGAGCTGCTCGGTTCCCGCCGCGCGCGTCGAGGGCCGCTCCATCACCACGCTCGAGGGCCTCAAAGCCGAGTCCGAGGCACTCGCCCGTGCGATGGCTGCCGAAGGTGCCGAGCAGTGCGGTTTTTGCGCCCCCGGCCTCATCATGAATGTGCTGGCGCTTGCCCGCGCCGCCAAGGAGGACCCGAGCCTCGTCGCCACGCGCGAGGAGCTCTCGCGCCAGCTCGCCGGCAACCTCTGCCGCTGCAGTGGCTACGAGAGCCAGCTGCGCGCTATCGTCCGCTTCCTTAACGAGTCCGGTGTTCAGGTGGGCTTTGAGATGCCCGAACTGCCGGTCAACGACACCAGCTGCGACGGTGTCTCCTACAAGCAGATCACCCACAAGCAGCCCAAGAAGGACTCGAAGGCCCTTCTTGAGGGGCGTCCCGTCTACACGGGCGACCTGGTGCCCGCCGGCGCCCTGATCGTCAAGCTCAAACGCAGCCCCTATGCCCGCGCCAAGATCCGTTCCATCGACACCTCGCGCGCGCTGAAGGTGCCCGGCGTGGTGGGCGTCTACACCTACGAGGACGTGCCCCAGCGCCGCTTTACCATCGCCGGCCAGAGCTATCCGCAGCCGAGTCCCTACGACCGCCTCATCCTCGAGAACCTGGTGCGCTATCAAAACGAGGAGGTGGCGATTGTCGCCGCCGAGACCGAGGAGGCCGCCGACAAGGCACTCAAGCTCATCAAGGTCGACTACGAGGTACTAGAGCCCCTGCTCGACTTTACCCAGGCGCTCGATAACGACATCGTGGTCCACCCCGAGGGCGACGTGACCTTTATGTTCCCGCAGGGCGGTGACGTTGCTCGCAACCTGGTGTGCAGCGGTACCAGCGATTTTGGCGACCTTGACGAGGCGTTCGCGCAGAGTGACATCGTCTTTGAGCGCACCTACACCAGCCAGGCCACGCAGACCGCGCCCATGGAGACCTTCCGCGCCTTCGCGACGACCGACGCATTTGGACGTATCTCGGTGACCACCTCTACGCAGGTGCCCTTCCACGTGCGCCGCATGGTCGCGCAGTCGCTCGATATTCCGCAGTCGCAGGTGCAGGTCATTAAGCCGCGCATCGGCGGCGGCTTTGGCTCCAAGCAGACGGGCTGCTGCGAGATTTTCGTTGCGTTTGTGACCCAGCAGACCGGCCGTCCGAGCTACTGCTGCTACACCCGCGAGGAGACCATCACCGCGGGCAACTCGCGCCACCAGATGCAGATGACCGTTAAGCTGGGCGCCATGAACGACGGCACCATCACGGCCATCGATCTGCACACGCTGTCCAACGCCGGCGCGTACGGCGAACACGCTACCACGACGATCGGCCTCTCGGGCCACAAGAGCCTGCCCATCTACAACCACGTGAAGGCGAGCCGCTTTAGCTGGGACGCCGTCTACACCAATACCAACCGTGGCGGCGCGTATCGCGGCTACGGTGCCACCCAGGGCCAGTTTGCCGTGGAGAGTGCCGTCAACGAGCTCGCCGACATGTTGCACATGGACCCCGCCGACCTGCGCCTTAAGAACATGGTGCACGAGGGCGAGACCATGCCGCAGTACTACAACGAGAAGCTCAACGCCTGCGCGCTCGATCGCTGCCTGCTGCGCGCGATGGACATGATCGGTTGGCGTGACAAGCCGCTGGCCGTGGACCTGGGCGACCGCGTGCGCGCCCTGGGCTGCGCACTCACCATGCAGGGCTCGGGCATCTCCAACGTGGACATCGCCGGCATCGACATGCGCCTGGAAGAGGACGGCTTCATTACCATCGGCACCGGAGCCACCGATAACGGCATGGGCGTCGACACGATCCTGGCGCAGATTGCCGCCGAGGAGCTGGGTGTGGAGAGCTCGCTCATTGTGGTGCGCGGCGTGGACACCGATGTGTCGCCGTTTGACGCCGGCTCGTACGCGAGTTCGGGCACGTACGTGACGGGCCTGGCGGCCAAGAACGCCGCGACCGAGCTGCGTGAGAAGATCTGCGCCAAGGCCGCCCAGATGTGGGATGTGGACGCCGCCGATGTGGTCTTCGATGGCCAGTACGTGCGCCTGTCCGACGAGCGCGCCGCGCGCGAGCAGAACCGCTACCTCACGCTGCGCGACTTTGCCAACCTGTGCGTCAAGAACATCGCGGGCGGCGACGCGCTGACCTCGCACGCCTCTGCCTGCCTGCCCGTTTCGCCTCCGCCGTTTATGGCCGGCATTGCCGAGGTCGAGGTCGACAAGGCCACCGGCAAGGTGACCGTGGTGGACTACGCGGCGGCTGTGGACTGCGGCACCGTTATCAACGAGGCGCTCGCGCGCGTCCAGGCCGAGGGTGGCATTGCCCAGGGCATCGGTCACGCGCTCTACGAGATCGTCGAGCACGATGACCGCGGCCGTCTGCGTACCGGCAACTTTATGAGCTACAAGCTGCCCACGCGCCTGGATATCGGCAGCATTCGTGTTGCCTTTGAGCCGAGCTACGAGCCGACGGGTCCGTTTGGCGCCAAGTCGATCGGCGAGGTCGTCATCAACACGCCGCTCGCCGCCGTTGCCTCGGCCGTGGCGCACGCCACCGGCCATCAGGTTCGCTCGCTGCCGATCACGCCCGAGAAGGCCCTGCTGGGGGAGTAGCGGGTCAGCGAACACGTCGTAATTGGCGGGGTGGGGCAACTCGCCCCGCCTTCTGCACTCGTGGTGAGGTCGTGAGCTAAAAACGTGTGCGTGCGCTTGCCGCTCGTATCTGCTATCATTCCTAGTCTGTGCGCTCATGCGGGCGTGGCGGAATTGGTAGACGCGCCAGATTTAGGTTCTGGTGGGATTCCCGTGAAGGTTCGAGTCCTTTCGCCCGCACCAACGCACCCGCGTCGGCTTATGCCCTCGCGACACTTTGTTGCATAAAGGTACCAGCACCTCAGATAAGCTGGGCAGTATGAGGAGGAACGTGTTGAACATCACCGCTTCTGACGTCAAGGACGCCAAGCTCACCGCTACGGTCACCATCCCGGCCGCCGACGTCGACGCCGCGATCAAGAAGGCCTACAAGGACACCGCGAAGAAGTACCGCTTCCCGGGCTTCCGCGCCGGTAAGGCTCCCCGTCCGGTCATCGATTCCGCTCTTGGCGCCGAGGCTACCCTCGCTCAGGCCACCAACGACCTGATCGCCGCCAACGAGCCCGCCGTCCTCAACGAGCTGGACATCGTCCCCACCAAGAACGGTGACTACAAGGAGCTCGACCTCGCCAAGGATCACGAGGACTACACCTACACCGTCGAGTTCTCCCTGCGTCCCGCCGCTGAGCTCTCCTCCTTCGACGCTGTCGAGATCGAGATGCCGCCTGCAGAGGTCACCGAGTCGGAGATCAACAACCAGGTCGAGATGCTCCTCAACTACCGTGCCACCTTCGAGGACGTCGAGGGTCGCGCCGTCGAGGCCGAGGACTACGTCACCGTCGACCTCAAGGCCGTCGAGAACGCCGACAACTTTGCCGCCGAGGGCCGCATGCTCATCGCCGGTAGCGACAGCAACCCCAAGGAGTTCAACGACGCCCTGATTGGCGCCAACGTTGACGACGTCAAGACCGTCACCTGGACCGACGAGGTCGAGGAGGGCGAGGAGGCCGAGACCCACACCGTCGAGGTCACCATCAAGGGCATCAAGGTTCGCAACACCCCCGAGCTCACCGACGAGCTCGTCAAGTCTGACTTTGGCTTCGACAACATCGACGCTATGCGCGACGCCATCAAGATCGAGATCGAGCAGGACAAGGCTTCCCGCCTCCCGGCCGAGAAGGAGAACCGTTGCGTCTCCGCTCTCGCCGAGCGCCTGCAGCTCGATGAGATGGACGCCGACTACGAGCAGTCCGTCTTTGAGGAGCTTGGCCAGAACTTCCTGTCCAACCTCGCTGCCCGCGGCATGACGCTGGACACCTGGCTGCCCGCTTCCGGCCTGACCATGGAGCAGTTCATCGGCGACCTGCACAAGCAGGCAAACGACGTTGCCCGTGAGTCCCTGGCTCTCGACGCCCTCGCCCGCGAGCTCAAGATCGAGGTCACCGAGGACGACATCAACGCCGAGTTCGAGAAGGCTGGCGTCAAGGACGTCGAGGCTTCCAAGGCCGAGTTCATCGCCGATGGCCGCATGCCTGCCGTCCGCGAGTCCATCCGTCGCTCCAAGGCCGTCGACCACCTGGTCGAGAACGCCAAGGTGACCGAGGTCGACGAGACCGCCAAGGACGCCGAGTAATTCTCGCCACCTTGCCCGCGAGCGCATGGGTGCGCCCGTGATGGGGTAAAGTTATACACCGGTTATCCGGTTGCTTCGTACGGTGCCAGCCAATGCATAGCATGCGGGCACCGTACGTTTATCTAGAACCAATTTGGTCCGCAAGAGAGAAATGGAGATGCGTATGATCGCTAAGTTCGATTCCGCCCTCGTGCCATACGTTATCGAGCAGACGCCGCGCGGCGAGCGCAGCTACGATATCTATTCGCGCCTGCTCAACGACCGCATCATCTTCTTGGGCGAGGAGATCAACTCCGTCAGCGCCAACCTGGTCGTTGCCCAGCTGCTGCATCTTGAGAGCCAAGATGCCGAGAAGGATATCTCGCTCTACATCAATTCGCCCGGTGGCGAGGTCTACTCCGGCCTGGCGATTCTGGACACCATGAACTTCATTAAGCCGCAGGTCTCGACCATTTGCGTCGGCATGGCCGCGTCTATGGCCGCCGTGCTGCTTTCGGCCGGCGCCAAGGGCAAGCGTTTCTGCCTGCCGCACTCCAAGGTTATGATTCACCAGCCCAGCGGCGGTGCCCAGGGTCAGCAGACCGAGATCGAGATCGTGGCAGAGGAGATCAAGAAGACCCGTCGCGAGCTCAACCAGATCCTGTCCGACGCATCGGGCCAGCCCATCGAGAAGGTCCAGGCCGATACCGAGCGCGATAACTACCTGACCGCTGCCGAGGCCCTCGACTACGGCCTGATCGACCGTATCGTCACCTCGCGCGACCTCGCCGCGAAGGACGCCTAGGATGGCCGGTAACATGCAGGACAACTTCGACGAGAACGGCAACCCCATCCGCTGCTCCTTCTGCGGAAAAGAGCAGGGTCAGGTTCGCCGTCTGGTGAAGGGTCCGACCAATATCTTTATCTGCGATGAGTGCGTCGCCGCCTGCTCCGAGATCTTGGAGGAGTCGCTGGCTTCGGACTTTATGGACGCTGCCCGCAACGGCAAGCTGCCGGGCTTCCTCAACGATCACGGCCAGGCTGAATCCCAGCCTGCGGTTGACCCCGAGGCCGAGGGCTTTGAGCTCGAGGACGACCGCCAGGTCATCACGCACGTGCCGACGCCGCACGAGATCTACGATGAGCTTTCGGCCTATGTTATGGGCCAGGAGGACGCCAAACGCGCCATGTCGGTTGCCGTGTACAACCACTATCGCCGCGTGATCGAGGGCGGCGCCGCGGTGTCTGCTTTTGGCGACGGCGTGGGCTCGCAGTTCGACGACGATATGGACGAGGTGGAGCTCGCCAAGTCCAACATTTTGCTGCTCGGTCCCACCGGTACCGGTAAGACCCTGCTCGCCCAGACGCTTGCGCGCATCCTCGAGGTGCCGTTTGCCATCGCCGACGCCACTGCGCTCACCGAGGCCGGTTACGTGGGCGAGGACGTGGAGAACATCCTGCTCAAGCTCATCAACGCCGCCGATGGCGATATCGAGCGCGCGCAGGTGGGCATCATCTACGTTGACGAGATCGACAAGATCGCCCGCAAGGCAGAGAACCTCTCCATTACCCGTGACGTTTCGGGCGAGGGCGTTCAGCAGGCGCTGCTTAAGATTCTTGAGGGCACGGTGGCAAGCGTTCCGCCCACCGGCGGCCGCAAGCATCCCCAGCAGGAGTTGCTGCAGATCGACACGACCAACATTCTGTTTATCTGCGGCGGTGCCTTTGTGGGCCTGGACAAGATCATCGCCGACCGCGTGGGCAACAAGGGCGTGGGCTTTAACTCCGAGATCGCCGGCCCCACCTCGGTCGACGAGAACGACCTGCTGCGTCAGGTGCTCCCTCAGGACCTCAACGCCTTTGGCATGATCCCCGAGTTTGTGGGACGTACGCCCGTCGTCACCCAGACGCAGGCGCTCGACGAGGACGACCTGGTGTCGATCCTGACCGAGCCCAAGAACGCCGTGGTGCGTCAGTACCGCAAGATGTTCCAGCTCGAGGACGTTGAGCTTGAGTTTGAGGACGCCGCCCTGCACGAGATCGCCCGCATGGCGCTCGCCCGCAAGACCGGCGCCCGCGGCCTGCGTTCCATCTGCGAGGACGTGCTGCAACAGACGATGTTCGACCTCCCCAGCGAGGAAGGTGTTACCAAGGTCATCGTGACCGAAGCCTCCGTAAAGGGCGAAGAACAGCCCCAACGTATCTACGGGTAAACCAGCCAAAAACGTGTTTGCAAATAGCCTCCGACCACCCGCGGTCGGAGGCTATTTTATATATACGCAATAACCCCAACTACCTGTGCTATTCTGTGTGTTTGTTTAAGCCTCGGCAAAGTCAATTCAGACTGAAGTAATCGATACCTAAAGGGAGGAATGTAGGCCCGATTTTCGTAGATTCCGCACGAGCCGAAGACCACTTAATGTGGTCTTCGATCGAGCCCAGGACCTGACCGAGCGAAAATCGGGCCTACATTTCTCCCCGGCGGGACAGGGAGAGATATATGGAAGAAATGCCCAAGAACTACGATCCGTCGACCAACGAGCCGGCGATCCTGCAGAAGTGGCTCGACGGCGGCTACTACAAGCGCCGTGAGGGCGTGGGCGACTGCACCGTCACCATTCCGCCTCCCAACGTGACCGGCAAGCTCCATATGGGCCACGCCACCGACGACTCCATCCAGGACGCCATCATTCGCATGGCCCGCATGCGCGGCAAGTCCACGCGCTGGGTGCTCGGTACCGACCATGCCGGTATCGCTACGCAGACCAAGGTCGACAAGAAACTCAAGAGCGAGGGCATCAGCCGCCTGGAGATCGGTCGCGATAAGTTTGTCGACGCCTGCTGGGATTGGACCCACGAGTACGGCGGCATCATCGTCGAGCAGATCAAACGTATGGGCTGCTCCGTCGACTTCGATAACGAGCGCTTTACCATGGACGAGGACTACGCGCAGGCCGTGCGCAAGGTGTTCTGCGACTGGTACCACGACGGCCTGATCTATCGCGGCAAGCGCATCGTAAACTGGTGCCCCAACTGCACCACCGCCATCTCGGACGACGAGGCCGAGTATAAGGACGAGAAGGGCCATCTGTGGCACCTGCGCTACCCGCTGACCGAGCCAGTCAACGGCCAGGACTACATCGTCGTCGCCACCACGCGCCCCGAGACCATGCTCGGCGACACGGGCGTCGCCGTCTCCCCGAAGGACCCCGAGAAGGCCGCCTTTGTGGGTAAGACCGTCAAGCTCCCCATCGTCGATCGCGAGATCCCCATCTTTGAGGATTGGCACGTCGACGCCAACTTTGGCTCCGGCTTTGTCAAGGTTACCCCGGCTCACGACCCCAACGATTACGCCATGGGTCAGGCCCACGACCTGCCGCAGATCAATATCTTCGATGAGCACGCGGTAGTCGTCGAGGGCTACGGGGAGTTTACCGGCATGAACCGCGACGAGTGCCGCGAGGCCGTCGTCAAGTGGTTTGAGGAGCATGGCCTGCTCGATCACGTCGAGGACCTCGATCACTCCGTCATGCACTGCTACCGTTGCGACTCCGCGCTGGAGCCGTGGCTGTCCGAGCAGTGGTTCGTGGCCGTCGACAAGCTCAAGGGGCCGGCGCTGGACGCCGTCAACTCCGGCAAGGTCACCTTCCACCCCGCGCGCTGGACGCAGACCTACACCACCTGGATGGAGAACCTCAAGGACTGGTGCATCAGCCGCCAGCTGTGGTGGGGCCACCGCATCCCCGTGTTCTACTGCGAGGACTGCGGCTGGGAGGACGCCCTTACCGAGGACACCGACGTGTGCCCCAAGTGCGGCGGCCATCACGTGCATCAGGACGAGAACGTGCTGGACACCTGGTTCAGCTCGCAGCTGTGGACCTTTGCCACGCAGGGTTGGCCGCAAAAGCCGGAGCTGCTCGAGGGCCATCACCCCACGACGGCGCTCGTCACCGCGCGCGACATCATCGCGCTGTGGGTCGCCCGCATGGTCATGAGCTCGCTGTACTTCCTGGACGAGGTGCCGTTTAAGGACGTCGTCATCTACCCGACGATCCTGGCCAAGGACGGTAGCCGCATGTCCAAGTCCAAGGGCAACGGCGTTGACCCCATGGACCTCATCGGTATGTACGGCGCCGACGCCATGCGCTTCAACCTGCTGACGCTGTGCACCAATAACCAGGACGTCAAGTTCGACGCGAACATTGACAAGAAGACCAAGAAGCTCATCGACAGCCCGCGCACCGAGCAGGCCAAGTCGTTTGTGACCAAGATCTGGAACGCCAGCCGCTTCCTGCTTATGAACATGGAGGGTTACACGCCCGGCGAGCCCGTCGTGGAGACGCCGGCGGACGCCTGGATGTTCAGCCGTCTGGCCATGGCCGTGAAGATGGTCACCGAGGGTATTGAGAACTACACCTTTGGCGACATGGCCCGCGGCGTGCAGCAGTTCTTCTGGAATGAGGTCTGCGACTGGTACGTCGAGGTCACCAAGGCCCGCCTGAAGGGCGAGGGCCGTCTGCAGGCGCAGCGCAACCTGATCTTTGTGCTCGATACCTCCATTCGCCTGATGCACCCGCTCATGCCGTTTGTCACCGAGGAGATCTGGGACAACATGCCGGCGAGCGTGCTCGATCTGGATGCCGAGGGCAACGTGGATCGCGCCGAGGCGCTCATGATCGCCAAGTGGCCCGAGCCCGCCGACTACGCCAAGTATGTCGACGAGCCCGCCGAGCGCGCGTTTGAGCTGTGCCGTACCGTCGTTTCCGCCGCCCGCGCCACGCGTTCGCGTTACCGCTTGAGCCCCAAGGCCGAGCTCGACGTGGTCGTGCGCGCCGGCGCCGAGGACATCGAGAAGCTCGAGAGCCTGCGTTCGACCATCGAGCCGCTAGCGAACACTGCCTCGCTGGTCATGGGCACCGATGTTGAGAAGCCGGCCGCGAGCATCGCTGTGGTCGACAGCGGCGTCGAGGTCTTTGTGGTGCTCGAGGGAAAGGTTGACCTTTCGGCCGAGAAGGCGCGCCTGGAGAAGGAGATTTCCGCAGCGCAGAAGGAGCTTGCCGGCTGCGAGAAGACGCTCGCCAACGAGGGCTTTGTGGCCAAGGCCGCGCCCGCGGTGGTCCAGAAGAAGAAGGACCGTGCAGCTGAGCTCAAGGAGATCCTGACGGCACTGACTGCTCAGGTTGCTGACTTCTCGTAGGCGGTACTGAGGGGCGCGGTTTGGGGCTTTGCTCGCTACTGCGGACAGTCCTGCTCGCACGAAGGCCACATTAAGTGGCCTTCGGCTCGTGCGGAACTTGTATCGAGCAAAGCATCGGGCCGCTCCTAGTTCGTTTACGTGGTTGTTTGCATCTGGCGTGTTAGGGCCACTGGGTTGTGGCCTTGATTCTGCTGCAAAGCGGTGTTTGGCTGATATTTTGAATGGGAGGGGCTCGTTGTTTATTACGGGCCTCTTTTTATGTTGAGGGGACTTTGGCTATGGCAAAGCGTTCTGGGTTGTATGCGGTTCCGTTTGAGGTTCCGGAGCTTGCTTTTGACGAGGCTGTTGCACTTGCGGCCGATACGGGCAAGATTGCGCGTTATTCCACGCCGCTGCTCGAGACCGTCGTCGAGATGCTCGATGAGCTTGGTCGTCCTGACGAGTTCTATGATTGCGTCCAGATAGCCGGTACCAATGGAAAGACCTCGACGACGCGATTCTCGGCTGCCATTCTTCGTGGCGAGGGCCTTAAGACGGCACTCTTTACTTCTCCTCATCTGGTGCGTTATCCCGAGCGTATGGAGATTGACGGGAAGGTCGTCTCAGACGAGGTCTTTGCCCATGGTGTCTCTGCGGCGTATGAGGCGGGTCGTCGTCTCAACGCACGTCGTGAGGCGGCGGGCGAGGAGCTCCGTTCTATTACGCCCTTCGATCTTTTGTCCGTGGCCGGTTTGACTATGTTTGCCGAGGCCGCGGTGGACGTGGCCGTGCTTGAGGTTGGCATGGGCGGACGATGGGATGCTACGAGTGCGACCGATCCCGTGGCCGTCGCCATTACGGGCATTGGACTCGACCATACGAAGGTCCTTGGCGACACGCTTGAGGCTATTGCGGGGGAGAAGGCTGCGGTTATTAAGCCTGGGCGTTTGGTTGTTTTGGGCGAGGGCACGCATGAGGCGAGTGTTCAGTGTGTGATGGATGCCCGTTGCCGTGAGTGCGGCGTAGTGCCGTTCGTGGTGAGCCATACGACGACCAAACTTCCGGCACACGTGGGCGACACGGTTGAGTTTAGCTGCACCACGCCGCGCGCGATCTATACGTCGAGCATGGTCAAGCCGGCCTATCAGCCGCAGAATGCCGCGTGCGCGATTATGCTGTGCGAGGGCTATCTGGGTCGCGAGCTCGACCATGAGGCGCTCGACGCTTCTCTTATGGGCTGCCCCACGCCGGGTCGCTTTGATGTGCTGGGAACCGATCCGCTCAAACTGATCGACGCCTGCCATAACCCACAGAGCTGCGAGAACTTTGTGAGTGCACTGGACGAGATCGATCCGTGCGTAGAGAATCGCCCCACGCTGCTGTGCGCCGCATTGGCTGATAAGGACGTGGCGGGTATCGTCGACGTGCTTGTTCCGGCCTTCCCCCGTGTGGTCGTGACGCAGACCGATTCCGATCGCGCCCTGCCAGCGGAGGAGCTCGCTGCCCTGGTGGACGCCGATAAGCTCGCGGGTGTGTACCCCAGCGTATCCGAGGCCCTCGCAGCCCTCGATGCCGCCGGCGAGCCCTTCGTTGCCGCCGGCACCATCACCCTAGCCGGCGAAGTAGCCGGCCTGCTCCGTTAACCCATACCCCCTCATCAGTTGCGGTGAAATAGTTCCTGGATTATGCCTCTGTGGGTTAATCTGGGAACTATTCCACCGCAACTTATTGAGGGGCCATTGGGAAGGGGCTAGTCTAGGCGGGTCGGATCGTGGGGGTAGGCGTTGAGGATCTCGACGCCGGACTCGGTCACCAGGGCAAGGTCCTCGATGCGGACGCCGGTGCGGCCGGGGAGGTAGATGCCCGGCTCGATGGAGAACGTCATGCCCGGTTCTACGACCTGCTCGTTGACGAGTGAAACGTCGCCCGGCTCGTGGTCCTGCAAGCCGATCGAGTGGCCCAGACGATGCGTAAAGTACTGCCCATAGCCCGCGCCCTCAATCACGTTGCGCGCGGCACGGTCCAGGTCGCACATGCGCACGCCCGGGGCGATGAGCGCCTCGGCGGCCTCGTTGGCGCGGCGCACGATGTCGTAGATGCGCGTCGTCTCCTCGTCCGGCTCGCCCCAAAAGAACGTGCGCGTCATGTCCGAGCAGTAGTTGCGGTGGCGCCCACCAATGTCGAACAGCACCACGTCACCGCGCTTGAGAACCGTATCGTCGGGCTCGTGGTGTGGGTCGCCGGCGTTGGCGCCAAAGCTCACGATGGGCGGAAAGCTAAAGCCCTCGCTGCCGTGCTTGCGATACAGGCCGAGCATCTGGTCGGCAATTTCGCGTTCCGTCACGCCCTCGTGAACGAGCTTGATAGCGTCGGCCATCACGGCGTCGTTGGCGGCCGAGGACACGCGCATCAGCTCCTGCTCGGCTTCGTCCTTGTGGGCGCGTGCGACGGTGACGGCAAAGTCGCCCAGGAAGAACTCGCTGGCGGCGTGACGATCCATAAGGGGCATTATAAAGCCGGAGCGCATAACGGTGTCGATGCCGAGCGGTTTGGTCGGATCGACCTCGCGAACGATGGCGTCGGCCACGACATCGGTGTCGGTGTGATAGGTGACGCGGGCATTGTCGTACTCGGGCAGCTGATGCAGCGTGTTGACCAAGATCACGGGCTTGCTGCCGCGCGCGAGCAGCACGCCGCAAAAACGCTCGAACATATCGGCATAAAAGCCGGTCAGGTAGTAAATCGACCACGGATCGTTTACGAGCAGCTGTGCGCCGGGGTGCTGAGCCTCGAGGGCATCGAGCACGCGCGCCACGCGCTGGTCATCGACATGTGCCATGAAACATCCTTTCGCTAGGGTGCCACCATGGTATCCCAAGCGCCCCCACATAAGTTGCGGTGAAATAGTTCCTGTTTGCCGGGGTAATGGCCTAAAACAGGAACTATTCCACCGCAACTGCAAACGCTGATGAAGCTCCGTTCTAAATGAGCTGCTTAGGCTGGGTCGATGTCCATGCTGGCGATAAGGTTGATGCCGGTGTCGAGGAGGTCTTCCAGCACGACGTCGCCCATGCGGATGGGGGCTTCGACGACCAGGCCGCTGATGAGGTCCATAGCTTGGGCGTGGAGTGCCAGGGGGATGGCTTCGGCCGTGCGCGCGGGCAGCAGCGCCTCGTCGCCGCCGGATACGGCAACGGTGGTGGTGAGCACGCGCATAGGACAGGTGAGCTCCTGATGCGCGAACGTATCGCCGCGCGGGCAGCTGTTGCCGACCACGGAGCGCACCTCTACCGCGGCGCCGTCTGCGTCACGTTCTACCTCTACGGTCAGGAAGCATTGGGATGGGCAGGTGGTGCAGTTGAACTGCAATGTCTCGGTCACATACGTGCTCATGGCCTTACGCCTCCTCAACGGGGTCGACGGACAGGACAATCTCGCTAACACCCAGGTCGAGTGCGCGCTGGATGACTTTCGCCGGTAGCGGGAAGCTTTCCATCACGCTCGGTTTAAATGGGCGGACCTTGCCAGCGAACAGTTCCTCGTCGTCTGCCAGAATGCGCACGCGGGCGGAATCGACCGGTCGGCGCACACGGAAGTTGAGTTTGGTGAGTGCCACAGCCGTAATGCGTCCCGGCAGCGCGTAGCCTGCAATGCCGGCGGGGGAGACCGTGAGCTGGCAGCCCGGGTCCGCAGTACCGTGCTCGACATTCGCGCTGCCACCCAGCGCGCACGTCGCCGCAGCCGCACCGGTGCGCTCGGACTCGGTCGTCACGTTGTCGGCCAGGTCGTGCACGTGCAGCACGTTGCCGCAGGCAAAGATGCCCGGCACGCTCGTTTGCAGGCTCTGGTCCACCACGGCGCCGCGCGTGCGCGGGTCAAGCTCAACGCCCGCGGCAACCGAAAGCTCGTTCTCGGGAATCAGACCCACCGAAAGCAGCAACGTGTCGCACGGAACAACGCGCTCGGTCCCCGGAATGGGCGCTAGGTGCTCGTCGACCTTGCTCACTTCGACCGCCTCCACGCGATCGTGCCCGATCACGCGCGTCACGGTTGTGGACAGGTGCAGCGGAATGCCAAAGTCGTCCAGGCAGTTCTTGACGTTGCGGCGCAGACCGTTGGCGTACGGCATGAGCTCGTACACGCCCTCGACAGAAATCCCCTCGAGTGTGCAGCGACGCGCCATGATAAGCCCGATGTCGCCCGAGCCCAAAATGACGGCGCGCGAGCCGGGCTTGAGGTTTTCGATATTGATGTATCGCTGCGCCAAGCCTGCCGTAAACACGCCGGCGGGGCGGCTGCCGGGGATCTTGATCTCGCTGTGTGTACGCTCGCGGCACCCCATGGCAAGGACGACCGCGCGTCCGGTGAGCTGCATCATGCCGGTACGGCTCATGAGCGTGACGGTATGAATCGCGGCATCTCCCGCCCCCTCGTCCGTGCCCGGGTCGCCCACACACGCGCCCTCGCCCGAATCAATCCCAAGCACCATGCTGCCCAAGAACAGTGCAATATCGGTCGTGCGCACCTGGTCGATAAAGCGCTGCGCGTACTCGGGACCGGTGAGCTCCTGCTTAAAGTGCGAAAGGCCAAAACCGGGGTGGATGCACTGGCGGAGGATTCCGCCCAGATGCTGCTCTCGCTCCACGATGGCCACGCGCGCACCGGCCTTGTGCGCGGCAAGCGCGGCCGCCATGCCGGCAGGTCCGCCGCCGATAACGACCACGTCGAACGCCTGCGCCTGCACCGTTTCCGTAGCTCCGGCTTCCGCGCGTCCCTCGCGCATATCAAGCATCGCCATCCTAGCGCACCCCCTTCAGCGGTCCCTCAACCAGCCAGGATCCGGTATCCTCCAACAGCACCTCGCTGGGCTCGCAGCCCAACTCGCGTGCCAGGATTGCCACCACGCGGCTCTGACAAAATCCGCTCTGGCACCGACCCATGCCGGCACGGCAGCGGCGCTTGACGCCCTCGACCGAAACCGCGCCCGGGCGGCGTCGGATCGCGGCAACAATCTCGGCCTCGGGCACCGTCTCGCAGCGGCAGACGATCTGCCCCCACGCGGGGTCGGAATCGATGAGCTCTTCTTTGCGCGTAAGCGGCGCGCGGTCGAAGTCGTCCGGCGTGCGGCGTATCGGGTTCCAATCGTCCCGTTCGCGCAGGGCCACGCCGGCATCGCGTAGTACCAGCTCCATGCGCTCGGCAATGGCCGGCGCGCTCGCCACGCCTGGGGACTGAATGCCCGCGGCCTGGAACAGCCCCGGCACCACGGCCGACTGCCCAATAAAGAAGTCGTTCGTTCCCTTAATGACCGGGCGTCCGCCGGCAAACGCGCGCACCACGCGACGCGTGTCCAGATCGGGCACCAGCTTGCGCGCTCCCGTCAGCAGCGTGTTCACATCGCTCGCATAGGTCTGTGTGTCGCCGGGCTCGCGCACGGCGGCGGTCGCGGTGATCACGGTATTGCCGTGGACCGTGCCCGTGACGATAACGCCCTTGGAGATCGGCGTGGGAACGGGATAGAGCGGCATGAGCGCACGCGGCTCTTTGTCCAGCACCACAATGTTGCCCTGGCGCCAGACCATCTGAAACTCCTCGGCGCCGGCCATATGCGAGATGTCCGCGGCTCCGTTGCCCGCGGCGTTGATCAGGTAATGGCAACGCACATCGCCGGCGGGCGTTGCCAGCGTAAAGCGTGCGGCTCCGTCATCCGAGCCGTCAACCTCAATTGCCTCCACTGGCGCGGACCGCATAAATGTCACGCCGTTGGCAACGGCGTTCTCTAGCGCGGCAATGGCGACCTCAAACGGATCGACAAAGCCGGTCGAGGGGCACCACAGCGCGCACGTCGCCTTGGCACTCGCGCGCGGCTCCAGCTCGTGGATGCGCTCGGGGCCGATAATCGACAGTTCGGGCACGCCGTTGGCCAGGCCATTCTGGTGCAGCTTCTCCAGGTGCGCGCGGTCTTCGTCGTTGAAACCCAGCACCATCGACCCGGTGCGGCGGAACAAAAATCCCAGCTCCTGGGCCCACGTGCTATATAACTCGCAACCGCGGGCGTTGACCTGCGCCTTTACCGTGCCCGGTGCCGGATCGTAACCGGCGTGCACCAGGCCGCCGTTGGCCTTCGACGCGCCCAGGGCGACGTCGTTGCCCGCCTCGACCACGCAAATGGTCAGGTCGTAGCGCGCGAGCTGCCGTGCAATGGCGCATCCTGTGATGCCCGCGCCCACAATCGCGATATCAAACGTTTCCGTCACAGTGCCTCCCAGACAAGTTGACAGGCTGTCAATAGGACTATCCTACGGTCTGCACACCCCCCAGTGCAGCGGCAATGCGGCGAACAGCCCCGCTGTATCCGCCAACGGCAGGCGAGGGGAGACTCAGGACCATCGGTGACCTCGTCTGCCGCCCCTGGTGTCATAGGTTTGTCTCGTTCTGTAACGGTAAGCAGAAGAATTGGGTCCCCAGATGTTACAGATCGAGACGTTTGTCAGACGGACCCTCCGTTCGTCTTGATCTGTAACAGTAAGAGGGAATAATCGGTCCTATGTGTTACAGATTGAGATTTAAAGTCAGGGAGAGATTCTTCTGTCTCGATCTATAACATCTAGGGACCGTTTTGGGGTCCAGATGTTACAGATTTAGATGAACCTATCAGTCGGTTTCGAATGTCTCAATCTGTAACAGTTAGACCTGTTTTTGCCGAGTTGTTGTTGCAGATTGAGATATTGAGATTGGACGTTTTCCTTTGTCTTGATCTGTAACAGATAGAAGGGTTTCTGGTCTCTAGTTGTTACAGATTGAGACATTTAACGAAGGACGCACCGTTCATCTTGATCTGTAACAGTAAGAACTGATTTTGGAGTCTAGGTGTTACAGATCGAGATTTAAGTCGGGGAGGGACCCCTGTGTCTCGATCTGTAACACCTAGACCCGTATTTGACGAGTAACTGTTACAGATTGAGATGTTTGTGTCTGTGGTGGCCGCCGGGCCCCACCAGGGTCCCGCTCGAACGACCCCCGTGGTAAACTTGACCGGACTGTAAATATTCCGAAAGGTACACCTCAATGTCCAAGTACATCTCCGAGCTCATGTCGCCGCAGCTTATGGGCGTCATCTATGCCTTCGTTGGCTTTATCATCGCCCTGTACGTGCTGTCGGTCGTCTATGTGTTCATCGACGCTCGCCGCCGCGGCGCCAGCGCCTACGTGGCATGGGGCATCATCGCCCTCATCCCGTTTGTGGGCCTCATCGCCTACCTGGTCCTGCGCCCGCACTCCTACGCGGCCGACCGCGAGGAACAGGAGCTGGACATGGCCCTGCGCGAGCGCCAGCTTGCCCAGTACGGCACCTGCCCGCAGTGCGGCGCCCCCATCGAGAAGGACTTTGTCGTCTGCCCGGTGTGCGACACCCAGGTTCGCAACGTGTGCCCCAGCTGCCATCGTCCGCTCGACGCGCACTGGAAGGTCTGCCCCTACTGCCGAACTCGCATCCAGTAACGCATCCATCGCCGGGCCGGCCGCAGGCCACGGGCGCCCCGCGCCCCGCAGCCCCGCCCCCACACGATGAAGCATGCGTAGAAAATCGCCCGCCGTGCCATTAAGGTGCGGCGGGCGCTTGTATACCAAGGCAACCTGCCTATAATGATGCAAGTCAAAAACGCCGAGCGCATCGCACGCACTTGCATCAGGCATCCGAGAGGAGAAAACATACCCATGAAGGCACTCTACAATGACGGTTCGGTGGCCGAGCTCCCGCAGGACGAGGTCACGCACGTCATCCGCCACTCCGCCGCGCACATCATGGCGCAGGCCATCAAGCGTCTCTATCCCGAGGCCGACTTTGCCTACGGCCCCGCGACCGACAACGGTTTTTACTACGACGTCGACCTACCCGAGGGCGTCAAGATCAGCGAGGACGACTTCCCCGCGATCGAGGCCGAGATGAAGAAGATCGTCAAGGAGAACCTCAAGTTCTCCGTGTACGAGAAGCCCCGCGCCGAGGCCATCGCCCTTATGGAGGAGCGCGGCGAGAAGTACAAGGTCGAGCACATCGGCGACCTGGACGACGACGCCCGCATCACCTTCTACCAGCAGGGCGACTACATCGATATGTGCGTCGGCCCCCACATCTGCTACACCAAGGCCCTCAAGGCCTTTAAGCTCACCGGCGTCTCGGGCGCCTACTGGAAGGGCGACAAGGACAACAAGATGCTCACCCGCATCAACGGCGTCGCCTTTGCCACCAAGGAAGAGCTCGACGAGCACATGCACATGCTGGAGGAGGCCAAGAAGCGCGACCACCGCAAGATCGGCCGCGAGATGGATCTTTTTATGATGCGCGACGAGGCACCCGGCTTCCCGTTCTTCCTGCCCAACGGCATGATCCTTAAGAACACGCTGCTTGACTACTGGCGCGAGATCCACCACAAGGCCGGCTACGTGGAGATCTCCACGCCGCTCATCATGAACAAGCAGCTGTGGAAGACTTCGGGCCACTGGGACCACTACAAGGACAACATGTACTCCACCGTTATCGACGACGAAGAGTACTGCATTAAGCCCATGAACTGCCCGGGTGGTGTGCTGGTGTACGCCTCCAAGCCGCACTCCTATCGTGAGTTGCCCATCCGCGCCGGCGAGATTGGCCTGGTCCACCGCCACGAGCTTCGCGGCGCCCTGCACGGCCTGTTCCGCGTGCGCTGCTTTAACCAGGACGACGCCCACCTGTTTGTGCGTCCCGACCAGTTGACCGACGAGATCGTGGGCGTGGTCAACCTCATCGACTCCGTATACCAGAAGTTTGGCTTCAAGTACCACGTTGAGCTTTCCACCCGCCCCGAGGACTCCATGGGTTCGGACGAGGACTGGGCTCGCGCCGAGGAGGGCCTGCGCACCGCTCTGGAGCAGCTGCACATGGACTACGAGGTCAACGAGGGCGACGGCGCCTTCTACGGCCCCAAGATCGACTTCCACCTGGAGGACTCGCTCGGCCGTACCTGGCAGTGCGGCACCGTCCAGCTCGACTTCCAGATGCCGCTCAACTTTGATCTGGAGTACGTGGACGCCGACGGCACCAAGAAGCGCCCCATCATGCTGCATCGCGTGTGCTTTGGCTCCATCGAGCGCTTCATCGGTATTTTGATTGAGCACTTTGCGGGCAAGTTCCCCACCTGGCTGGCCCCCGTGCAGGTCAAGGCACTTCCCGTCTCCGAGAAGAGCCGCGACTACGCCCACGAGGTGTGCGCCAAGCTGGAGGAGGCCGGCATTCGCGTGGTCTGCGACGACCGCGATGAGAAGATCGGCTACAAGATCCGCGAGGCCCGTTCCATCGACCGCGTGCCCTACATGCTCATTCTGGGCGAGAAGGAGGTCGAGGCCGGCAACATCTCCGTCCGCGATCGTTCCAACGAGACCGTTCAGATGAGCGTTGACGAGTTTGTGGCCAAGGTGCTCGAGGAGATCAAGACTCGCGCCTAGGGCGACGCCAAAGGTTCATAGACCGCATGTATACGCGGCTGTCCCATGCACGGGGCGGCCGCGTTTTTTATGCCGAGCATGGGGCTGGGAAGGGTTAGTTGCAGTTGCGCAACGCTCACAAGATGCCGACAACCCCCGTAACTGTTTTGCAAAGTAAAATGAACCCGCAACAATCCAATATTGCCCATGTATAAGAAAAGCCGCTGGTAGAGCGGCTTTTTTGTTGCGCAAAAATGTACAGTTTTTCGTATCTTTCGACTAAGCTCATTATACGAATAAATCCAGACTGTTTTCCCAGATTGCGCAAATTGCGGCGCGAGCGGACACATCTCCATACCCCTCTATAAAAACCTGTACTTTTGCGACAGCGCCTAGCTGCGAGCGGGAAGCCTGTTCTTAACGCCCCTGTATTCGCGTGCGTCGCGGATGCAAGTTAAGGGGGCGAGAGATGGAACAGACGATGCGGCGCCAAGAGCAGCTGCCCGGTGCCTTTAACGGCGCTACTACCAATAGCCAACATGGCCGCGTCCGCTGGTATCTGGTCCACACCCCCAACGGTAAAGAGCGCGAGACCTGTGAAAAGGTCCGCCGCATTATCCCACATGAGCTGTTGCAGGACGCTTTTGTGATGCAAAAGGAGTTCTGGTTTAAGCGGGACGGCGCCTGGTCGCTCCAAATCAAACCTATGTACAAGGAATACTTCTTCGTCGCCACGCGCGATGCCGCCCTGCTCGATAAGGCTTTGGCCCAGTTGAGTTTTGGCTGCCGCATTGCCGGCAGCAGGGAGCGGGCCTATGCGGCCATGCCGGACGATGCCCAGGACTGGTACCGCAGCGTGCTCGACGACGAGGGCGTGGTTCGCAACAGCGTAGCGCGCATAGAAGACGGCGTACTGCATATAGAGCAAGGGCCCTTGGTGGGGCAAGAGGCCCGTGTAAAGAAGATCGACCGTCATAAGCGCTGGTGCCTGGTAGACGTGGGCGAAGGCGACTCCGCATTTTGGGAGCTGCTTCCGTTGGACGTGCTCAGTAAGACGTAAGGGGACGTCGCACTGGCAATTCATTCGCAATTTGAATTCATCGATTGGGGGATCCCTGGGGACAGGGACGTGAATTTGAACTTGACTACTAAAGAAGTGACAGGGCAAAACGCGCCGGTGGGGGCCGCGCTTGTTGCCCAGGCCATGAGTGGCGGCGAGGTGAGCGTGCGCTACAAGGCCATGCAGGCCGTTAAGGACTGGGACCGCACGCGCCTGGGCTACAGGGCCGTAAAGCGCGCGTTCGACATCGTGTTCAGCGGCTGCGTGCTGGCCGTCATCGCCATACCCAGCCTGGTGCTGGCTGTCGCCATCCGCCTGGAGAGCGAGGGAAACCCGTTCTACAGCCAGATCCGCGTGGGCCAGACCCACCGCGACGGCAGGCTGTCCACCTTCCGCATGTGGAAGTTCCGCAGCATGTACAAAGACGCCGACGAGCGCCTCGCCGAGCTCAAGGGGCAGAACGAGATCGCCGGCGCCATGTTCAAGATGAGGGACGACCCGCGCGTCACGAAGATCGGCAAGTTCATCCGAAAGCACTCCATCGACGAGTTCCCGCAGTTCGTCAACGTGTTCCTGGGCCAGATGTCGGTCGTGGGCCCGCGCCCGCCGCTGCCCAACGAGGTCGCGGAGTACACGGAATTCGACCTGCAGCGCCTGGCCGTGAAGCCCGGGATCACCGGCTGGTGGCAGGTGACGGAGCGCAACTCGACCGGGTTCGACGGCATGGTCCGCCGGGACCTGGAGTACATCGCCAAGCGCGGTCCCGTAACGGACCTCAAGATCGTCGTCCTCACGGTGATCGAGGTCATCACCGGTAAGGGTGCGTGCTAGATGCGCATCGCGATGATCGGACATAAGAGATACGGTTCTCGCGAGGGCGGCGTGGAGGTCGTCGTGACCGAGCTCGCCCGCCGCATGGCGGCGCTCGGCCACGAGGTCACCTGCTACGACCGCTCCGGGTCGGACGTCATGACCGGCGACGCCGCTGACTGCCGCGAGCGCACCGTCGACGGCGTGCGCGTCGTCCCCGTGAGGACGATTGACAAGAAGGGGCTTGCTGCGCTGAGCTCCTCGTACTTCGCAACCCTGGCGGCCATCAAGGACAGTCCAGACGTGGTCCACTACCACGCCGAGGGTCCCTGCGTGCCCCTGCCTTTGGCGAAGCGCGCGGGCATTCGCACCGTGGCCACCATCCACGGCCTGGACTGGCAGCGCGCCAAGTGGGGGAAGCTCGCCAGCACCTACATCAAGATGGGGGAGAGGGCCGCTGCCACCAAGGCCGACGGCCTCGTCGTCCTGTCCAAATCGGCCCAGTCCTACTTTGAGGGCGCCTACGGCCGCACGGCGACGTTCATCCCCAACGGTATCGAGCCAAAGCAGCCGAGGCCGGTTATTCAGATAAAGGAGAAGTGGGGGCTCGATGCGGGCTCCTACCTGCTGTACCTGGGCAGGCTCGTCCCCGAGAAGCGTCCCGAGCTCCTGATCGAGGTCTTCAGGAAGCTTGATACGAACAAGAGCCTCGTCATCGCCGGCGGCGGTTCGGACACCTCCGAGTACGAGGCTTCGCTGCGTGTGGCTGCGCAGGGCGACCCGCGCGTCCTCTTCACCGGGTTCGTAAACGGCGAGCCCCTGGAGGAGCTTTACTCCAACTGCTACGCCTACGTGCTGCCGTCCGATGTCGAGGGCATGCCCATGAGCCTGCTGGAGGCCATGGCATACGGCCGCTGCTGCGTGACGAGCGACATCCCCGAGTGCGCGGATGTCCTCGCGGGCAACGGCGTGACGTTCGAGAAGGGGAGTGTCGATTCCCTGCGGTCCGCGCTGCGAGACCTGCTCGCGGACGCTGGCCGCGCAGGCGCCCTCGGCGCCGCCGCCAAGGCGCACGTCGAGAAAACCTACAACTGGGATTCCGTCGTCGAGCGGACCCTTGCCGTCTACGGGGGTGATGTCCGATGAGGATTCTTCTCGTAAACAAGTTCCACTACCGCAAGGGCGGTGCGGAGACCTATTACCTCACCGTCGGATCCGAGCTTGAGCGCATGGGGCATGAGGTGGCCTATTTCTCGATGAGGCACCCTGACAACCTGCCCTGCGAGTGGGATAAGTATTTCGTGACGCAGCGCGAGTACAACAACGTCAAGAACCCGCTCAAGGCGGCGCGCGACGGCATGGCGCTGATCTACTCGCCGGAGGCGAAGCGCAACTTCCAGGCCCTCTGCGAGGAGTTCCGCCCCGATGTCGTCCACCTCAACAACGTGCACAGGCAGATCACGCTATCCATTCTCGACGCCCCTTACCTGAGGGAGAACAAGGTTCCGGTCTTCTACACGGCCCACGATTACGTGACCGTCTGCCCCGGCTACCTCATGCTCGACGGCGACGGGCGCGTCTGCGACGCGTGCCTCGAGGACGGGTGCTACCGCCACTGCATCGAGCGCCGTTGCGTGAAGGGCTCGCGCGCGAAGAGCGCGCTGGCGGCGATGGAGGCGTCCTTCAACAGGGCCCATAAGTCCAACCGGCGTATCGACAGGGTCATCGCGCCCTCCAGGTTCATGCGTTCCAAGCTCATCGAGGGCGGCTGGCCCGAGGGCAAGGTCGTATTCCTGCAGAACTTCGCCGACGACGCGATCCTCGACCGTGCGGCGAATGCCGGGGCGGATGCGACCGACAGGGAGAACCCCTATCTCCTGTTCTTCGGGCGGCTCTCTGCCGAGAAGGGCGTCGACACGCTGCTGAGGGCCTTCGATGCCGCCTTGCCGAGCCTCCCGCAGAACATGCGCTTGGTTGTCGTCGGCGACGGCCCAGATGCCGCCGATTTCAAGACGCTCGCGTCTTCGTTGGGCTGTGCGCCTCGCATCGAGTTCGCCGGCTATCAGACCGGTGGGGCGCTGCAAGCGTATGTGGAGAGGGCGTCTCTCGCCATCGCGAGTTCGAGATGGCGAGAGAACATGCCGTACTCGATTGTGGAGGCTCTTGCTGCGGGCACGCCTGTCATCGGCACGAATATCGGCGGAATCCCTGAATTGGTTGATGAGGGGAAAACGGGATTCATTTGCGAGCCCGGGGATGTCCCTTCGATGGCGGATGCCATCTTGCGCGGCACGAGTGCGTTCTTGGATCGGTCCGCTTACTCGATGCTGCAGCGCAACTGCCGCTCCTACGTCATGGAAAACTGCTCGCGCGAGAAGTTCATGAACGACCTCGTGAACCTGTATAAGGAGTCAATCGATGGCTAACGGCCATAACAGCATCAACAGGATTGTGCACCGCTCCTGCGAGGAGATCGGCGCAACGTTCCGAATCGCCAGGGCGACGTCGTGGCCCGAGGCGATCAACACGTTCCGGGCGAAGCTCGACATCCAGGTCATGAGCCGCAACGGGTACAAGGAGCCGCCTGCGGTAAAGGAGCGGTTGCTGCGCAAGCATGAGACCGTCCTCAAATATCTCGAGAACCGCTTCGGCGATTCCTTCGAGTCATATGACTATGACGCACCGTTGCCGCCATCCGATCCCGCCCTCGAGGGGAAGATCTGGATGTGCTGGTGGCAGGGTGAGGAGAACGCGCCCGAGATCGTGAGGGCGTGCATCGACTCCGTGCGCCGCAACGCCGGTGGGCACGAGGTCATCGTCATTTCGGAAGAGAATCTCTCCGACTACGCTCATATCCCCGATTGGGTGCTCGAAAAAGTCCGTGCTGGCATCATGTCGCGGACCCATTTATCCGATCTGTTGAGGCTCTCGTTATTGGCTGAGCACGGCGGCATGTGGCTGGATGCCACTTTCTTCTGCACCGGCTCGCTAGGTGAATACATGGCTTTGCCAATTTGGTCCATTAAAAGGCCCGACTATCTGCATGCGTCCGTCGCCTGCGGCATGTTTGCAAATTATTCTCTTGAGTGCGACGTCGAACATCGTCGACTATTCGCAACTTTGAGGGATTACTACCTTGAGTATTGGCTTCAGAGTGATGAGTTAATCGATTATTTGCTTACCGATTACCTCATCGTCCTAGCTCAACGCCATGACTCCTCGGTCGCCGCCGCATTTGCGTCAATCGAATCAAATAATCCTCGTTGCGACGATCTTATTTCGATACTAGATAGGCCTTTCGATCAAAGTGCTTGGAGTGAGCTCCTTCTGGATACGAGCCTCTTTAAGCTCACGTGGAAGCAAGAATTTCCAAAACAAACTGATGGTAGGCAAACGTATTACGGCAGGCTATTGGAAGGGGGATTGTCGTGAGCAAAAAGAAAGTCCTGTTCGTCATGTCCTCAATGGACAATGGCGGTGCGGAGCGAGCGCTTCTCAACCTTCTGGAAGAGCTTCCGGAAACGCGCTACGACGTCAATCTCCTGCTTTTGAACCCCACCGGGCTTTTTATGGGGCAAATACCGTCAAAGGTAGCTGAACTTCAGACTCCCGCTAAAGTACGCGATTGCTTCACATCGGTTCGCGGCCGTAGGGCTGGGGTGTGGCGTCTAACGGCAGACGTTGTTTCCGGCATTGTCTCTCGCGATGAAGAGACCCGCCGCGGATTCCGTTGGAAATACTTCTTTTCTCCTGCCATAGATAAAATACCGGGTCATTACGACGTGGCTGTTTCATTTATTAACGGTCAAGTTCTCTACTTTGTCGATGAGAAGATTGAGGCCGATCGCAAGATAGTCTTTTATCACGGAGACTATCGCTCTGCCCGCTATTCGGAAAAATACGAGCGACCCTGCCTGGAACGCATGGATGGCATCTATGCCGTTTCCGATAAGTGCATCGACATCGTGCGCTCTGTTTTCCCTGAGATGGCATACAAGATGAAGAGTCTTCCGAACATTGTTTCTTCGGATGTAGTGCGACGCCGCGCGTCCGAGTTCATCCCGCCAGAGTACGATGCTGACGCGCCGAGAATCCTTACGGTGGCGCGCATCACTCACGAGAAGGGTGTGGACACCGCCATCCGAGCGGCAGCCGAGCTCAAGCAGCGCGGCTGCTCGTTTCGCTGGTACGAGATGGGAAAGGGGCTTACTGGCGATTCCGAGCAAGCCGCTTGCGAAAAGCTTGTTGAAGAGCTGGGTGTTGCGGACGTTTTCACGTTCTTGGGCGCCCGCGAGAACCCCTATCCCTACATAGCTAACTGCGACATCGTCGTGCAGCCGTCACGCTTCGAGGGAAAGTCAGTCGCCCTAGACGAGGCCAAGATTCTTACGAGGCCCATTGTTGCGATGGCGTACCCCACGGTCCATGACCAGCTTGGCGACAAAGAGGGAATCATCGCTGGCACTGACGCGGCATCGCTCGCTGATGCCGTGCAAGGGTTGCTCGAAGACTCCTCTCGTTGTGAGGAGCTCAGCTTCTATCTCAAGTCGAATGAGTACGGGAACGCCGACCGCGTTGAAGACTATTTCCAGGCTTTAGAGGGCGAGCGGCAATGAGGGCGACTCTTAGCATGAAAAATTCAGCTTCGAAGAAGCAGCGCGAGGCCGCCTGCCATTACTTGCTCATTTACCTTATGGTGGCTTTTGCTGATTCATTTCTGTACGACCGCATTCTCACGAACATTGTTATACCGGTGGTGGCCCTAATTGCTCTCATCGTTATGGCTAACAGGAAATATCAGCTTGTATATCCCATTTCGATATTGGCCTTGGGCTTTCTTGCCATGCTGTTCGTCCGGGTAAGCACAAACGCGCTCGGGCCGACTGAGCTTTTGGGTTGGGTAGCGATGGTGGGAATTACCCTTATTGCAGTGATGTTTGATGTTTCGAGTTTTCTTATCCGATTCATTAAGCTAGCGGCTTTCCTCACTGGCTTCAGCCTAGTTGTCTATTTGATTTCTCAGGTTTTCCCGGGAGTTTGGGGTCACCTATCTCCGTTTTCATTTTTCTTGTCCTTTGGAGATACAACATGGTTGGACTCCGTGAACAGGATCGTCGTCAACTATCGGGCCGATGGGCTGCTCCTGTACGTCGACCGAGGGTTTGACCACACGCGTAACGTTGGCATATTCAGAGAGCCTGCTGTTTACCAGATATTGCTCAATTCAGCTATCTTCGTGCTGCTCTTCATGAAGCCTAAGGAAATTGATGAGAAGACGCGTGCGCGGCTTTTGGCACTATTTGTGGCGGGTGTCCTCTCCACAAAATCCGCCACTGGCTATGCCACAACTCTCCTGGTCTTCTTCGCCTACTCTCTTTCCTCATTGAAGAAGGGCAATCGTGTTTCCGCAATTGTTCCGCTCTTCCTCGGGTCCATATGCGTGTTCATTTTCATCGCGTCTGCGATGGGGAACTCGGCGTGGGCTACGGACTCCGTTCTTGGCCGCTTCATGAACGACGGAGGTATTTCCCTGGACGCATCGGGTGAGGCTCGGGTCGGAGCTGCGAATGCTGCGCTGGCTCTTATGCAGCGATATCCTTTTGGATGTGGCTATAACGTGTACGGGACTGCCATTTCGACTGGTAACAGCGAGTTCGTTGGTGCCTGTTTACTTAAGGTGGCTGCCGTCTACGGTCCGATTATGGGCATCGCTATTCTCATTTGGACCTGTTATCCCGTTTTTAAATCTCGAGAGCTTGGCTTCTCCGCTAAGTTGGCTTTCGTCGCCATGTATCTCATAGCGACTTATCTCGAGTGCGAGGTCTTTTACACCACGCTTATTTTCATTCCAATTTACCTGTACTGCAAAAACGTGGCCGAAACGTCTGTCCAGCCCTTGCGCGCGGCCGCTTCTTCGTTTGGAGTCTTACGTGAAGCTCGCTAGCAACCTCGGCCGTAGCATGAGCCGGGCCATGGTGTACAAGGGCGTATCCATGGCCCTCAGCCTCGTCTACGTCCCCATCGTCCTCAACTATCTCGGCGATTACAAATACGGTGTATGGGCGTCGATCCTGAGCATCCTCTCGTGGATCTCCTACTTCGACCTTGGCATCGGCAACGGCCTTCGCAACCGCCTTTCCGAGGCCATCGCCTCCGACTCGCCGCGCGTATCGCCGAAGGCCCTCGTGTCGAGCGCCTACGCCATTCTCTCAGGCGTCGTCGCCGTCGTCGCCGCCGTCTGCGGCATCGCCATCGCGTTCATCGATTGGCCCGCCCTGCTTTCCGCCTGGGAGGTGGATGAGAGTCTGCTGTGCGTCGTTGAGCTCAGCTTCCTTGGTATGTGCTTCAGCTTCGTCCTTACGCTTTGCAATAGTGTGTACTACGCGCTTCAGAGGGCCCAGGTCGTCAACCTCATCTCGGTCTGCCAGCAGGCGGTCATGCTCCTGTCGGTCTGGCTGCTCTCGCTCACAGATTCCCGAAGCCTCACGGCGGTCGCGGTTTTTTACGTAGCTTCCAATATTTTGGTGTACGGCGTCTTCACGATCTACGTCTTCGCGAGGAACCGAGAGCTCGCCCCGTCCCCGCGCAGCTGCTCTCGTGCCGTGGCAAAGGACGTTGGCGGCCTAGGCATCATGTTCTTCATCACCCAGATCGCCACGCTTGTCCTCTTCACTACCGATAACCTCATCGTCTCGAATCTCTTTGGGCCCGAGCAGGTGACGGTCTACACAACCGCCAACAAGGTGTTCACGGTACTCTCGTCCCTGTTTGCCGCGCTCGTCGTACCTCTATGGTCAAAGACTACCGTCGACTACGCACGTGGCGATATCGCTGAAATCAGGCGGACGCTCGGGAAGATGTACAAGCTGTTCGCTGTCGCGGTGGGCGGGGTCATCGTCATGGTGCTCGTCTTCAAGCCCCTCGTAAGTGTTTGGCTGGGGCGCGACCTCGGGTTCGATGACTCACTCATTGCCCTTATGGGCGTCTATGCGATCGTATATATGTGGAACACCATCTACTCCCAAGTCATCAACGGACTCACGCTCGTCAATTTCATGGTGGCGGTTGCCTGCGTACAGGCGGTGTTCAACATCCCCCTTTCTGTCTTCCTCGCCACGTCGTGCGGGCTCGGAGTGAATGGGGTTCTGCTCGGGACGATTGCCGCCATGCTCATCAGCAGCGTGACGTACCCCGTCTATTCCAAGAAGGTTCTCGACCGTGCCGAAGCCTCCGGCCGCAGGGCCGTATGACTTACCGAGAGGAAGGTGTCTAGTGCCAATCATCAAGAAGCTGAAATATAAATTGTGGCGTCATTCGCACACGCCGGAGGAGTATGCGCGCCGTATCGGTGTGAACGCCGGTGAGGATTTTCATATTTACGGCGAGGTCGTATGGTCCACCGAGCCCTGGTTAATAACGGTGGGTGACAACGTTCACATCACCGACGGCGTTCGCTTTGAGACGCACGACGGCGGAACACTTCTGTTTCGCAAGGACGTTCCCGACTTGGAGGTCACCCGCCCCATCGTTCTTGGCAGCAATGTCTACATCGGCAACTGCGCGATCGTGATGGGGGGGTGACCATCGGGGACAACGTCGTTATCGGTGCCGGTGCGGTGGTCACGAAGGATATCCCCGGCGACTCCGTCGCAGTCGGCGTACCGGCAAGGGTTATCGAGACGGCCGACGAATACCTGGAGAAATTGAAGGCCCGCTCGCTACACCTCGGGCACCTCGCTTGGGAGGAAAAGGACCTGGCTCTCAAGAGGCACTACGGCTACACGGGCAGCTCCCGCGGTATCTATGAGTTTATGTAAAGGATTGGGTATGACTATCAACACCACTGCATTCAAAGACAAGACCCTCATGATCACGGGAGGCACCGGCTCGTTCGGCAACACCGTGCTCAAGCACTTCATGAACACCGACCTGGCCGAGATCCGCATCTTCTCCCGCGACGAGAAGAAGCAGGACGACATGCGCCACCGCCTGCAGGAGAAGTCCCCGGAGCTCGCCTCCAAGGTGCGCTTCTTCATCGGCGACGTCCGCAACGCCCAGAGCGTGCGCGACGCCATGCACGGCGTGGACTACATCTTCCACGCCGCCGCCCTGAAGCAGGTCCCCTCCTGCGAGTTCTTCCCCATGGAGGCCGTGCGCACCAACGTCATCGGCACGGACAACGTGCTGCACGCCGCCATCGACGAGGGCGTCGACCGCGTCGTGTGCCTGTCCACCGACAAGGCCGCCTACCCCATCAACGCCATGGGCAAGTCCAAGGCCATGATGGAGTCCATCATCTACGCCAACGCCCGCAACGGCGCAGGACGCACCACCATCTGCTGCACCCGCTACGGCAACGTCATGTGCTCGCGCGGCTCGGTCATCCCGCTGTTCATCGACCGCATCCGCAAGGGCGAGCCGCTCACGGTCACCGACCCCAACATGACCCGCTTCCTCATGAACCTGGACGAGGCCGTCGACCTCGTGCAGTTCGCCTTCGAGCACGCCAACCCCGGCGACCTGTTCATCCAGAAGGCGCCGGCGTCGACTATCGGCGACCTCGCCGAGGCCGTGCAGGAGGTCTTCGGCCGCGTGGGCACCCGGGTGATCGGCACCCGCCACGGAGAGAAGCTCTTCGAGACCCTCATGACCCGCGAGGAGCGACTGCGCGCCGAGGACATGGGCGGCTACTACCGCGTGGCCTGCGACTCTCGCGACCTGAACTACGACAAGTTCGTCGTCGACGGCGAGGTGGAGACCCAGGCCGACGAGTCCTACACCTCCCACAACACCGAGAGGCTCGACGTGGAGGGCACCATCGCCAAGATCAAGACCGCCGAGTACGTGCAGCTGGCCCTGGAGGGCCGCGAGCACGAGGCGGTGCAGTAGGGTGCGCGTCCTCGTCACCGGCGCCAGGGGCTTCGTCGGGAGGAACCTCTGCTGCGCCCTCAAGAACATAAGGGACGGCAAGGACCGCCGCGAGAGATACGCGGGTCTGCTGCCCCTCGAGGTCATGGAGTACGACGTCGACTCGACGCCCGCCGAGCTGGAGGACTACTGCTCCCGCGCGGACTTCGTCTTCAACCTGGCCGGCGTCAACCGCCCCAAGGACCAGTCCGAGTTCATGGAGGGCAACTTCGGGTTCGCCTCCACGCTGCTGGACACCTTGGAGCGCCACGGGAACACGTGCCCCGTCATGCTCTCCAGCTCCGCGCAGGCGAGCCTGTCGGGCCGCTTCGAGGGCTCCGTATACGGCGAGTCGAAGCTCGCGGGGGAGGGGCTCTTTCGCGATTATTCCGAGCGCACGGGGGCGCCGGTGCTCATCTACCGCTTCCCGAACCTCTACGGCAAGTGGTGCCGCCCTCGCTACAACTCCGCCGTGGCCACCTTCTGCGACGCGATCGCCAACGGCCGCCCCTACACCGTGAACGACCCCTCCGTGGAGCTGGAGCTCCTCTACATCGACGACCTGGTCGACGAGATGCTGGGCGCGCTGCTCGGCGAGGAGCACCGCTGCGGCTACGACGGACTGGAGCGCGTCGACGGTGACGGGTTCTGCTACGTCCCCGGTACCGACGTGAAGACCCTGGGCGAGATCGTCTGCCTGCTCGACGGCTTCCGGGACAGCCGCGAGTCGCTCTCGGTGCCCGACCTCACCGACGGGTCATTCTCCAAGAAGCTCTGGAGCACGTTCCTGTCCTACTACGAGCCGGGGAACTTCGCCTACGACCTCAGGCCCAACGTGGACGAGCGCGGCTCGTTCACCGAGTTCCTGCGCACGCCGGAGCGCGGCCAGGTCTCGATCAACGTCTCGAGGCCCGGCATCACCAAGGGCAACCACTGGCACATGAGCAAGTGGGAGAGGTTCCTGGTGGTCTCCGGCACCGCATCCATCAAGCTGAGGAAGGTGGGGGAGGACGCCGAGGGCAACCCGTTCCCCGTCGACGAGTACACCGTCTCCGGCTCCGACATGCGCGTGGTCGAGATGGTCCCCGGCTACACGCACTCCATCACCAACCTGTCCGACACCGAGGACCTCGTGACGGTCATGTGGGCCAACGAGCCCTTCGACCCCGAGAAGCCCGACACCTACCACGAGGAGGTCTAGCCGCATGGGCAAGGACTATTCCGATATCGCATTCAGGGACGACGGCCGCCTGAAGCTGCTGATCATCGTGGGCACGCGCCCCGAGGTCATCCGCCTGTCCGAGGTCATCAAGAAGTGCCGCCGCCACTTCGACTGCCTGCTGGCGCACACCGGTCAGAACTACGACTACACCTTGAACGGCATCTTCTTCCGCGACCTGTCGCTGGACGACCCGGACGTCTACCTGGACGCCGTGGGCGCCGACCTGGGCGAGACCGTGGGCAACATCATCGCGGCCTCGTACAAGCTGATGGTCCAGGTGCAGCCCGACGCGATGCTGATCCTGGGTGACACCAACAGCTGCCTGTCCGCCATCGCGGCCAAGCGCCTGCACATCCCCATCTTCCACATGGAGGCGGGCAACCGCTGCAAGGACGAGTGCCTGCCCGAGGAGACCAACCGCCGCATCGTCGACGTGATCTCCGACGTCAACCTGGCTTACTCCGAGCACGCCCGCCGCTACCTGAAGGACACCGGCTGCGCCCCCGAGCGCACCTACGTCACCGGATCGCCCATGGCCGAGGTCCTGCGCGCCAACCTGGGCAAGATCGAGGCCTCGAACATCCTCTCCGAGCTCGGCCTGGAGCCCAAGCGCTACATGCTGCTCTCCGCCCACCGCGAGGAGAACATCGACACCGAGGCGAACTTCACGAGCCTGTTCACCGCCATCAACGCGCTGGCCGAGAAGTACGACATGCCGATCCTGTACTCCTGCCACCCGCGCTCCCGCAAGCGCCTGGAGGCGACGGGCTTCCAGTTGGACCCGCGTGTGCGCATGCACGAGCCCATGGGCTTCCATGACTACAACTGCCTGCAGATGAACGCCTTCGCCGTGGTCTCCGACTCCGGCACCCTGCCCGAGGAGTCCAGCTTCTTCGCGAGCGTCGGCCGCCCGTTCCCGGCGGTGTGCATCCGCACCTCCACCGAGCGCCCCGAGGCCCTGGACAAGGCCTGCTTCACGCTGGCCGGCATCAGCGAGCGGGGCCTGCTCCAGGCCGTCCACACCGCCGTCGAGCTCGACGCGGAGGGGTCGCTGCCCGAGGCCCCCGTCCCCGACTACGCAGACGAGACCGTGTCAACCAAGGTGGTCAAGATCATCCAAAGCTACACCGGCGTCGTGGACAAGATGGTGTGGAGGAAGGCTGGGAGGTAAGGCGTGTCAAAGAGGGTCCTATTCATATCGTCCTTCCAGTTCCCTGAGGGCGATGCCGGAGCCACCCGGCTTCTTATGCTGGCTCGCGCTCTTCGGATGCAGGGCTGCGACGTTGAACTCTGCGGTATGGGCGACGAGTCGGTGTTCGACGGCTTTAAATGCCACACGCTCAACCCTTATCCCGATAACAAGTTTCTCAACTGGGCGATGTGGAGGCTGATGGGCCAAAGGGCCGCTTCTTTCGTGCGTGCACACGTCGATGAGTACGATGCTATCGTCTTCTCTTTTCTTCCCGCAAGGTCGGTAGAGGCGATGAAGGCGGCGTGCCGAAGCCGCGGGACGGTCTTTGCCGGTGATTTCACCGAGTGGTTCGAACCCGAACAGTTCCCGAAGGGCGAGCGGGACGGTGGGTACCTCGATCACATCAGACTTCTCACGCAGGCCGTTGACCCTGCTGTCAAGGTTATAGCCATCAGCAGCTATCTCCAGCGCCATTTTAAGGCGAGGGGCTGCAACGTCCTGCGTGTCCCCGCCGTCCTCGATATCGAGGAACTTGCGCCGCGCGATATTTCAGTCTGGCCGAAGGGCGAGGTGCGCTTGATGTACGCGGGATCGCCTGCAAAGAAGGACGCGCTCCACATCGTGCTCGCGGCGATAAGCGAGCTGTCCGCGGATGAGAGGGGGCGCCTGCGACTTGACCTGTACGGTGTGACCGATGGTCAGGCGCGTGGACTTATGCGTGACGGGGAGCCTTTGCCGGAGTGCGTTTGTGCCCACGGCCGCGTTCCACGCTCCGAGGTCGTCGAGGCGCTGCATTGCAGCGAATTTACCTTTTTAATGCGCGACCCCTCGAAGACCTTCGCCCAGGCGGGCATGCCAACCAAGGTGACGGAGAGTCTCGGTAGCGGCGTCCCCGTGATTTCGAATCTAACGTCCGACCTTGGCGAGTTCCTTTCGGATGGCACGAACGCCGTCGTGGTTGATGACTACTCGGCGAGCGCGTGCGCCAACGCCCTGAGGCGTGCCATCGCGCTCTCACCTGCTGAGCGTGCGCGCATGCGCGGGGAATCGGTTTCGACTGCAAGACGATTGCTTGACTATCGCGTCTATTCCAACCAATTGGCCTGTTTCTTGTTTGGCGAGAAAGGATTTTAAGAATGCGCTTAGCCTGGGTATGCAACAAGGCCCCTTTGCCGGTTTCGCGAGCCGCCGGGATTGACAGCGGTGTATTCGGTGGATGGCTCGACTCGACCGCGTCAAGCCTCTTGGGCATGGATGGCACGGAACTGCTCGTCCTTTTTCCTTGCGGGGAGGAAGTGTCTGGACATGCGGGTGCCTTGTACTTCTGCTCGTTTCCCGCGGATGTCCAGTCATCGTGGTTCGCTGATAAACTGGAGGCCTTCAAGCCTGATGTGGTGCATGTATGGGGGACCGAGGCCCCGCACTCTCTCAAAGCCGTCGAGGCTGCCTGCAAGCTGGGGATCGATGCCTCGACGGTGGTCTCGATTCAGGGCCTTGTGTCGATATACGGCCGATATCACTACGCTGAGGGCGTCCCCGAACCCGTGATTCGCCACCCGAGCTTTGGGGATTTCATTCGCTGCACGTCGCTAGAAAAGGCGCGCCTGGCCTTCATCCGCCACGGCGAAGCCGAAAGGGAATGCCTCAGGCTTGCCAAGCACGTTATCGGTCGCACCGAGTGGGACAAGGCTTGCGCTTACCAAGTGAACCCGAATTGCAAATATCATCACTGCAACGAATCGCTGCGAGACGAGTTCTACGCCGGCGACTGGAAATTGGATACCGTTGAGAGGCGTAGCCTTTTCGCCAGCCAGTGCTCATATCCCGTAAAAGGCTTCCACTACGCGTTGCGGGCACTTTCCATGCTCAAGGCTGACTATCCAGACGTTGTCCTTTACACCACGGGGGAGACGGTCTTTCGCGACAGTCTCAAGCGCAACCTGGGGCGCAACTCCTATCAACTGTACATCGCGCGCCTTATAGACGAGCTTGGGCTTCGAGATAACGTTAGGTTCCTCGGGCCGCTCGACGCACATGCGATGCGCGATCGCTACCTACGCACGCATGTCTTTGTGTCGCCTTCGACTATTGAGAATTCGCCTAATTCTGTCGGGGAGGCGATGTTGCTCGGCTGCCCAGTCGTCTCGTCGAACGTTGGTGGAGTTTCCGATCTGCTCGATCATGGCAAGGAAGGCTTCCTCTACCAATCGAGTGCCCCTTATATGCTCGCCTGGTACGTCAAACGACTGTTTGACGATGATTCTTTGGCTATGGAATTCTCCCATGCTTCGCGTAAGCGCTCATCCAAGACTCATGATAGGGACGCCAACCTCTCAACATTGCTTCGCATCTATGAATCGATTTCTTCATGTGGAGGGTCTTTCTCATGAATGAATACGTCAAAAGTGACGCCGTGAGGTACGGTGTCGTTCCAACCTTTCGAGGAGTCGCTTCCGAATATCTTAGAAACAAGACGTTTCGTTGGCAGGTTGCATTCAGGCTTGTGAACTCTACCGGCATCGAAAAGCTAATCGGTGCGATTCTCTGGAAGACCAATCGCAACCGCCAAAACATTCAGATTCATCGTAGGGCCACGGTGGGTTACGGCTTATATATTGGACACAACGGTCCCGTTGTTGTAAACCCCACTGCTATCCTGGGCAACAATGTTAACTTGTCCCAGTTCACGACTATCGGAGCTATTGATGGTGATGCTGCGGTTATCGGGGATAACGTTTATATCGGTCCCGCTTGCTGTCTGGTCGAGAATGTTCATATCGGGGACAACGTCACCATAGGGGCTGGGAGCGTTGTCACGAAAGATATTCCTGCTAATGCCACGGCGGTCGGTAACTACGCCAAGGTCGTCAACTTTAATAACCCTGGAATGTATGTGAGGAATAGATGGGAAGTGTAATAGCAGCATCAGTTAAACGAAGATCTGCCAAGGATCGTAACTCAAATGTTGAGTCCCTGCGCTTATTGGGCATGGCATGTATTGCCCTTAACCACTTTCCCTGGGATTACGACTCTCTTTCCTCCGCTTGCTTTCCGGGGGGGTATAGCGCTGTTCTTGGTGAATTTACTATCCAACTTCGGTGGGCTTGGTGACTGTCTGTTCTTTGGCATCAGCGCATGGTTCTTATCTGAGGAGATCCAGGGACTTGGGAAGAACGTCAAACGCGTCTGTACGCTCGAGGCGCAGCTTTTGTTCTATGGGACAATCCTATTTGCGACAACGTTGGCGACTCAATGCGCAGAAGGAGGTTCTTTCTCGCTGGGCGGTTTGTTCCACGCTTTGTTTGGTGCTTTCTTTCCCTTGATGTCTTCGCATTGGTGGTACACAACGAGCTATGCGATTTTTCTGCTGCTCTGCCCTTTTTTATGCGAGGGACTTCGGGTATTGGACAAACGGACCCATTCGCTTCTTTGCTTTGTCCTGTTGCTTCTCTATTCTCTGTTCCCATATTCTTTTCTGAATGGGTTAATTCGATTCGATATGTCCTATTCAGTTTGGCTATTTGTTTACCAATACGTATTAATAACCTGTCTTCGATGGCATTATTCAGAGATTCTTCTGAATGGGCGCCTGGGAAAACGATTGTTGGCATTGGGACTTGCGTTGGGAATCGGGACACAGGTTCTGTTTGGGTTTCCGTTGCTGATTATGGGCAAATCTATGCTTGGTCATCAGCTTTGGCTTAATACACCGGCGTGCCTTCCCCCGATGTTTCTCGCGCTTGGTGCGCTGATAATCGCATCAACGAAAAATCCCCGGACTAATCTGATTATCAATAAGGCGGCTACTGGCACGCTGGCCGTTTACCTTATTCTTACTGACACGGTAGCATCTCGTCTGATCGGCGCCGCTGTGGGCTCTTTGGGCCTGAATGGCATGGCGTATATGATGTTCTCGCTGGCTGTGGCGATGGGAGTATTCGTTTCTTGTATTCTCTTTGATCTTCTACGCCAAAGGCTCATGAGGCCCTTTAGTTCGATGATAAACAGTGCTGCGGAGTGGGTTATCGTGCTTCTGCATGAGATAGCAACGGCTACTTATGGGAAATGCTTGCGGTTGGGAAGGGACTAGCAAATAGTCAATTTCAGTATTTGGGAGAAACATGAATAAACAACGTCAGTCAAATTTCGAGCTGCTGCGTATTGTTTCGATGATGTTAATAGTTTTGCATCATTTGGGTTACTATGCGCCGGCTACCGCTGACGATCCCATTAAGACGGGTGTTTTATTGCTTCTTGCATGGGGGGGGGGAAGCTCGGTGTAAATCTGTTCATTCTGATATCTGGTTATATGACAGCTTGCTCGACTTTCAAATCCAGATCGCTGCTGCGTGTGGTATTTGAAACAGTGTTTTATTCAGTAAACATTCTTTTGCTTTATCTGATCTTTAATCCAGCTGTTGTTGACAGCGGCTCTAACGTTGTCAAGTCTTTCATTCCTTGTATTAGCTCAATGTATTGGTTTGTAACTTCATATATCGGCATGGTTATTGTTAGTCCGGTCTTGAGGCTACCATTGAATAAGCTCAGTCAAAAGCAGCTTTATAGATTTTTAATTTTCATGTTTGTCCCTTTGTCGGTTATTCCGACGTTTACCCACATGGATTTTATTGTTAATGGGTTTGTATGGTTCGTTTATCTATATCTAATTGCTGGATATATTCGTCTTTGGGGGATTTCGTGGTCTAGGCGCCTGGATTATAGACTGATTGGCATTTGCTTTGCTGTCATCTATATATCCAGCTTTGTAATATCTTGCGCTTGTGGAGTTCGTAAGATGCCCCTTACTGCAATGAACTCGGTTTTCATGCTGTGCATATCCGTCTGCGTGTTTAGAGTTGCATCGGAACTAAAAATTGGTTCAATCCTTTCTATCAATATGATGGCATCTGGTTCTTTCGCTGTTTATTTAATACATGAAAACTGGCTGGTGAGAAAGACGTTGTGGCCGTCTCTTGCCTCGATCTATAGTTCTCCCTCTATCGTGCTGCTATTCGAGGGCATTATTTTCGCCTGCGCGTTATTTGTTGCTTGTGTTCTATTGGATCTAATGAGGCAGAGGTTTTTTGAACAGCCTTTGTTTAAATTTATCGACTCTTGTTTCGTCGGACGTATGCTTGATTCATTTGATGAATGGGTTAATTCAATCGAAGGTGAATAGTCCGGTAAGGCAGAAATTACTTATCGGATTTAAGGAAGTGCGAATTATCTTACGGGGCACCGATGCGAGTCGGTGCCCCGGTACCGTCAAGATTCTTTCGCAAATTGATTTAACCGTCCTCGGCCCCGTCCTCTTCTAGCCCTCCGCCTTTCCCCTCAGCTCGTCCATCTCCTCCAGCTTCGACATGTCCAGGTACCTCCTCTTGCCCCACTCGTGCTCCACTATGTACTTCAGCCTCGCCGTCACCAGCATGAGGGCCGAATTGCCGTCCGGGAAGGTCCCGACGACCCTCGTCCTCCTCCTGATCTCGCGGTTGATGCGCTCGATCCCGTTGTTCGTCCTGATCCGGCGCCAGTGCTCAGGCGGGAATTCCGTGTAGGCAAGCGTCTCGGCGAACCCGTCGCGCACCGTCCTCGCGGCCGCCCCGAGCCGCATCGACTCCAGCTTCTCCGCCACCTCCTCGGCCTTTCTGGCGCATGCCTCGCGCGATTCCTGCGCGTGGATCGCCTTCAGCATGCGCGCCGCGGCCTTCCGCCTGGTCACGGGCACCCTTCCCAGCACGTTGCGGTAGAAATGCACCGTGCAGCGCTGGTAGCGGGCCCCGGGGAACACCTCCTCGAGCGCACCGAGCATCCCCGCGCACTTGTCGCCGGTGACGAGCCGCACGCCGGAGAGCCCGCGCCCCTTGAGCCAGGAGAAGAACTCGCGCCAGGACTCCGCGGACTCGGTGTACCCCTCGGAGCAGCCGATGATCTCCCGGTCGCCGGCGGAGTTGACGCCGATGGCGACCAGCACGGCCACGTTCTCGTAGGACCCTCCCCAGCTGCGCTTGAGGTAGATGCCGTCGATGAAGACGTAGGGGTAGCCGCCATCGAGCGGCCTCTGCCGCCAGGCCTCGATGGACGCGAAGGCCCTCTCGTTGAGGTTGGAGACGGTGCCGGAGGACACCGGCGCTCCCCACAGGAGCTCGGAGACGTCCTCGATCCTCCTGGTCGAGACGCCCGCCAGGTACATCTCGACGATGGCCTCCTCGACCGAGGTCTCGCGCCTGCGGTAGCGCTCGATGACGGCCGTCTGGAAGGTCGCCCCGCGGAGCTTCGGCACGCTGAGCTCGACTTCCCCGGCTCCCGTGACGAGCCTCCTCGTGTAATGGCCGCTGCGGTAGGCCTCCCGGCCCGCCGTCCTCTCGTAGCGCCCGGCCCCGACGAGCTCCGACGCCTCCTCGTCGAGCAGCGCGTTGAGCGTCTCCTCTACGGTCTTCCTCACCAGATTCTTTATGTCGTTGCGCAGCGACTCCTCGTCGACTGATACGATGTTCGCAGACACGGCCCGTGCCCCCCTTCGTCGGTGATTTGTTGTTTAGTCGCTAGAAATCATATGACGGGGCGCGGGCCGTGTTCCGCTATGCGGTTGTCAATTTGCGAAAGAAATTATGCGTCACCTGAGGAAAGGCAGCGCTACGGATTGCTTCCAAAGACGGTTTCTGCGACTGGATCGATATGCGCTACTGAGCTTGGATGGCTTTCTGGAGAGTACTGTTATTGGTCCGATTACAACACGGTTGTATCCTGTCTGAATGAAAATGATGCCAATGGCGTTAAGCTGGTCAGCAAAAATGACGTGAATAAAACTCAGCTAACCGAGATGACCTCTAGGCTTAAGGAGCAAAGTGTTCCCGTTCTTGAGGTCAAGTATGTGCCCGGCGCTTCGGCGACTATCGTGTGCATCGGCGATTCCTCTAAGATTTCGGGTACTGCCGGTAGTGACTGGATGGTTGTTGGCTAGGTGAATCATCTTCGCCTTTTACAAGCAAAGGTTATCGACTAGAAACACTTAATTGCGGTGGAAGCCTTCGGGCGACACCCGAAGAGGGTTGATGCGTCGGTCCTCTTTTTTTATTTAGACGTACTATTCGGCTTGGCAAAACAAGGACCCCATTTGGGGAAACAAATATCCGGCGGTTTTCCGCTTCGGGACGCGCAGTTTAAGCGTGTTTTTCGGAAGTGCGGGGAAACCGGAAACCTCCGAGCACAACCCGATTTTTGCCAACAAAACCGCAGGTCGCCGGAGCTCAAAACCGGGGCTTGGTCTGCCGATTTCGGTTTTTCATCGCACTTCCGGAAGCGTCCGACGGAAGCATGCGGCAAATTTCGGAACCCTCGAGCACAACGGTTTTCCGCATAAAGGAATCGCAGGTAGAAGCGTTTCGTCATTCCGGTGCGCTCTGTATTCCGGGAATTTTCCGCATACTTCCGGATTGAGCACCAACTTGGTTGGATTGTTTATCGATTTGGGGCTGCGGAATCTAGCTTATACCTTGTTATTTGTATTTAAATAGATACACTTAACTTATAAGTTAAGTGTATCTAGAAATGGAGGTGGCCCTTGGCAGAAGGATATGAACTTGTCGAATACAGAGATCCCAAGGGCCGACCGTTTTGGGAGTTGACGACTTCTCCTGACAACTCCCAATTTCAGAAGATGATGTCAGACCCTAAACGGAAATTTGTCGCTCGTAAAATGATCGACCAGATTTCAAAAATCTACGATTACGGTTTAAAGGTTGCGAGCGGGACCTCAAAGCTGCGACGTATCGATTCTAAGATTGGTCTCTATGAACTAAAAGGGTTTGACGGGGCAAATCGAGAGATGATTTATGCCATATGTCAGGGCGTAGGCAAAATTGTCCTATTGTTTTGGTTTAAAGGACATCAGGGATCAGGAAATATCAGTAAAGAAATCGAGCGGGCCAAGCGATTAGCCGTAATAGCGCGTCAGCTTCTGGAATCTGAGCGTTGACCTTTATACTTGGCTTTCGAAACGGAGAACACAATGAATAAAGTAGATTTATCTGATTTTTACGCCGAGACAGAAACTAGCGAAACACGCGCTTATGAACACGCGCTAGATATCGAGTTTATTGTTCATCGCGAGATGAAGCATTTGGGTTTAAGCAAAAGCGATTTGGCAAAGCGTATGGGCGTGAGCCTTCAGTCGCTTTCGAAGCTGTTGAATTCTCAGCCCAATATGACGTTGAAGACGATCGCTAGGTTCGAGCTCGCCTTGGGTATCAATATCGTTCCTAAGGTTACCGTTAGCTATTCTAAAGAGCTACCGTTTCTTTCATCCAACGATTCTGTGCGAGAGCAATGGTCATTCAGGAGCGAGCGTCCGTCCTCGCATGCGAATCTCGAGATGATTTCCGGAGGTTTGGCAGCATGAGTAGGGATTTTATTGCTCCAATTCAGATTGAATTTGTTCGTCGTTGACTCCGATTTTCATATCGAAGATTCGCCCTCGGATAATATGGATTTAAAAGTTGACGTCAGCTATCAGGATGTTCACCTTTGGAAAAAAGATAGCGGCGCGCACGCAAGTTTAAAGATGTGCGTATCTGGCAGTCTCGTTGACAGGGATGGTGATGCGCAGGAGAAGATGCGCGCTGGCGTTACGGTATCCATCTCGGTTTCGGCGCAAATACCAACGAACTCTCCCGATGACGAAGCACGTCACTATCTTCTTTCAAATGCCATTTCGATGGCGTATGCCCATGCGAAGAGCTATCTGATGGTTGTTACTGGACTTTCACCCATGGGAGCGCTTACATTGCCTGCCATTCTCCCTGCGGAGCTGTCAGCAGATTGCGATGTGCCTTTTCAGGGCGAATAGCATTTCCTCGATGAATCTAAGTCGAATGAGTTGCCACTCCCACATCCTCTGAAGATGTTCTTAATACAGTTTTAATAGTTGCCTTCGACCTACATTGACAGCGTACAATACGAACGTTTGACTATGACAAATGTGGAATTAAGGGGAGGTGCGCGCCGTGGAAGTGCTGGTTGTTGGCAACACCGCATATGTTGACGATGACTTTTGTGCCAAGGCGTTCCCCGGGGACCACGTTAAGGTCGTAGCCGCCGCGGATGCGCATCGCGACGAGTCATCGCCCCATGCCTCATGGAAAGAGCTACTGCAACACCTGGACCAGGCCTATGAGTTCGACCGCGTGGTCTATCTGTCTAACTACCTCACCCCGCATACCGATACCATGGGCGATATCGAGCTGCTGCGCTCGGTCTTTCGTGTGTGCATGGGTCGCCGGGTCCAGCTGCTGTATGTAGCGGGGCCCGCGAGCGCCGAGGGCGCCGCCGATGCCGCAGAGCAAACGGGAAAGGGCATTATCGCCCGAGTGGCTAACGACCTGTGCCGCCATTACGCTGCGCGCGAAGACGTTCAGGTAAAGATTCTGCGCGCGCCTTTCCTGTACACTGCCTCTGCCGCACTGGAAGATCCGTTTTTGGCGCCGTTGTTCGACGCATGCTCAACCGGATCGGTCGCTCTGCAGGGCGCGGAGGATGCGGCGTTTCCTCTGCTGTGTGCCGAGGAGCTCGCGGTGCTGGTGCGCCGCATCTTTGATAGCTGGGACGCCTCCTTTGAGACGCTCGATGTTGCCGATACTTTCCATCACACATCGGGTGAAGTGGGCGAGGCCCTCAAGGCGCTGTTCCCAGAACTCTCGGTTGCCTATGGCGATTCTGCCGGCTACGCCCTGCCCGCCAGCGACGTCGTTCGCGTGCGCTATGGCTGGTTTCAGCGCTACGACCTGCTGCGCGATCTCTCGACCATTCAGGCTCGCTGGGATGCTGGCCGCGCAAAGAAGGTCAACCCCTTGCGCGCCGCCATCGATCGCATCCAGATGCGTACGCTGCTTATCAAATGCCTGGAGACGGGCGTCGCCTGGGTCCTGTTCGAGGTACTGGAGCATCTGTTCTCCCAATCGGCCCAGCTCAACGTGCTCGATTATCGCCTGCTCTATGTCGTGCTCATCGGCACGCTGTATGGCCTGGACTTTGGCCTGGTTGCGGCGCTGTTGGCATCGGTGGGTTTGGCCGTGAGCTACTTTACCCAGTATGGCTATACCTTCCAGGGCCTGTTCTACGAGCCGTCCAACTGGCTGCCGTTTATCGCGTACTTTGTGGTGGGCGCCGTGTGCGGCTATGTGCAGCTGCGCAACAGCGAGGCCATTAAGGTCGAGCGCGACCAAAACGAGCTCGTGCGCAATCGCAATACGTTCCTCACACAGCTCTACCACGATGCCATCGAGGACAAACGCACATACAAGCGCCAAATTGTTGGGCGCCACGATAGCTTTGGTAAGATCTTTGCCGTGACGCAGGAGCTCGACGTGCTCAGCCCGCGTGACATCTACCGCAAGTGTTGCGAGCTCATAGGCGAGATTCTCGAAAACGATTCGGTGACGATCTACCATGTTTCGGGCGGGGCGTTTGCACGCCTGGTGGCGGCGAGTCCCGTGATTGCCGAAGACGCCAAGCGCTCGCTCTCGCTTGATCAGCTTGTGCCCCTTTTGGGCGGCGAGGGTCGTTCGAGCCTGTGGGTGAATCGCGAGCTGACGTCGGGGCTTCCCATGTTTGGATACACGATCGAGCGTGACGGGGCACCCGCCGTGCTGATCTTTGTGCGCCGCGCGGCCCAGAACCAAATGACGCTCTATTACCAAAACCTGTTCCGTATCCTATGCGGCCTGGTCGAAAGCGCGCTGGGGCGTGCCTTCGACTATGAGGCGGTGGCGCAGGATAAACGCTGCGTCGATGGCACGTGCGTGCTCAAGCAGGCGGCCTTTGGCCAAGAGCTCGCGGCCGAGCAGGCGCTGTCAGATGGCAAGATGGGCAGCTTTTTGCTCTTGCGTGTGGTGCCGGGCATGGAGCCTGTCGGCGAGCTGGTGGGCGCAATTGGGTCGGCAATCCGCGAGAGCGATGCGGCGGGCCTGGTCGATGGTGACGTGCTCTACCTGCTCATGCGCCAGGCAAAGGCGTGCGACCTGCCCATTATCCGCGAGCGCCTGAGCGCGAAGCAGATTGCGGTGGAGCTCGTCGACGGCGAGGACATTGTGGCGCTGCTGCAGCACATTGCCGACACCGGTAACGGCGAGGGGGATGTCGCTTGATCTCGCTTCTCGTTGCTGCCGTCTTGCTGCTGATTCATGTGCTGGTTTGCCTAGTATTGTGGACGCTTATGAAGTTGGGCCTGCTGCCGGTGCGCGGGCATATGCTGGTCGTGATGGTACTCGTGCCGTTGTGGGGACCGCTGCTGGTGGTGCTTGTCGCGCGCAGCGCCGTGTTTGGTGTGGGCCTCAAGGACGCCACGTTGGAGTCGTTGCGCATTAATGACGAGCTGCATCGCAGCATCTTGGTGCACGACCGTGAAGCCGATGCAGGCGTGATCCCACTCGAAGAGGCGCTCATCGTCAACGACCCGGCAGACCGGCGCCGCCTAATGCTCTCCATGCTTACCGAGGAGCCCGATGCGTACCTGGCGCAGCTGCAGGTGGCTAAGCTGAACGACGACGTTGAGGTGGCGCACTATGCCGCGACGGCGGTGGCGCAGATCTCCAAGGAGTCCGACCTTAGACTGCAGCAGCTGGAGCACGCCTTTAAGACCGACCCGAGCGCGCATAACCTCAATAAATATTGCGATTTTCTTGGTGAATACTTGGACTCGGGCTTGGCCGAGGGACGCGTGGCTCAGATTCAGCGTCAACAGTACGCGCGCCTGCTTGCGCGCCGCTGCGAGCGCGAGGACTCCGTTGAGCTGCGTATTCGGTATGCCGCGGCACTGGCCGATGTCGACCAGATCGATGAGGCACAGGCCGTGACCGACCAGCTGGTGCTCGACGTGCCCGAGGAGCAGGAGGTTTGGATGCTTTGCCTGCGCCTGGCGGTTATGCGGCGCGACGGTGACGAGGTCCACCGTGTGATCGATGCGATCGACAAGCAGCATGTGTACTTGAGCGCCGCCAACCGCGAGGAGCTGGCGTTTTGGCGCAACGGAGAGGAGGCCCGATGAGCGTGGTGCAGCATATCCGCGACCGTGCGGGCCATTTTCGCTGGATGGGACTGCTCGTGGTGTGGGCGGTCTTTATTGCCATGGCCGCCGTGCTGCTGGTGGAGCGCGCCGGCGTGCAGTACGGTGCGGGCCAGCATAAGCTGGGGATGCTTGCCGCCAACGATGCGGTACCGGCCTCCTCGGCGATATTTGGCCAAAAGCCCACGTGCCTGGTCATTACCGATACCGACCAAGCGGGCGTCGAGGATGTAAAGGAGCAGTTCGACCAGATCCTGCTCGACATGAAGATCGCGCACCGCGACGTGGACCTTGCCCTGGACGGCGCGGATGCCATTCCCTCGCTGACGTCCTTCGATCGCGTGATTTTGCTCATGCCGTCGCTCGATGGCCTCGGTGCGCACCTGACCGACATTATGAGTTGGGTGAGTGCCGGTGGTTCGCTTATGCTCGCCATGTCGCCGGATAACTCGAGCTATCTGCAAGTGATCGCTCCCAAGCTTGGCATTGAATCGGCCGGATATGACTATGTAAAAGCCGAAAGCATTGTGCCGAGCGAGAACTTTATGCTGGGCGGGGGAGAGCGCTACGAGCTCTCGGACCCCTTTGATTCGTCGCTTTCGGTTTCGCTGCGCGAGACGGCGCGTGAGTGGGCTAAGACCGGCGATGCGGGCGCCCCGCTCATTTGGTCCAATGACTGCGGTAGCGGGCGAACCGTGGTGTGCAATATTGGTGTCTACGACAAGGTCATGCGCGGTTTTTACGCCGCGGCGATCAGCCTGCTCGGCGATGCCACGGCCTACCCGGTCATCAACAGCGCCGTCTTCTATCTGGACGACTTTCCCAGCCTCGTGCCCTCGGGCGACGGCACCTACATCAAGCGCGACTACGGGCTTTCCATCGCCGACTTTTATGCCAAGGTCTGGTGGCCCGATCTGCAAAAGCTCGCGCAAAAGTACGGCATTCGCTATACCGGCGTGATGATCGAAAACTACGAGGACGCGGTCAACCAGACTGAGCCTGCTCGTCAAGCCGATACCACGCAGTTCCGCTACTTTGGCGGCATGCTGCTGCAGATGGGTGGAGAGCTGGGCTTTCATGGCTACAACCATCAGCCGCTGGCGCTCTGGGATACCGACTACGGCACGCTGTACGACTACAAGACGTGGAAGAACAAGGAGACGCTCGTCGCGTCTCTCAACGAGCTCATCGCCTTTCAGGACGAGGTACTGCCCAACGCGCACGGCTCGGTCTACGTGCCTCCGTCAAATATCCTTTCGGACCGCGCGCGCAAGCTTATCGGCACCGACGTTCCTCGCATTAAGACCATCGCCAGTACGTATTTTGAGGATGGCACCGACCTGCCGTACGTTCAGGAGTTTGGCGTGGCGAGCGATGGCATCGTGGAGCAGCCGCGTATTGTCTCGGGCGGCATGGTCAACGATTCCTATATGCGCCTGGCTGCCGTGTCCGAGCTCAACATGCACTATGTGAGCACACACTTTATGCACCCGGACGACCTGCTCGATCCCGATCGCGGCGCTACGGAGGGCTGGGAGGTCTACAAGGGCGGCCTGACCGACTACCTGGACTGGCTTACCAAGTCTGCGCCCGATCTGCGTTGCCAGACCGGCTCGGAATGCTCGGGTGCCATCCAGCGCTTTTCGTCCGTGACGGTGAGCGTGGATACCAGCGCGGATGCCTGGAAGCTTAGCCTGGGCAATTTCCACGACGAGGCGTGGCTCATGTTCCGTGCCAACAACGGCGAGCCGGGAGCAGTCACGGGTGGCGAGATTACGCATCTGACGGGCGACCTGTACCTGGTCAAAGGCACGGACAAGACAGTGACCATTGCGCGCAAGGAGGGTGGCGACAAATGAGAATCTGCTTGGTACTCGAGGGTTGCTACCCCTATGTGCACGGCGGCGTGTCCACCTGGATGCACGGCTACATTACGGCCATGCCCGAGCACGAGTTTGTGCTGTGGGTGATTGGCGCGCATGCTGCCGACCGCGGCAAGTTTGTCTACGAGCTGCCCGGCAACGTGGTTGAGGTGCACGAGGTGTTCCTGGACGACGCACTGCGCCTTTCGGGCGAGCAGGAAGAGGCCGACTTTAACGATTGCGAGCGCGAGGCGCTGCGCCGCCTGGTGTCGCTTTCTAATCCGGATTGGGACGTGTTGTTCGATATCTTCCAGCGCCGTCGCGTGCATCCGCTCTCGTTTTTGCAGAGCCGCACGTTTATGGATATCTTCCGTGACGTGTGCCTGACCGAGTATCCCTACACGCCCTTTGCCGACGCATTTCACACCATGCGCTCCATGCTGCTGCCCGTGCTCTACCTGCTGGGCAGCGAGGTGCCGGTGGCCGATGTGTACCATGCCATCTCGACCGGCTACGGCGGCCTGCTCGCCTGCCTGGGCTCGAGCGTTGCCCATGCGCCGGTGCTGCTCACCGAGCACGGTATCTATACCCGCGAACGCGAGGAAGAGATCATTCGCGCCGACTGGGTGGTGCCGTCGTTTAAGGACCGCTGGATCCGCTTTTTCTACCTGCTTTCGGAGGAGATCTACCGTCGCGCCTTTCGCGTGACGAGCCTGTTTCACAACGCCCGCAAGACGCAGATTGATATGGGCTGCGATGCTGACAAATGCCTGGTCATTCCCAACGGCATCCAGTTCGACCGCTTTAAGGATATTCCCTTAAAGCCCGATGACGGCTGGGTGGACATTGGCGCGGTGGTGCGCCTGGCGCCCATCAAGGATGTCAAGACCATGATCTATGCCTTCTTTGAGCTGCACGAGCGCCTGCCCAAGGTACGCCTGCACATTATGGGCGGCGTGGACGACGAGGAGTACGGTGCCGAGTGCCACGCGCTCGTCGATACCCTGGGTGTGCACGATCTGATCTTTACCGGTCGCGTCAACGTGGTCGAGTACATGGAAAAGCTCGACTTTACCATTTTGACGAGCATCTCCGAGGGCCAGCCGCTGAGCGTGCTGGAGTCGCTTGCTGCGCGTCGTCCCTGCGTGACGACCGAGGTGGGCTGCTGCCGCGAGCTGCTCGAAGGCGCCTCAGGCGACGACTTTGGCGTGGCGGGTCTTGTGACGCCGCCTATGTATCGCAAGGGCCTGGCCGATGCCATGGAGCGCATGTGCACAAGCCGCGCCCGCCGTATCGAGATGGGGGAGCGCGGCCAGCGTCGCGTTGCCACGTACTTTTTGCACGAGCAGATGCTCGCCAACTATCGCGCGCTGTACGACGAGACGGCGCGTGCGTTTGACCTGCCCAGAGAGGAGGAGTAGCCGGTGGCCGGAATCGGTTTTGAGCTCAAGCGCCTGTTTAGGCGCAAGGGTCTGTTTGCCACGATGCGCGCCTATGGCTACGCCGGCATTGTGTGCACGGGCCCCATGCTGCTGGGCGTGTTGCTCCAGGTGGGTATCTTGGTGCTGTGCGGTCTGTGGGGTGTGGGCAGTGCCAGCCAGGATTTGCTGGTGTGCATGGTGACCTATACGCTGCTGGCCTCTCTTGCGCTTACAAGCTTTTTCTCCATGCCGGTTACGCGCTTTTTGGCCGACATGCTCTTTGCCGAGCGCGAAGAAGAGGTCTTGCCCTCGTTTTGGGGCTCCAACGCCATCATACTCGTTGCGGGCACGGTGCTCTACGGCGCCTTTTTGCTGTTCTCGGGCGCCACGCTGCTACAGGGGCTGCTGTGCCTGTGGCTATTCAACATTATGATCGTTAACTGGAATGGCATGAGCTACCTCACGGCCATCAAGGATTACCGTGGCATTCTGTGCAGTTTTGCGGCTGCCATTGGCGTGGCGTGCCTGTGCGCCCTGGCTGCGCTGGCGCTGGGACTGCCGCCGGTCGAGGGCCTGTTGGCGTCAATCGCCCTGGGCTACGGCGTTATGCTGGCCTGGGACGTGGTGCTGCTGTACCGGTATTTTCCGCAGAGCGACCGCAGCCCCTGGCTCTTTTTGCAGTGGCTCGATCAGTTTATGCCGCTCGCGCTTACGGGCCTGTTTACTAACCTGGGGCTCTTTGCGCACCTGGTGATTATTTGGGCCGGTCCCATTGGCGTGCAGGTCAAGGGCTTGTTTTATGGCGCGCCCTACCACGATGTGCCGGCGCTCATCGCGTTTTTGACCATCCTGGTCACGACTGTCAACTTTGTGGTCTCGGTCGAGGTCAACTTCTATCCGCGCTACCGCGACTACTACAGCCTGTTTAACGACGGCGGCGTGGTGGGCGATATTGTGGTGGCCGAGGAGGAGATGCTCGCCACGCTCAACCGGGAGCTGTGGTTTTGCGCGCTCAAGCAGCTGTTTGTGACCGCGGCGGTCATCTCGCTCGAGACCACGGTGCTCTCGGCCCTGCCATTGGGTTTTAACAGTCTTATGCACGGGTATTTTCGCACGCTGTGCGTGGGCTATGGCCTGTATGCCGTGGGCAATACGGTGATGCTCATCTTGCTGTACTTTACCGACTACAAAGGAGCCGTTCTGGCCTCTGGCCTGTTTGCCGGTGTGGCAGGGCTGGCGACCGCCGTGTCGTTGCTTTTACCGCAGCAGTTTTACGGCTTTGGCTTTTTGTTGGGTGCGGCGGTGTTTTTAATCGTGGCGCTGCTCCGGCTCGATACCTATACCGCCAACTTGCCGTATCGTATCCTGAGTCAACAGCCCATGGTGGCGACCGACAAGACGGGTCGCTTTACACAACTGGGCCGCTTGCTCGACCGTGCCGAGCAGCGCTATGAGGAAGGCCGCCATAAGGGTGAGCCGCATGGTTGGTTTGAGCGCACGGTGGTCCGTGTGTATCGCAACCATTGGGGAGGTTCTGATGACCGATAGGATGATGTCTCGTCGTCGCCTGATTGAGGCGGCTGCCGGTGCGCTGCTGCTTTCGGGCTGCTCGGTGCAGGAAGACTCCTCGACCAAGAAGGTCAAAAAGCAGGACAAGATTAAAAAGGCCGAGGCCTCGAATGGGGCCAAGCACCTGCGTGACAAGGACGAGCTCTACGAGGTCTACGATGACTCGGGCATTGTGACCATGTACCTGACGGTCTCACGCGGCAACAGCTCCGAGAACACTGATCATAGCTGGGCCGAGATCAATGCGTACTCGGTTTATGACTACGCCGACATGGGCGTGGCGCGCTATCAGGTTATGGGCCTTTTGCAGGCTGGCGACGAAGACGGACCGGTGGCCGGCGAGGTTGGCTATGGCGAGGAAGTGCCCAATGCTACCGTGCAGGTGCGCGGCCAGACGTCGAGCTCCTACACGCAAAAGAATTACAAGGTGGAGCTCAAAAAGGGCAAGGGTACCTGGCGCCAGCAGCGTGCGATTGCGCTCAACAAGCACATGGGCGAGGGCGTGCGCTTTCGCAACAAGATGGCCTACGACCTGATTCGCGGTATTCCCCAGATGATGGGCCTGCGCACGCAGTTTGTGCACCTATGGGTGTGCGACCAGACCGAAAAGTCCAACGACACCTTTGAGGATTACGGCCTGTTTACGCAGGTAGAGCAGCTTAACAAGACGGCGCTTAAGGCGCACGGCTTGGATAAGAACGGACATCTGTACAAGGTGAACAACTTCGATTTCCATCGCTACGAGGACACCATTAAGCTTGCCGATGATCCCGACTACAACCAGGCCAACTTTGAGGGCATGCTCGAGATTAAGGGCGACTCGGACCACACCAAGCTCATCGAGATGCTCGATGCGCTCAACGACGAATCGCAAAAGATCGATGACGTGCTCGACACCTACTTTGATACCGAGAACCTGGCCTATTGGCTGGCTTTCCAGATCCTGACGGGCAACTGCGATACGCAGAACCGTAACTGCTATCTGTACAGCCCGCTCAACTCAAATACCTGGTACTTTTTAGATTGGGATAACGACGGCATGCTGCGTAAGCTGGAGCTTTCTCTTACCGGGTTTTCGGACTACGCGAGTTGGGAGCGCGGCGTAAGCAACTACTGGGGCAACGTGCTGTTCAATCGTGCGCTGCGCAGCAAGGCGTTTCGCAGTGAGCTCGATCGCGCCGTCAAGGACCTGCGCTCGTATATGACTGAGACGCGCCTGACCAAGATGATTAAGCATTATCGCGAGGTAACCGAATCGCTGGTCTTTGCTTCGCCCGATATCGATAATCTGCCTGTCACCAAAGACCAATACGGGCAGATTGCCGCGGCGATTCCCTCCGAGATCGAGGAGAACTACAAGAGCTATTGCGAGAGCTATAAAAAGCCCATGCCGTTCTACATTGGTGTGCCGCAGATCGATAACGGTAAGCTGCGCATGAGTTGGGATGCCGCGTACGACTTTGAGGCGCGCGATATTCGCTATACCGTCGAGCTTGCGCGCGACTATGCCATTAGCGACGTGCTATTTAAGGCCGAGGACGTGCTGCTTCCCGAGGTGACCTGCGACGCGCCCGATACCGGCCAGTATTTTGTTCGCGTGCGCGCCACCAACTCCGACGGCTATACGCAAGATGCGTTCGACTATTACGTGATCGACGATGGCAAACAGTACAGCATGAAGTGTTTTTACGTGCAGGACGGCGGTAAGGTCGTGGAGGATACGTATGAGGAGGGCTAGCGCGCTACTTGAGCTCTTGGCTGCTCCGCCCGTACGTGCCACGCAGGAGCGTTACCGCCACGAGCTCAAATATCTCATTAATGAGGGTGAGCACGCTGCGCTTGCCTGTCGCATGGCGCCGGTGTTTAAGCTGGACAAGCATGCTCAGGCAGGCGGTTACACCATTCGCAGCCTGTACTTTGACGACTACTGTAACTCGGCCTACGAGGAAAAAGACGCCGGTATTCTCATGCGCAAAAAGTATCGCGTGCGCATCTATAACGGCGGCGACAAGGTGATTAAGCTCGAGCGCAAAAAGAAGTACGGTAGCTGGATCTATAAGGAGGACGCGCCACTTACGCGCGGCGAGTTTGAGCAGATTCTGGCTGGCGACTACGACTTTTTGCTGAGGAGCCCGCACCAACTCTGCCGCGAGTTCTACATCGAGTGTATCTGCAACATGATGCGCCCGCGGACCATCGTGGACTACGAGCGCGAGCCGTGGGTGATGGACGAGGGCACCGTGCGCATTACGTTTGACATGAACGTTCGTGCCGCGGTGGGAAGCTTTGATATCTTTGACGCGACGCTGCCCGCGCTGCCGGTCCTGGAGCCCGGCAAGTTGGTGATGGAGGTCAAGTTTACCGAGTTTTGTCCGCAGCTGGTGCGCGATATGGTGCCGCCGGGCGCGGCCGAGCTCACGGCGGTCTCCAAGTACTGCCTGTGTTACGAAAAGACCGCCTACCTGCGCGGATTTAATTACTGGGAATCGGATTTTGAGAACCGAGGGGATATTTAGACCATGAGCACCAGGGACTTTTTTAAGAACTCCGTCTTGGAGGCGTTTGGTCAGGTCGACCCTGCCAAGATCGGCCTGTCGCTGCTCGTGGCGCTCGCCATGGGCATCCTGATCTATTACGTGTACAAGCGCTTTTTTACCGGCGTGGTGTATTCGCGCAGCTTTGCCGTGACGCTCGTGGGCATGTGTGTGCTTACCTGCATGGTCACGCTCGCAATCTCGACGAACGTGGTCATCTCGCTCGGTATGGTCGGTGCTCTGTCTATCGTCCGCTATCGTACGGCGGTCAAGGACCCGCTCGACCTGCTGTATCTGTTTTGGGCCATTACCACGGGCATTACGGCGGGTGCCGGCATGTATGCGCTCGTGGGGCTCACAGCGGTGGTGATCGTGGCCATGATTGCCGGTTTTGCGAGCCAGCAGGACAAGTCGCGCGTGTACATGATGGTCATCCACTACACGGGCCAGACCACCGGCGACGATATCGTGCGCGCGTTTGGGCGCACTAAGTTCACCGTCAAGTCCAAGACCATGCGCGGCGACAAGGTCGAGATGGCCGTCGAGCTGTTCTCGGACGGTGTGGATATGCCCTATGCCGACGCCATCCGCGCGCTCGATGGCGTTGAGGACCTGACGCTCATCCAGTACAACGGCGAGTACCACGGCTAAGTTTGTTCCGGCGTTCTAACGAACGCCGGACCGCTCGACGCTGCGCAGGCATCTGCCGGGCGATCTGTCGCTCAAACCGTCGCTCGCGTACATAAAGTACGCTTCGCTCCTCTTTCGCGGCACCTCGCCACGGCAGCTGCCCGCTCGCTGACGTTTGCTCGACCTGAGTGGGCCGATTTGGTTCGCATGCCGTCTTCACGGGTATTATGGTGAAAGCGATTTCAGCAAAAGGGGTGCTCGTGGTAAAGATGAAAGATGTGGCCGAGTTGGCCGGCGTTTCGAGCGCCGCCGTCTCGCGCTACCTCAACGGTGGTTACATATCGGCGGACAAGGCCGAGCGCATTAAGCAGGCGATTGAGCTGACCGGATACGTGCGGTCCAGCCAGGCTCGCGCGCTGCGCACCGGCTCCACCAAGCTCATCGGCGTCATCGTGCCTAAGATCAACTCGGAGTCCGTGAGCCGCATTACGGCGGGCATTGGCCAGGTGCTCGGTCACCGTGGCTACCAGATGCTGCTTGCCAACACCGACAATGCGGCCGATCGCGAGCTCGAATACCTCGATTTATTCCAAAACCACCCTGTCGATGGCATTGTGTTGGTGGCAACCATGATCACCGATGAGCACCGTCGCGCGTTTGAGTCGTGCCGCGTGCCCATCGTGCTGATCGGCCAGAATGTTGAGGGCGCGGCGTGCGTCTATCACGACGATTACGAGGCCGCCTTTGAGCTGGGCCATGCGCTTGCGGGTCGCGTGGACGGCAAGATCGCCTACATTGGAGTTACCGAAGAGGACCGCGCGGCCGGTTATGACCGCCGTCGCGGTTTTGAGGCCGGCTTGCGCGCCGCGGGTAACCCGCTCGATGCCGCTTTGATTCGTCTGGGCTCGTTTACGCTCGACTCGGGCTATGGTGCGGCGCGTGAACTGCTTTCCGTCGCTCCCGATGTTTCGTTTATCGCCTGCGCGACCGACACCATGGCAGCGGGCGCGCTGCGTGCCATCGATGAGGTTCGAGGCATGGGCGAGGGCATGCGCCGCGTGAGCGGTTTTGGCGACAACGCGTTTTTGCGCGCGCTGACGGGCGGCATTCCCACCGTGCATTATGGCTACCTGACCAGCGGCGTCGAGGCGACCAATATGTTGCTCAATACGCTCGATGGCGTGGAGGGGGAGAGCGGTCTCAAGACACTCAAGCTCGGCCATCAGCTTATGAATGTCTAGGTCTTGGGCATGTCTGCCTGTCCCTGACCCGTCTGTTTTTGCCGTAAAACTACCTTTCGCCGGCTTTTTCCTACCGTTCACCCTACTGTGAAAACGATTACAGATATATGAAACTGAAAACGATTACAGTGTAAGTGTCAAAGATGGCCGGGTGCACATGCGCCCGTTTGAGGAAAGGGAAGTCATGGACTACCGTAAATCAGCCCAAGAGGTGCTCGACAACATCGGTGGCGCCGGCAACGTTGTTTCGGCCGCACACTGCGCCACGCGTCTGCGCCTGGTGATTGCCGATAACGCCAAGGTCGACAAGGAGGCCCTCGAGAATATCGACGGCGCCAAGGGCGTCTTTGAGGCCCAGGGCCAGCTCCAGATTATTTTTGGCACCGGCACCGTCAACAAGGTCTACGAGGAGTTCATCGCGCTCAGCGGCGTCGAGGCTGCCACCAAGGCCGAGGTCAAGGAGGCCGCGGCACAGCAGCAGAACATCTTTATGCGCGCCATTAAGGTGCTCGGCGACGTCTTTGTCCCCATCATCCCCGCCATCGTGGCTTCGGGCCTGCTGCTGGGCATTATGAGCGCCCTCAACTTTATGGCCTCCAACGGCTTTATCGCGCTCGATACCAATAACTTTATCTACAAGATCGCCGATCTGGTCTCGGGCACGTCCTTTGGCATTCTGCAGATCCTGATCGGTTACTCCGCCGCTAAGGCCTTTGGCGCCAACCCGTATCTGGGCGCCGTCGTCGGTGGTGCGTTCATCAACTCCTCGCTGCAGAGCGCCTATACGGTTGCCTCCGAGGGCGTGCAGACCATGGTCACCGTCATTCCTGGTGTGTACAGCTTTGAGTGGGTCGGCTATCAGGGCCATGTGATCCCCATCGTTATCGCCTGCGCCATTCTGGCCTTCCTCGAGAAGCGCCTGCACAAGATCGTTCCCGAGATGTTCGACCTCTTTGTGACCCCGCTCGTCTCGGTGTTCGTGACCGTGCTCGTGACGCTCGTTGCCGTCGGCCCCATCTTTGTCTGGGCCGAGAACGCCATCCTCGGTCTGATCCAGACCCTGCTGACCCTGCCCTTCGGCATCGGTTCCTTTATCGTCGGCCTCTTCTATGCCCCCACGGTCGTTACCGGTATCCACCAGATGTACACCGCCATCGACCTGGGTCAGCTCGCCCAGTACGGCGTGACCTACTGGCTGCCTATCGCCAGTGCCGCCAACATCGCCCAGGGTGGCGCCGCACTCGCCGTTGCCTTTAAGACCCGCGATGCCAAGATCAAGGGCCTGGCGCTTCCTTCGGCTCTGTCCGCCTTCATGGGCATTACCGAGCCTGCCATCTTTGGTGTGAACCTGCGCTTCTTTAAGCCCTTCATCGCCGGCTGCATCGGCGGCGGTTGCGGTGCCTTGGTCTGCGCGCTCACTTCGCTGGCTGCCTCCGGCACGGGCGTTACCGGTATCTTCGGTATTCTGCTATGCCTGGCCCAGCCCGTGCAGTACGCGATCATGTTTGCGGTCGCCGCGCTGGTTTCCTTTGCCATCTCGTTTGTCCTGTACAAGGACGAGCCCAAGGCTTCCGAGCAGGCCTAAGAGCTTTTGATTGAGGGGATGCCCGCGGGTTGTATGCTCGCGGGCGTTTCCCGTATCTGGTGCCGATCTCTGGTGCCTTGTTACTTTTGATCCGTTAGGACTTTGATATGTCTAATGCACTTGGTCGCGACCTTGCAAAGCTGGTCGCCGCTGTTGACGCCGCCGCCTCTGAGTGCGGTCATGGCGCGTATGGCCAGCACTTCCATATTATGCCGCCGGCGGGTTGGCTCAACGACCCCAACGGTCTTTGCCAGGCGGGCGGCGTGTTTCACGCGTACTTCCAGTATGCCCCGTTTGATGTGAACGGCGGCGTTAAGATGTGGGGCCATGCCACAAGCCGCGACCTTATGAACTGGGAATATGTTGGCGCGCCGCTGCTTCCCGACGAGCCGTTCGACTGCCATGGCGTGTATTCGGGCTCCGCGCTTGCCGAGGACGGTCGCATTCGCGTGCTGTACACGGGTAACGTTAAGCTCTCCGATGCGGACGGTACGTACGACTACGTCAATACGGGCCGTCGTGCCGATACCGTGTATGTGGAGAGCACCGACGGCCAGACGTTTGGGCCTAAGCGCGTCGTGCTGGCGTCCGAGGATTATCCCGAGGATCTGACGTGCCACGTGCGCGACCCCAAGGTGTGGCGCGATGCTGCCGGTCGCTACCACATGGTGCTGGGCGCGCGTCGCCGCGTTGAAGGCGCGCATGTCGAGAGCCGTTTTTGCGCCATGCACGGCGAGGGTGCCGGACGCGATGTGGGCGAGATCTTGGTCTATGGTTCCGACGATATGTTGAGCTGGGAGCTCGAGAACCGCGTGTCGACGCCCGAGCGCTTTGGCTTTATGTGGGAGTGCCCGGGGTATCTGGAGCTTGAGACGGATGGCGCCGTACCGGCGAAGTTCCTTTCCTTTTCTCCCCAGGGGCTCGAGGGCGGTCGTTGGGACCGCGGCAACGTGTACGCTGCTGGCTACATGCCTGTATCGGGCGACATCACTGGTGACAAGGACGCTTATGAGCTTGGCGAGTTCCGCCTGTGGGACGCTGGTTTTGACTTCTATGCTCCGCAGGAGTTTACGTCCGAGGATGGTCGCCACATTTTGATCGGCTGGATGGGCATGCCCGATGAGCCGACCTATGGCAACGCCCCCACCGTGGTGTGCGGCTGGCAGCACTGCATGACGGTGCCGCGTGAGCTTACAGCCGGTGCCGGCGGCGTGGTGCTGCAACAGCCGGCGCGCGAGATTGAGCACCATTATGCCTCGGTGCGTGTGGGGGAGGGCTCGTTGGAGGTTGCCGGCGATACCTGCTTTGACGTTGTTGCCAACGGTGTCGATGGCGCGTTTACGGCGATGGTTGATGGCGAGCTGAAGCTGGCGTTTGTGCCCGCCGAGGGCGAACTGCCCTCGCGCTTTGAGATGCGATTTACCGATGAGGGTCGCGCTTCTGCCGGCTGCGGTCGCACTGTGCGTTGGGAGCCCGTCGACGAGGTTCGTAACGTTCGCATTGTTGGCGATGTCTCGTCGGTCGAGGTGTTTGTGAACGATGGCGCGCTCGTGTTCTCGACGCGCATCTATCCCGAGTCCTATGGCGTGGCCGTTGACGCTCCGGGCGCGAACATAAACTACCATACGCTCAGCATTTAGGCGAGTCGTCGCATATCGGCGCTATACTGCAGCCGTTGCCCACGATGCGGGGAACACCCGCATCGTGGGTTTTTGTTTTGAAGGGACGGTACCGCATGGGCGTACAGCAGCTAGAAGAGGCCTGGGCTTTGAGGACCGGCGCGCGTGAAGCGCGGTTGCTCGCGGCCTCGCATGTGCCAGCAGCGTTGTCGCAATTGGGGATTGTGCGCCCCGGTGACCGCCTGGTGGCCTTTGCGGATGACTTTGCCGAAGCCTTTGCGCGCGGCTTTGATGCCTGCGACGTGGCTATGGTGGGCTCACCGTCCGCCGAGGCGTTTGCCGCCGCATCCGAGGGCTTTGATGCTTCATTTGATGCCGAGGGGCCGCATCTGTGGTGGTTCGTCAACTCCATCGGTGGGTTTGGACTGCGCGTGCCCGATCTGCGTGCGCTGGGTCGAGCGGCTCGCGAGGCCCATGCGCTGCTGGTTGTGGACAACACCGTGGCATGCGTCTTTGGCTGCGATCCGCTGCGGTTGGGTGCCGCGCTGTCGTTCGAGGCACTTGACCGCGTGTGCGCCGGTAAGGCTCCGCGCAAGCTCGTTGCCGCTTCGGTCGCGCGCTCGCAGCTCAAGCGCCATCGTGTGGATGCTGCTGCCGAGTGCGCGCATGCGTTGTATGCGGGCTGCGGTGCTTTGGCGCTCGACCTTTCTACCGAGGAGGCCGACGTGCTGGAGCGCGGGCTTTCCTCGCTCGACGCCCGCATGCAGGCACACTTCGACCGCGCCCGTGCGCTGGCCGAGTATCTGGCCGCCAACGAGATGGTGCGCAACGTGCGCTATCCCGGGCTGAGCTCGCATCCCGACCATGCGGTTGCAACGGGAATCCTCGAGCACGGCTTTGGTCCGGCAGTTGAATTTGATCTTATCGAGCGTAGCGCGGATGATCTGTTCGTTGTTTTGCCGGGGGAGTTTCGCACATCGCCCGCCGGCGGCGCAACGACGCGCCTTTCGGCCCCACGCGGCAAGCAGGGGAGCACCATCCGCCTCTTCGCTGGCACCGACAATCCTCTGGTCGTAGCGTCCGTCCTAGACAACGCTCTCCGCAAATTAGCTACTCTTTGATGCTGGCGATGAGGGCGTTGGCTTTGGTGGCGATGACGTTGTTGATGTCGCCCTGCAGCTCCTCGTAGGCCGCTATGGCTCGCTCGCCGGCGGGGGTGAGGGTGGATCCGCGGGCACCGTCGCGCTCGATGAGCTTGCAGCCCAGCTGGCCTTCGGCCTCGTTCACGATGCGCCAGGCCTTGGAATACGCCATGCCCATGGTCTTGGCGGCGCGGTTGAGCGAATGCTCGCGGGCGATGCCTTGCAGCAACAAGACGCAGCCGTGGCCGAACACGCCCGGCAAATCCTTGTCGCACGCTTGAATGACCAACTTTGCCGTCGTTTTGTACTCCATACGCTCCACGTCTCCCCGCTAAAGTGTTTGCTGGGCAAACGCAAAGCCTGCGTCAAACCCTCGTGTGCTCTTCTTAAATCATGCATTGTAGCAGTCAAAGTGCGTTAAGATACTTCCCCAGTATTGGGCGCCCAAGGTTGGGCTGGGTCCTACGAGGCCTGCAGCCGACCGGTCGCATGGAAAAAGGAGAAACATGGCTACGTTCTTTCCCGGTGAGTCCCACACGTTTTCGGAGTATCTGCTGGTTCCTGGTTACTCGTCCTCGCAGTGCATCCCCAACAACGTCTCTCTTAAGACGCCGCTAACCCGCTTTAAGCGCGGTGAGAAGCCGGCAATCACCCTGAACATCCCCATGGTTTCCGCCATCATGCAGTCCGTCTCGGGCGTCGATATGGGTGTCGCGCTCGCTACCGAGGGTGGCCTGTCCTTCATTTACGGTTCCCAGAGCGCCGAGTCCGAGGCCGCTATGGTCAAGGCCGTCAAGGATCACAAGGCCGGCTTCGTTCAGTCCGATTCCACGCTGACCCCCGACATGACCATGGAGCAGGTCATCGAGCTCAAGGAGAAGACCGGTCACTCCACTATGCCGGTCACCGACGACGGCACTCCCAAGGGTAAGCTCCTGGGCATCGTCACCAGCCGTGACTATCGCCCCAGCCGCGATGACCACCAGACGAAGGTCTCCGAGTTCATGACCCCGCGTGAGCAGCTCATCGTGGGCGACAAGAACATCAGCCTCAAGGTTGCCAACGACGTCATCTGGGACAACAAGCTCAACGCCCTGCCGATCGTCGACGACAACGATCACCTGATGGGTATTGTCTTCCGCAAGGACTACGACAGCCACAAGACCAACCCCAACGAGCTGCTCGATAACGACAAGCGCTACATGGTCGGCGCCGGTATCAACACCCGCGACTATGCCGAGCGCGTGCCGCTGCTCATCGAGGCCGGTGCCGACGTTCTGTGCATCGACTCCTCCGAGGGCTTCAGCGAGTGGCAGAAGCGCACCATCGAGTGGATTCGCGCCAACTACGGCGAGGACGTCAAAGTCGGTGCCGGTAACGTCGTCGACGCCGAGGGCTTCCGCTTCCTGGCCGACTGCGGTGCCGACTTCATCAAGGTCGGTATCGGCGGCGGTTCCATCTGCATTACCCGTGAGACCAAGGGTATCGGCCGTGGCCAGGCCACCGCGCTAATCGACGTCTGCCGCGCTCGCGACGAGTACTACGAGGAGACCGGTGTCTACGTGCCCGTGTGCTCCGACGGCGGCATCGTCTACGACTACCACATGACGCTCGCCCTTGCCATGGGTGCCGACTTCATGATGCTGGGCCGCTACTTCGCCCGCTTCGACGAGAGCCCGACCGAGCGCGTCAACGTCAATGGCCAGTACATGAAGGAGTACTGGGGCGAGGGTTCTGCGCGTGCCCGCAACTGGCAGCGCTACGACCTGGGCGGCGCCGCGAAGCTCAGCTTCGTCGAGGGCGTCGACTCCTACGTTCCTTACGCCGGTTCCCTCAAGGACGGCGTGGGCGGCACGCTCTACAAGGTCAAGTCCACGATGTGCAACTGCGGTGCCCTCTCGATCCCCGAGCTCCAGGAAAAGGCACGCCTAACGCTGGTCAGCTCCACCTCCATCGTCGAAGGCGGCGCCCACGACGTAGTCGTGAAGGACTCTCAGCAGAGCGTTTCCTACCGCTAAGCGGCTTTCCCAAGCACCGCACCTTGCCGTTCAAACCGTCGCTCGCGTACCAAAGTACGCGTCGCTCCTCTTTCACGGCAATCTGCGGCACTTGGAAAACCCGATCATGCTTGGGCGGGTAACAATTAGCGGTTGATTCACAACCACGTTATTTAGATAAAGCGAGATGCCTGCAAGTCGCAGGCATCTCGCTTGTCGTATTTGCTATTATCAGTCGAGTCAACCTTAGGGTCGGGCGGCTTAGCTTTGTTCGCTACAAGTTCCGCACGCAAAGAAGAGCACTAAATGTGCTCTTCGTCTTGCGCAGGACTGTCCGCAGTAGCGAATAAAGCTAAGCCGACCGACCCCAGCTAAGATTAAAGGAGCTGATATGTGCGATTGCACAGATCATAAGGACGAGATCCCTGTCTACGACGCGCAGGCCATTGAGTCCAGGTGGATGAAGGCCTGGGAGGACTCCAACCTCTTTGCCGTCGACACCGACGACAGCAAGCCCAAAAAGTATGTGCTCGAGATGTTCCCGTATCCGTCGGGCGACCTGCACATGGGCCACGCTCGCAACTATACGATCGGCGATGCCATGGCCCGTCAGGCCCGCATGCGCGGCTACGACGTGCTGCATCCCATCGGCTTTGACGCCTTTGGCCTGCCCGCCGAGAACGCCGCCATCAAGCACAACACGCAGGCTGCCGCCTGGACGTATAAGAACATGGACCAGGCGCTCGCCACGATGAAGCGCATGGGTTTCTCCTACGATCTGGATCGCATGGTCAAGACCTGCAGCCCCGACTACTATCGCTGGGGTCAGTGGATCTTTGAGAAGATGTGGGAAAAGGGCCTGGTCTACCGCAAGAAGAACCCGGTCAACTGGTGCCCCACCTGCAAGACCGTTCTGGCCAACGAGCAGGTTACCGAGGGTAAGTGCTGGCGCTGCGGCACCGAGCCCGAGAAGCGCGACCTGGAGCAGTGGTACTACAAGATCACCGAGTACTCTCAGGAGCTGCTCGACGACTTGGAGAAGCTCCCCGGCTGGCCCGAGCGCGTCAAGCAGATGCAGGCTAACTGGATCGGTCGCTCCGAGGGCGCCGAGGTCGACTTTACCCTGTGCGACCAGGATGGCGAGCCCATCGAGGGCGACGAGGGCAAGATCACCGTCTTCACCACGCGTGCCGATACGCTCTTTGGCGTCTCCTTCTTTGTCCTGGCTCCCGAGTACGCCGGCCTGCACGAGCTCGTCGAGGGCACGGAGTACGAGGAGGCCGTGACCAAGATTGTCGAGGACTCCAAGCATATCTCTGCCGTCGAGCGTGCCCAGGGCACCCTCGAGAAGCACGGTGCCTTCACGGGCCGCTATGTGGTAAACCCCGTCAACGGCGAGAAGGTCCCCGTGTGGGTTGCCGACTACGTCGTGGCCGACTACGGCACCGGCGCCGTCATGGCCGTTCCCTGTGGCGACCAGCGCGACTTTGAGTTTGCCCGCAAGTACGACCTGCCGATCGTGCCGATCATCCTGGACGATGACGATCGCGCTGCTGTCGAGGCCAGCGGCGAGACCATCGACACCTTCCATGCCGAGACCGTCGACTGGGACTGCGCCCACGCTGCCGAGGGCACGCTCGTCCAGTCCGGCAAATACACCGGCATGCGCGGCGGTAAGCACTCCGAGGGCGAGGCTGCCATCGTGGCCGACCTCGAGGCCATGGGCTGCGGCCGTCGCAAGGTCGAGTTCCGTCTGCGCGACTGGCTCATCAGCCGCCAGCGCTATTGGGGCAACCCCATCCCGGCCATCCACTGCGAGCACTGCGGCATCGTGCCCGTGCCCGAGGATCAGCTGCCGGTGACGCTGCCCGAGAACCTGGACCTGGGCGCCGGCGAGACCCTCGCCGAGTGCAAGGACTTCTACGAGACCACCTGCCCGGTCTGTGGCCGCCCGGCTAAGCGCGAGACCGATACCATGGACACCTTCACCTGCTCCAGCTGGTATTACCTGCGCTATACCGATCCGCACAACACCGAGCTGCCCTTCTCTCGCGAGGCGGCCGACCGTTGGATGCCCGTCGATAACTACATCGGCGGCATCGAGCACGCCATTCTGCACCTGCTCTACAGCCGCTTCTTTACCAAGGCGCTGCGCGACCTGGGTCTGCTGAGCGTTGACGAGCCCTTCACCAACCTGCTGTGCCAGGGCATGGTCAAGGACGAGAACGGCGACACCATGTCCAAGTCCAAGGGCAACGTCGTGCCCCCGAGCTCGGTTATCGAGCCCTACGGCGCCGACACCATGCGTTTGGCGATCCTGTTTATCGCCCCGCCCGAGAAGGACTTCGACTGGGATCCCAAGGCCGTCGAGGGCGCCAACCGCTTTATCAAGCGCGCCTGGCGTATCGTGTGGCAGCTCGTCCAGTCGGGTGACGCCAACGTGGCCTTCGACAAGTCCGTGCTCGACGAGACCGCGATGAAGCTCTACCGCGAGCGTCACCGCACCATTGCCAAGTGCACCGAGGACTTCGATCGCGGCCAGTTCAACACCGCGATCTCGGCCGTCATGGAGCTCGTCAACGCGGCGAGCGCCTACCTCAACGCCACCGAGGGTGCTGACCGCGACAAGGCCCTGTGCTACGGCGTGGCCAAGGACATCGTGAGCGTTCTGGCGCCCATCTGCCCGTTCTGGGCCGACGAGCTGTGGCACGAGGCGCTCGGCTGCGAGGGCAACGCCTACACCGCCGCCTGGCCCGAGTTCGACCTGGCCGAGTCCATCGAGGACACGGTGCAGATCGTCGTCCAGGTGCTCGGCAAGGTCCGTGGCCGCATCGACGTGGCCTGCGATGCCTCCAACGAGGAAATGCAGGCTGCCGCCGAGGCTGCCGTCGCCAAGTGGACCGAGGGCAAGACGGTCGTCAAGGCCATCTGCGTGCCCGGCAAGCTGGTCAACCTGGTGGTTAAGTAAACCTCGCGCACATAGTTGACGCACAAAAGACGAGGGGCGATCCGGCTGGGTCGCCCCTCGTTTTGCGTTATATGCCATGCTTGGCTTGTGTCGAGTGTCATCCTCTACGGAATGTGCACCAGGTCCCTAAAGTAGACGTTGCCCGTCTGCTCCTCGAACATCCAGATGTTGAGGTAGATGTCGTTGAGGTCGTTGTTCACGTCAAAGTCCGGATCGTCGAAGGTGCCTACAAAGGTGAGCATCGCGGTCGTTTCTTCGCCTTCGGCGACGGGTTGGCGCATGCGCACGTCGCGGACGACACCGTTGGCGTAGGCATAAGCATCGACATCGCCAAACATCATGTCGACATCGTTGTTGTTTGTTATCGCAAAGACCAACACGGCGTCACCGTAGCCATCCGTGTCCTTGCCCACGCAGGCAACATGGACGTTCTCGTCTGCCTCAAGGTCGATGGGGAACTGTTCTTGAGGGTCGGGACCTAAACCCTGGGGATCGACTCTATCTTCGTCTATTTTGTCGAAACGCTCCGAAGGCGTCGTTTTCTCGATGGCTTTGGTGCTGCCGAGGTCCGGCTCGCATTGTCCGGTTTTACCATCGATGTTGTTGCAGCCCGCCAGAGCGAACGAGCAGGCAGCGACGACGAGCGCGGTCGCGCAGAGGGTGCCTAGACGTTTCATGGTGCCTCCTTGCCGTAGAGATACTGGAAGGTTGTACGGTCAATGCGTGCGGCAGGCTTTCTCGCTACAGAATGCCTCTCAGCTCTAGTCTGGCCGATGTGTGTCCAGGGATGGAATGCCCATAGGGCCCGATTGGGTCGGCGCGCTGGGACGCATGGCCCGTTTTGGGGCTTTTGGGGAGCACCGCACAGGAGCCCTCGTCTAATTGTCCTATTCTTGTGGAGAAGCTGTGGGCGCGCTGACCTGCGAATTTCGTTGACGCTTGCACGTTTTCGCAGGTATTGGTATAGTTTGCTTGCAAATGAAGTAGTAATTGAAAGAAGTGGGGTTTCGGCCCCGCTTCTTTTTTGTATGGATGGAGGTGCCGCAATGGTCAAGACCAAGACCGAGCTGGCGATCATCGACGCGCTCGAGGCCGTCGCTCCCCAGCACGATGTCGACATTGTCGACGTTGAGCTCGTGGGCGCCACCAAGGCCCCCTGCGTGCGTGTGCGTATCGAGGGCGCCGAGGGTCAGAGCCTGTCGCTCAACGACGTCACGGCCAACACCAAGTGGGTCGGCGATGTGATTGAGGAGCTCGACCCCATCTCTTCGAGCTATACGCTCGAGGTGTCGAGCCCGGGTATGGCGCGCCCGCTGCGCCGCCCGAGTGACTTTGCCCGCTTTGTGGGCGAGAACTGCGAGCTCACCTCCACCGCCACCGAGGGCCGTCGCAAGTACGCCGGCAAGATTGCCGCTGCCACCGAGACGAGCGTGACCCTCGAGCTCGAGGGCGGCGAGTCCGTTACCCTCGATTTCTCTGATGTTAAAAAGTGCAAGTTGAAGCCCACCTACGACTTCAAGCCCGCGAAGGAAGGAAAGTAAGATGGCAGCATCCGACATGATGTCCGCCCTGATGGAGCTTTGCCAGGAGAGGCACATCGACCAGCTCTACCTGATCGACCGCCTGGAGCAGTCGCTCGCCAAGAGCTATGCCGAGATCCTGCATCTTGAGTGGGGCGCCAAGGTGACCATCGACCGCACCACCGGCAAGATCTACGTCTACCGTCTGGAGCCGATCGACGATTCCATGGACGAGGAGGGCAACTTCACCGAGTTCGAGGAGATCGACGTCACCCCTAAGAACACGAGCCGCATCGCCGCTCAGCACGCCAAGGCCGAGATCAACGCCATTGTGCGCAACTCCGCCCGCGAGCAGATCTACGAGGAGTTCTCCGGCCGTATCGGTGACCTCATCAGCGGTACCGTGCTGCAGTCCACGCCCGACTTCACGATCGTCAAGATCCGCGATGGCGTCGAGGCCGAGCTGCCGCATTTTGACCAGCGCCGTTACGAGAACGAGCGCAACGAGCGTCCGATGGGCGAGCGCTATCTGCACAACCAGCACATCAAGGCCGTAATCATCGACGTTCGCGACCCCAACTCCAACCTGCAGCCGGTTCGTGGCGAGCACAGCCGTCCGCCGATTGTCATCTCCCGTACCCACCCCGAGCTCATGCGTCGTCTGTTTGAGCAGGAGGTGCCCGAGATCTATGAGGGCACCGTCCAAATCAAGTCGATCGCCCGCGAGCCCGGCCAGCGCTCCAAGGTCGCCGTCCACTCGCTCGACGACCGTCTGGATCCCGTGGGCGCCTGCGTCGGCCCCAAGGGCAGCCGTGTTCGCGCTGTCGTGGGCGAGCTCCGCGGCGAGCGCGTCGACGTCATCCTGTGGGATGCCGATCCGGCCGTCTACGTCGCCAACGCCCTGTCGCCCGCCAAGGTCACCCGCGTCCTCATCGACGAGGAGAAGGCCTATGCCGGCGTGATCGTGCCCGACGACCAGCTTTCGCTCGCCATCGGCAAGGAGGGC